>CAZZYY010000065.1:0-13737 GCA_964658475.1 uncultured Candidatus Methylacidiphilales bacterium | reverse complement strand
CCGTGTAGGGCACGAACTGGTTGTAGGTCATGTTCTCGGCGATCTTCTCGTCGCCGCGGTGGAGATAGCCGATATCCGGAACGGCGCGGGTCACAACCTCGCCGTCGAGCTCGAGCATGATCCGCAGCACGCCGTGCGTGCTGGGGTGTGACGGCCCCATGTTGAGGATGAGGTTCTGGCCCAGGTGGCCCTTTGCGGCGGAATCCTGCTCCGCAACCTTCTGCGCGGCGCGCTCGATGGCGTCTGGATATTCGACGAAAGCTTCGGGCATACCTTTAGACAGGAGTTACATGAGGCACATGAAGGAGGGGCGTTTGCTGAAGGCCCTGCCGGTATTTGCGCTTCACCTCGATGCGAGACCCGCCAAAATTGACGAGCAAGCCTAGATCGAATCGTACGGCATTCAGGTAGTTGACCAGCTGAATCTCATGTGCGGTCGTCAGTGTGGTCACCGCCTTGATCTCAACAACGACATGACGATCAACGAGAAAATCGGTAAAGTAATCGCCGAGCACAACGCCATCGTAGGTGACCTGCATGGGCGCTTGCTCTTCGAAAAACAACCGCGTCTTAGTCAATTCGTGAGCCATGGTGCGATGATAAATCGTCTCCAAGAAGCCTGGGCCTAGCGTCCTATGAATCCGGATCGCACACTGGATGATCTGCCCGGTGACAGAATCACTTGGACCGTTGAACCCTTTCTTTGATTCGCCCATGTCCTTCATGTCCCTCCTGTCCAAAATTTTCACGCCGATTGCCCCATGCGTTGCGAGCTGTCCTTGTGGAGGCCAGCTTGTTGCTCGTTGAGGTCCTGCTTTAGCGATTCGGCTGGATGGGCGCGGGGTTCGCGGGTGGTGGTGGGCGCGTCGCCGATCTTTGGCGGCGGCATGGCGGGCGCGACGAAGGGCCCGCCCTCCAGCGGCGCGATGAAGGAGAAGCCTTCGCCGGGCGCGTCGCTGGGAATGCCCTCGAGCGGGAAGTCCTTCCGCAGCGGGTGGAAGGGATAGCTGTCCCACATCAGGATGCGGCGCAGGTCCGGATGATCGTTGAAGCGGATGCCCATCATGTCGAAAATCTCACGCTCGTGCCAATCCGCGCCTTGGAAAACGGGTACCAGCGAATCCAGGGTCGCGTCGTCCTCGCTCACGCGGGTCTTCACGCGCAAGTGCGCCTGGTCGTTCGGGCCGCCCAGTCCGGCTAGCTCGTAAACGATTTCGTATCGCGGCTCGTCGCCCATGTGGTCAACGCTCGAGATATCGACGAGGAAGTTCAGACCCTGCTCGCCCTTCAAGTAAGCCGCAACCGCGCGGATGATATCGCGATCAACCTCCACCATCCATTCCTCGCGGAACTCGCGCCCCTGGCCGACCCGGCCGGGAAATTGCCGCTGCAACGAGGCGATGAGGTCAGCGGCGGCCATGAGGCAATGTCGGCTACGCGGCAACCTGCGCATCCACCGGGGGGAGCTTCTTTTGCTCTTCAGTCGAGCGCTCGAGCATAATCTTGTTTTGCAGGCGCATGAGGCCTTCCAGCAGCGCTTCGGGCCGGGGTGGGCAGCCGCTAATGTAAACATCCACGGGCAACACGCGGTCGATTCCCTGAAGCACGGCGTAGCTGCGGTACATGCCGCCGGTGGACGCGCAGGCGCCCATGGCGATGCACCACTTCGGCTCGGGCATCTGGTCCCAGATGCGCTTGGCGGAAAGCGCCATCTTGTAGGTCACGGTGCCCGCGACGATGAGCAGGTCGCTCTGGCGCGGAGAGAAGCGCATGACTTCCGCGCCGAACCGCGCGATGTCGAACCGGGCGCAGGAGGCGGCCATGAGCTCGATGGCGCAGCAGGCGAGGCCCATCGGCATGGGCCAGAGCGAATTCTTTCGCATCCAGTTGATCGACGCGTCGAGCGTCGTCATCACCACATTTCCCTCGACCTTCGAGTTGTAGGCGAGGTCGCGGCCATGGACCATGCTTTAAATGCTATGCCTCGCCGTTCAGGCTGCAAGGTGAATCCTTACCGCCCCGGCCCCGCATTAGAACCAAAGCGCAGCGAGGTGGTCGGATTATGCCGATAGGGCGTCGGCACCCGGTTTTCCATCGGCCTCTCGATCACCAGTGAGACATGGTGCGCGGTGGAAAGCGCGAATTTCACGATCTCCAGCTTTACGCTGGTGATGGGAAACGCCTTGAGCAGGTCGGTCGCGATTTCCTCCGCCAGCGTTTCCACGAGATGGCGCGGATGCGAGGCGGCGAGGATCCTCACCCGGTCGGCCACCGCCGCGTAGTCGATGGTGAGGTTCACGTTGTCGGTGTAGGCGGCCGGCCCGATGTCGCGCACGCGCAGCTCAAGGTTGACGAGAAGCTGCTGCGGCTGCGCACGCTCCTCCGGCAGCACGCCGATGATGGTCTCCAGCTGGAGTTCAACGATGCGGATGAGATCGGGCATGATCGAGCAGGATGCGGGTGGGTCCGTTCAAGTCGAGGCGGGCGGCCTCGTCCGGGGTGACCCAGCGGTAGGTTTCGGCTTCGTCGTTGAGCACCACCTGGGTGCCGGTCGCCTGAGCCGTGTAGTTAAGCAAAAGAAAATGGGCCTTCTTGTAGAATTCCGGCGGCTCGATGCAATCCTGCACCAGCGCGAATCGGATGTCGCGCAGTTCCAGTCCGGTCTCCTCGCGTACCTCGCGCTGAAGCGCGTCGAGCGCCTTCTCGTTTGTCTTGATCTTGCCGCCCGGTATCCCCCAGCGGTTGCTCCATTTGTGGGTCTGGATCATGAGCACCTGGCCTTCCTGATTGTAGATCAGCGCGCCCACGGTGGGAATGGGCGGATGCGTTTCGATCCCGCGATGGCGTTCCAGGAACGAGCGCACCTCGGACAAGTTGCGGAAGAGGAGATCGGGACTTGCACCCTTGAGTTTGGCCAGGGAATCGTAGCCGGTCAGCACCGCGCAGCTCATCACGCCGGCATGCCGTGCCGTCTCGATGTCGTGCACCATATCGCCGATGAAAAGCGTTTCCTCCGCGTTGAGGTCGTGGTCGGCCAGGAGTTCAAGAATGGTCTTCCGCTTGTCCAGCGCCTGCACGTAGGCCTGCTTGAAATACTGCTTCACCTTGAGCCGGCCGCCCTGTGCCTCGAAGTGATCGCGATGGATGGAGCTCAACAGGAATGTCGGCAGGCCGCGGCCCTGCAGGTAATCGAGAAAATCCAGCGCGTGCGGCAGCAGGGCAATGCCGTTCTGCAGGATCTTGAAGGAGCTGTGGTACTGGTCATCCAGCTCCGCGAGCACGAATTCCGGCAGGTGCTCCTCGTAGAACTTCGGGAAGGGCAGGTAGAACTTTTCCCGGAACTCCTCCAGCGTCCAAGCCGGCTTGCCGTAATGGCGAAAAATCTCGTTGGTCGCCTCCAATACCGGCGCGAGATCGTCCACCAGCGTGCCCGACCAATCGAGAATGATGTTACGGATTTCGGGCATAACCATCTCTAGCGGCAGCGGGCGAGCGCGCAAAAACTAAAACGCGCGGGATCGCGACTAACTGGAGACGTTTCGGTGGCTGGTGTATGACGTTAACGCTTCAAGCACCGCCCGGACCGCCGCCACCTGAGCCGCCACGCGGTGCTCCAGTGGTTGCAGCATGGGAGTCTCGGTCGTGTAGCTCACCCGGGTGTGGTTGAGGCTAAGATAGATTGCTTCCGGCCAATCGGGACGGGCTTCGATCGGGCCGTGCTTACGGATGAGGTCGGCGCGCTGGAGGATGCCGCCCCGGGCCTCGACTTCCTCGATGATCGGGCGCTCGTCGATCGGCACGTGACGGCGCATGGCGTTGATAATGCATTGGCCGAGGTCGGTGATCGGGCCGTCGTTCAGCTCGTAGAGATAGGCGCCGGTGCCTTCGTAGTCCTCGTGGAGCATCAAGGTGACGTCGTAGCAGCCGAGGGTCGGCAGGACGGCGAGGTGGCCGCGAGTCTCGGCGGATTGCGGATTGCGGTAATCGCGGTTGAGGTCGATGCCGGCGAAATTGCCCCGCGTGCCGCGGGCCAGGCCTTCGGGATTCAGGATGGGGAAAAGGGTGGCGTCGACTTGCGAAAAAAAAGTGGGCTCGCGGAGCATTTCCAGGACGGCGAGGGGGCCGGCCACTTCATCGCCGTGGATGCCGGCGGAAAGATAGAAGCGGGGTGGCGGTACGTTAGCGTTGGGGTCGCGAGCGGGATGCTCCAGCCAGGGACGCGTGCCGGCGGGGGTGGGGGACAGGTAGCGGATCGTCCAGCCTCCTTCGCGGGCCGCCTGCTCGACCTCCCGCACGTACGTGGCAGGGGAAAAGGGGGTCATGGCTCCTGCCCGTGCGTGGTCTGGTAGCTGTTGAAATGATTGATCAGCGCGTTGGTGGAGCTGTCGTGGTTGGTCACCGCGCCGTCGCCTTTCAACTGCGGGAGGATGGCCTTGGCCAGCTGCTTGCCGAGCTCGACGCCCCACTGGTCGAAGGAGTTGATGTCCCAGATGATGCCCTGGGTGAAAATCTTGTGCTCGTAGAGGGCGATGAGCATGCCGAGCGTGCGCGGATCGAGCTTCGGGAACAGGATCGAGTTGGTCGGGCGGTTGCCGGTGAAGACTTTGTGGGGGATGAGCTTTTCGAGCTTGTCGCCGCTCAGGCCGTCTTTGACCAGCTCGGCGCGGACTTCCTCGGCGGTCTTGCCGCGCATGAGCGCCTCGGTCTGGGCAAAAAAGTTGGAGAGGAGGATGAGGTGATGCTCGCCCAGGGGGTTGTGCGATTCCATCGGCGCGAGAAAATCGGCGGGGACGATCTGCGTGCCCTGGTGGATGAGCTGGTAAAACGCGTGCTGGCCGTTGGTGCCGGGCTCGCCCCAGATGACCGGGCCGGTGGCGTAGTCGGTGATGCGCTCGCCCTCGCGCGTGACGCCCTTGCCGTTGCTCTCCATGTCGCCCTGCTGGAAGTAGGCAGGGAAGCGGTGCATGTACTGGTCGTAGGGCAGGATGGCGACCGTGCGCGCGCCGAAGAAATCGTTGTACCACAGCCCGATGAGCCCAAGCGTCATGGGCAGGTTCTGCTCGGGCGGCGCGTTGAGGAAATGCTGGTCCATGGCGTGGGCGCCTTCGAGCAACTGGACGAAATGGTCGTAACCGATGTCCAGGCAGATGGAGAGCCCGATGGCGCTCCAGAGCGAGTAGCGGCCGCCGACCCAGTCCCAAAACGCGAACATGTTGGCGGTGTCGATGCCGAACTTAGTCACTTCCTTTTCGTTGGTGGAAAGGGCGACGAAGTGCTTGGCCACGGCGGCCTCGTCCTTGGCCTCGGCCATCAGCCAGTCGCGGGCGCTGTGGGCATTGGTCAGCGTTTCCTGGGTGGTGAAGGTCTTCGACGCGACGATGAAGAGCGTGGTCTCGGTGGAGAGATCGCTCAGCGTTTCCGCGATGTGGGTGCCGTCCACGTTGGAGACGAAATGCGCACGCGGGCCCTTGCCGCGATAGGGCTTGAGCGCCTCGGTCACCATCACAGGCCCGAGGTCCGAGCCGCCGATGCCGATGTTGACCACGTCGGTGATTGGCTTGCCGGTGTGGCCTTTCCACGCTCCGGAGCGCACCGCATCGGAGAATTCCTTCATGTGCGCGAGTACGGCGTTGACCTCGGGCATGACGTCCTGGCCGTCGACGTAGATGGGGGTGTTGGAGCGGTTGCGCAGGGCGATGTGGAGGACGGCGCGATCCTCGGTGATGTTGATCTTCTCGCCCGCGAACATCTTCCGCGCCATGCCGGGCACGTCGCGTTCCACGGCCAGCGCGCGCAGGAGCTTCATGGTCTCACCGATGATCCGGTTCTTGGAGAAGTCGAAGTAGAGTCCCTCGAACTCGAGGGTGAATTTCTTCGCGCGATCCGCGTCCATGGCAAACAGGTCGCGCATCTTGAGCGACTGGGCGGTCTGGTAGTGCTTCTGCAGGTTCTGCCAGGCGGGGGATGAGGTGAGCGTGCTCATAAGGTAGGGTCCAAGAATAAAGCAGATTCGCGCCGAGGCGTTATCTCTAAAAGCCGTATTTTGCCTGCGCTGCTTAAAAAGATAGGGCGAATACGATTTTTTGGCCGGATAGCGTTTTACTTGAAGATAACCTGCCGAGGTTGGATGCGGGAGAAAGCGGTCAGGCGCTCGGGTTCAGCCGGCTTTCGCGGTGACGAAGACGTGGCGACCCAGACCATGCCTGCTACGCTTTGACGAGAAACGAGAATCCAAGAACATGAAAACGAATCGCAAAACTTGGTGGAAGTGGATGTCATCCGCCGCCGTCCTGTGCCTGGCCATGACCGCGTAGGCGCAGATGGACATGAGCGGCCCCAACTCGAACATGGACATGCCGGGCATGAAGATGAACAAGGCCGACTCGGAGTTCAGCCAGGCGATGGACACAAGCATGAAGAAGATGGATCACGACATGGCCTCCGGAAAGATGACGGGCGATCCCGATCACGATTTCACGGTCATGATGATCCCGCATCACCAAGGCGCGGTCGACATGGCCCAGGTTGAGCTGAAGTACGGGAAAGATCCGGAGCTGCGGGCGCTGTGCGAGGCCATCATCGTGGCGCAGAAGAAGGAGATCGCGCAGATGCGGGCGTGGCTGGCGGAGCATCCGGGGAAGTAGAGGGCTCCCTCCACGCTGGGTTGAATTCGCGGGAGTTGCCTCGAATGGTCTAACGGGCGTCGCCCACGACCTAACTGTTTCGTACTGCTTTCAGAGATGGTAAATTGCGGAGGACATGCGAGCGATATTCAAATCGACACAGGCTTTTCAGATGATGTACGCTCCGACAGCCTGACGCCTCAAAGTGATTACTCACCTTAAATTTAAAAACTTTAAAGTTCTTAGAGACACGGAGCTCTATCTTGCACCTTTTAACTTGGTAATCGGCCCAAATGGAAGCGGAAAGAGCACACTTATCAAAGCTCTTGATCTGATGGGCAGGCCAAATGGAGCAGACTACCTATCCGTACACAGCGTCGGTGCAGAGAGCGCCGAAACTGAAGTTCAGATATCGTGGAAAAAAGAAAATAGTGAGTTTCGCGCAACCTATCGATGGCAGCCTACTCACTTCGATATCCTGGGCATCAATGGGGCAGTCGCGAATTTTCAGAGCGTTCAAACCGCGCTGATACCCGTGGAAAGTTTTGCCATCGAATCAGCAAAAGTAGCTGCAACTTCGCCCCTGACACCAAATACAGTTTTGGCCCGCGACGGCGCTAATCTTGTCGCCGCATTAGATAATTTGCGTGACCAGTCTGAAGAGGGATTTGATGCATTAAGGAGTGAGCTTAAGCTTTGGATTCCAGAATTTGATAGCATCCTTTTCGAAACTCCGAGCCAGGGCCAACGCAGTCTTAAACTGCGGCAGAAGGTAGGAAAACATCCTATCCGATCCGTTGATCTAAGCGAAGGAACGCTTGTCGCGCTTGCTCTTCTTTACTTGGTACATCGGCAGCGAGGAGCAAGGGTCATCTGTCTTGAGGAACCTGACAGAGGCTTGCATCCTCGTCTTCTGCGCGACTTACGGGAGTCACTGTACCGGCTTGCCTATCCGGAGAAATTCGGACTTAAACGAGAACCCGTTCAGATCATTGCGACAACTCATTCGCCCTATTTCCTAGACTTGTTTCGGGAATCGCCTGAGGAAATTGTTATCGCCGAAAAGCAACCAGACGCAACGGCGAAGTTTAAAAGGTTATCCGACGATAAAAAGCTTCTCGATATGATCGGCGAATGTTCGCTTGGCGAAGTCTGGTATACAGGTGTTCTTGGAGGCGTGCCAGTCTACCTTAAATGAGGATCGCTATTCTTGGTGAATCAGTCGCTGATGAGCGGGTCCTAGAGCGTTTAATCCAAATCGAATTAGGGCCAACTGTTACTTTTGTCCAAAAGCAGCTTGAATCGAGAGGTTGGCCTTCAATACGGAGCGTTTTGCCAGCTATCATTCGTTTTCTTCATTATAGGGATGAGGCTGATGGTCTCGTTGTTATGGCGGACAGCAATCACTGTCCGTTTGGAGAGGATGGCACCTGCCAGCGTCAACAGCAGTTGATAGAAATTGCTTCTCGAACCCTCGGCGTCCTTACTCCCATTTCTGGTAAGCAGTTGTTACGCATATCCGTTGCCGTTCCCTGCCCAGCGATCGAGGCGTGGCTTCTGGCGCATTCGCACCCAAATATTAACGAAGCCGAATGGAAACGGGGTCTCGCTCGCGGCAAAGATCCTTATTCGAAATCGTTTTTGAAAGAGCAACTCTATGGAGTTGAAAGACCCTCAGTAATCGAGGAAACCCGTTGCATGTTAGAAGCAGTGAACGATTCCCGATTTAGCGTGACCGAACTAATGGTAAAATTTCCAGAGGGATACGGAAACTTCGCTACGACCATTAGAACCTGGCTTAGAGTCGGGTGATGAGGTTGACAAAGCTGGATCGACTGCTAAATATATTCTCATGTACCACGCTTCGTCCTTCCGACTTAGCCTGCTTCTCCTGGGCCTGTTGGGCCGGGGCGAGGCGGCGTAGCGTTGCGCTGATTCCACAACCCCAAACCCCGACGGCCCGCCTGATTGGCGCGCCCTGCGGGGTTTCTGCTTTTTCGGGCGGGTCGTCTTGAACCCTGAGACGAAAACCTGAACCAAAGTCGAGGCGTGCACGCGGATGCGGACGCGCTAAGAAGAAGTGCGACGGTCTTAGACCGCCGCTACAGTGAAAGAGAAGCCATGATTGACCCGAAGACCAAGTACAAGCCGTTCCCGGCGGTGAAGTTGCCGAACCGCCAGTGGCCGGACCGCATCATCGACCGCGCGCCGACCTGGTGCAGCGTGGACCTGCGCGATGGGAACCAGGCGCTGGCGGTGCCGATGAGCGTGGAGGAGAAGCTGGAGTACTTCGACCTGCTGGTGAAGATCGGCTTCAAGGAGATCGAGATCGGCTTTCCCTCGGCCTCGCAGATCGAGTTCGATTTCACGCGGCGGCTGGTGGAGGAGAAGCGCATTCCGGACGACGTGTGGGTGCAGATGCTGACGCAGTCGAAGGAGGAGCTGATCACGCGGACGTTCGAGTCGATCGAGGGGTGCCCGCGCGCCATCGTGCATCTCTACAACAGCACGTCGCCGGCGCAGCGGCGGATCACGTTCGGCCTGGGCAAGAAGGAGGTGGTGGAGATCGCGCAGCGCGGCATCCGGCAGATTCGTGCGCTGGCCGATGCATACGAAGCGAAGGGGACGCGCATCCGGTTTGAGTATTCGCCGGAGAGCTTCTACGCGACGGAGGTGGAGTTCGCGCTGGAGATTTGCGAGGCGGTGGGCGAGCTGTGGCGGCCGACGGCGGCGGACCCGATCATTTTCAACCTGCCCTCGACGGTGGAGATGTCGACGCCCAACCATTACGCGGACATGATCGAGTGGTTTATCACGCACCAGAAGCACCCGGAGCGCGCGATCATCAGCCTGCACACGCACAACGATCGCGGCACGGGCGTGGCCTCGACCGAGCTGGGCCTGATGGCGGGCGCGACGCGGGTGGAGGGGACGCTCTTCGGCAACGGGGAGCGGACGGGCAACCTGGATATCGTGACGGTGGCGCTGAATCTGTTCACGCAGGGGGTGGACCCGCAGCTGGATTTGTCGCGACTGCCGCAGATCCGCGAGGACTATGAGCGCTGGACGAAGCTGGAGGTGCCGCTGCGCTGGCCGTACGGCGGCGACCTGGTCTTCACGGCGTTTTCCGGCTCGCACCAGGACGCGATCAACAAGGGGTTGAAGGACCGCCAGGTAAATCCGGATGCGGCGTGGGAGGTGCCCTATTTGTCGATCGATCCGCACGACATCGGGCGGAATTATCGCGCGATCATCCGCATCAACTCGCAGTCGGGCAAGGGCGGCGTGGCGTACGTGATGGAGCAGGAATTTGGCTACCAGTTGCCGAAGGCGATGCACCGGGATTTCGGAAAGATCATCAACCGCGTGGCCGATGAGCGCGGCGAGGAACTGGAGCCGGAGGATATTTTAGCGCTGTTCAAGGAGGAGTACCTGGATCGCGAGGTGCCGCGCAAGTTGGCCGACACGACGGTGACGCGCGACCACGACGGCACGGTGCACCTGGAGGCGGTGCTCTGGCGCATGAACGTGCTGAAAAAGCAGGAGTCGATCGAGATGATCAAGGGGCAGGGGAACGGGCCGGTGGACGCGTTTGTGAAGGCGCTGATCGCGAGCGGCGTGGAGCCCTTCGAGGTGATGTCGTACTCGGAGCACTCGCTGGGCAGCGGGGCGGAGGCGCGCGCGGTGGCCTACTTTGAGATCAAGTTCGGCACGGGGCCGAGCACCTTTGGCGCGGCGACGAGCACGAACATCGAACGCGCGTCGCTGAAGGCGATCCTGAGCGCATTGAATCGTCGCCCGGTACGGACGGAAGCAGGTGGCGCATGAGCCTGCCGAAATGGGGGCGGGCGGTGGCGCTCTCGGCGCCGAGTTTGATCGGGCTGCTCATTTTGGCGTATGCCTACGGTGCGCCGGGGCTGGCGCGGATTCCGAATGGCTGGAACATCTTTGTGGGGCGTTACCTGCTGCTGGCGTGCCTGCTGGGCGGGACGGTGACGGCGATCTTTGGGCTGACGTTCCTGAAGAAGACTTGGGACGAGTTGGACCCGGTGCTTAAGACGATGGCGATGGTGATCAACCTGGGGTGGCTGGCCATGGTGCTCTATATCGTCCTGCACGGGCACGGGCGACTCTAAGGCGCTGGGGATCATGACGCGGCGCGGCGTCATGCCCCGCACAAGCTCGGGATGACGGCGGCGGCGGACTTTGCTAGGCTTTCATTTTTCCATGACCTCCGCCGACATCCGCCGCAGCTTCCTCGATTTTTTCCGCGAGCAGCAGCACACCATCGTGCCTTCCAGCTCGCTGCTGCCGGACGCGCCGAACCTGCTTTTCACCAACGCGGGCATGAACCAGTTCGTGCCCATCTTCCTCGGCCAGGCGCCGTGCCCCTACTCGCCCGCGCGCGCGGCGGACACGCAGAAGTGCATCCGCGCAGGCGGCAAGCACAACGATCTGGAGGACGTGGGCTTCGACACCTATCACCACACGTTTTTCGAGATGCTGGGCAACT
The DNA here is from genome assembly GCA_964658475.1 of uncultured Candidatus Methylacidiphilales bacterium. Taxonomy (GTDB): domain Bacteria; phylum Verrucomicrobiota; class Verrucomicrobiia; order Methylacidiphilales; family UBA1321; genus JABDGH01. The sequence continues at coordinate 2,601 of CAZZYY010000065.1, read as the reverse complement.
GGTCCTTCGGCGATTACTTCAAGCGGGAGGCGATTGCGTGGGCGTGGGAGCTGGTGGTGGGGCGCTGGAATTTTCCGGCGTCGCGGATTTACGCGACCGTTTATCAGCCGGGGCCGGGCGATCCCGCCAGCTTTGACCAGACGGCGCATGACGAGTGGGCCAAGGTCTTCACCGCCGCGGGGCTGGACCCGGCGATCCACGTCGTCAACGGCAACAAGAAGGATAATTTCTGGATGATGGGGGACACGGGTCCGTGCGGCCCGTGTTCGGAACTGCACGTCGACCTCACGCCCGGCCCGCGCGAGCTGGACGAGACGCGTCAGCGGGCGGGCCGCGAGCTGGTGAACAAGGGCGACGCGCGCTGCATTGAGATCTGGAATCTGGTTTTCATTCAGTTCAACGCGAATCCCGATGGGAGCTTCGTCGACCTGCCGGCGAAGCACGTCGATACGGGCATGGGCTTCGAGCGCGTCTGCTCGATCATCCAGGGCACGCGGGGCCTGACGGACTTCAGCGAGAAGGCGAAGATTTCCAATTACGAGACGGATGTTTTTCGGCCGCTGTTTGATGAGTTGGAGAGGCTGACGGGGAAGACGTATCAATCAACGCTGCCCGGTTCCGCGCAAAACCTGAGCGAGCAGGAAAAGGTGGACGTGGCGTTCCGCGTGATTGCGGACCATATCCGCACGCTGAGCTTTTCCATTGCGGATGGAATTCGGCCAAGCAATGAGGGCAGGGGGTATGTGCTGCGGCGCATCCTGCGGCGCGCGGTGCGCTACGGAAGGAATCTTGGTTTGCGCGAGCCGTTTCTGGCCAAGCTGGTGGCCGTGCTCGGCGAGACGATGGGTGAGGTTTTTCCGGAGGTCTTGAAACAGGCCGAGCTGCTCCAGATGACGCTGACACAAGAGGAGGGCAGCTTTCTAGTAACTGTTGATCGAGGACTCAAACTCTTTGACGAAACGATTCACGAACTGAGTCGGTTAAGTGAAAGGTTGGATGCTACCATTTTTCCCGGCCAACACGCGTTTATTCTCTACGACACTTACGGCTTCCCGCTTGATCTAACCGAACTCATGGCGCGCGAACGCGGGATGAGCGTGGACGTCGCGGAATTTGACCGCTTCATGGATGAGCAAAAGGCACGCGCGAAAGCTGCCCAGAAAAAGACGATCATCCGAGTTGGAGAAGCCGGGATTAAAGCGGTTCCGGATACCCAGTTCGTAGGCTTCAACGATGATCAATTAGAGACAGACGTGACGATTTTGGGGGTTAACCCGGCCTCTGATGAGGCGGCAGTCGCCTTTGATCGAACACCGTTTTATGCGGCTATGGGTGGTCAGGTTTCAGACGGTGGAGAACTAATATTGGATGCCGAGAAATATCTCATTCAAGACGTTCAGAAGGTCTTGAACGTTTACATCCATCGGCTGGATCGCCCGCTTCGCGATGGAACGAAATTTGAGAATATAGCTGGCCAATTAGTTCACGTTCGAGTCGATGTTCCTCGCCGCGCGCGGATCGAGGGGCATCATTCCGGGACGCATGTTTTGCATTGGGCGCTGCGGAAAGTGCTGGGGCCGACGATTGGGCAGAAGGGGTCTTACGTGGGGCCGGACCGGTTGCGGTTCGATTTCTCGCATGGGGCGGCGCTGACGCCGGCGCAGGTGGCGGAGGTGGAGGCGCTGGTGAACGAGCGCGTTGCGGAGGACGTGCCGGTCTCGTGGGAGGAGCGGCCCTATGCGCAGGTGAAGGGCGATCCGTCGATCCTGCAGTTCTTCGGCGACAAGTACGGCGAGATGGTGCGCGTGGTGACGATCGGCGATTTCTCGCGCGAGCTGTGCGGCGGGACGCATGTGCGGCGCTCGGGGCAGATCGGGTATTTCAAGATTTTGTCGGAAGGCGCGATTGCGGCGGGAGTCCGGCGCATCGAGGCGGCGAGCGGCGTGGCGCTGGCGGAACGACTGGCGGAACGCGCGGCGAAGCAGGACGAGACGTTTGCGGGGCTGAAGGTGCGCAGGGCGGATCTGGGTCCGCTGCCGGCCATCGCGCCGGACGCGACGCCGGAAGTGCTGGCGGAGCTCGTCGACCTGCGCGAAGGCGCGCTGGTGGCGGCGAACGCGGCGGTCGTGGCGCACGAGAAGGAGCAGGCGAAGGCGGCGGAGGCGGACTTCCAGCGGCGTGCGGCGGCGCAGGCGGTGGAGGTGATCGCGCATGCGAAAACGGTCGGCAAGATTCCTTTTGTCACGCTGATGCTGGAGGAACCTCCGGCCTATCTGCCCGTCTTGGCCGACGCGCTGAAGACGCGTTGGCAGGGCGTGGCGGTGCTGGCCACCTCCGATGCGGGCAAGGCCGCGATCCTTTGCGCGGTCGCTCCGGCGTTTACCAAGATGGTCCAGGCGGGCAAGATCATTCAGGCCATCGCGCCGCTGGTGGGCGGCAAGGGCGGCGGTCGGCCGGAGCTGGCGCAGGGCGGGGGGACGAATCCCGAAGGGCTGGCGGCGGCGTTGGAGCGGGCGGAGGAGTTGGTGGGGACGGCGGGTTAGCGCGGGGAAAACCAAGAGGGCTGTCGTTGGGTTTAAGTTGCGGTTGGGGGAAGAGGGG
>CAZZYY010000064.1:0-13786 GCA_964658475.1 uncultured Candidatus Methylacidiphilales bacterium | reverse complement strand
GCGTCCCTGTTTGGCCTTGCACCGCATGGGGTTTATCGTGCCCCGGCGGTCACCCGCCGGGCGGTGGGCTTTTACCCCGCCTTTTCACCCGTGCCCCGGCGCCCGAACAAGCGTGCCGTGGCGGTCTGTTTTCTGTGACACTTTCCATCGACCGGACCTTGCGCCCCGGCCCTCCGCGATTTTTTCGCGGCATGCTGCCTTGTGGTGTTCGGACTTTCCTCTCCAGCCGAAGCCGGAGCGATCATCTGCCCGCCAGGAAGGTAAAAGTTAAAAGGGGAAAGGTAAAAGGAAAAAGGCGATGCGGACGCGGGACTTGATGCCTTACGGCGAGGCACTTTTCCCGCGCTGCACGCCGCGCGGAAAATGGCAGCTCCAGCATTCCGCCCTTTTTCCTTTCCACTTTTTCCTTTTAACTTGGTCCCGTGATTCGCCGTTCTGCTCTTCTTCTGGCCTCCTGCGTTTTTCTTTCCGCCACGGCGCGGGCACAGGATGCGGGGGCGGCCGATGGCCCGGTGAAAATGACCCCGGAGTTCTGCTTCACCTTTCCGGTCACGCAGATGAACAAGCACGATGTGACGGTGAAGTACCCGGTGATGATCAACCCGGTAACGGTGCTCAAGCCGGGCATGGTGTTGCGCGTCATCTATGTGCCGCCGGTGCAGGGCGACACGATGGACCTGCTCGGCGCGCACAAGGGCAACATGGAGCAATCCTACTCCCGCGAGACGGCCAACACCGACGCGCACGCGGCCAGCCTGCCGCCGGAGATGGCGCACGAGATCGAGACGCAGCGCCGCCGCGTCTGGGAGGTCCCGGGAAACTTCGTCCTCGCGATCGCGCAGTTGCCGACCGACGTGATGCATATCATCTATGCTCCGTCGGGCCAGTCGTCGCGGACTTCGGACCTGGTCGACACTTCATTCAGCTTCTTCGACGGCATGTTCGTCGGTTCGCCCGATGGCGGGGTGCAGGTGCTGGCCGTGGAAAAGGGCAGTCATGCGGAAGAGGCCGGGATAAAGGCGGGAGACGAGATTCTGGCCGTGGACCGCACGCCCATCGGCGGCGACCTTAACGCATTCGCCTCAATCTTCGCCGCGGCAAAGAAGTCAGCCCACGACGGGGAGCAAACATCGTTTCCCATCACCGTGCGGGCAGGGGGAGCGACGAAAACGCTGTCCATGCCTCTGACGCCGTCCATCAAGAATTTTCTCAATGGCGGAGGATTGTAGGGAGAGCGCGGCCGTTGATGGAAGTGTTTGGCCTGCTCAAGCCAGCGGAAGGGCGGCGGTCCCACAAACAATTTGGGACTGGAAGGCCGGCGAGGCACCTCCCGCCCAAGCCTCCGCTTAGCGATCGTTTAGACCCTTGCCTTGAAGAATTCGCGGAACGCATTTTTCAATGCGAGCCTCCCGGGTCTGCGGTTGCTTCGCCCCGGAGAAATAAAGGCTATAGGCCCTTTGCCGGCCCGGCGTGAGCGCGGCAAAGGCAGCTTTCAGCTGGCGATCGGCCCTCAGCCGGCGGTGGAACTCCTCGGGAAATGAGAGATCCTGCTCCTTGAACGTGATCTTAAGTCCCGCCTTTTCCGCCTCGATCGCTTCCTGCAAATAGGCCTTGAGCACCGGCTCCGCGGCCGAGATCTGCCCGACGCTGGTAAATTTCATCCAACGCATGGACTGCGACTGCTCGCCGGGTTTGACGAGGAGATGGTGCGCGTCCTTGAGCAAGGCACCTTTCAGAAACCCCAGGGCGCACGACTCCTTCAGTCCGCAAAGCACGACCAGGTTGCTGCCTCCGTAGGTGTAACAAGGTTTGTTCCACTTCCACTCCTCCCGCAGCGCCGACGCAGCGAGGATTTTTCTCAGGCGCTGCAATTCCTTCTGCCATTTTCCCGCCTCGCTCAGATATAGGTCGACTTTCGAGTTCACAGTTTTCATTTCCCGCGGCTCAAGGTGCCGTTCATGGTGAAGACGAACGCTTCGATTTCGAGTCATAAATGAGGGCCGCATACCGGATTTTCCGAGATGGCGTCGGGGGAAAGCCATGGCTAAAGTGGAGACATGCCGTGGGGATTATGCGCCCTCAGCCTGAGCATCTTCGCCTTCATCATCTCGATGATCGCGATGTTGGGAAATTTCTTCGGCGGACGCGGTCGATGGTTTCTGCCGCTCCTTTTGTGCGTGGTCATTAGCAGCGTCTGGATGGGCGCCGAACTCTACCGCTTCTTCGTTCCCGATCCCGGTCCCAACACGCCGCTGAATCTTCGGCCCATCGAGCCGCTTTGACGACGGCCTTTACCCTGCCAATAGCTCGAACACCAATAATCTCTACTTTTCCTCTAGACATTGCATAATTTTCGATCATTCTCCCTGGTCTTATGAAGCGTTCTCTCTTGCTTTCCATCTTGCTTGGATTTGTCGTCACGTCCGCAGGCGCCAAAGACATTCAGCTGCTCAATGTCTCCTACGATCCGACCCGGGAGCTTTATCAGCAATACAACAAGGCGTTTGCGGACTACTGGAAGAAAAAGACCGGCGATGACGTGACGATCTCGCAGTCGCACGGCGGGTCGGGCAAGCAGGCGCTGTCCGTCATCAACGGGCTGCAGGCCGACGTGGTGACGCTGGCGCTGGCATTCGACATCGATTCGATCGCGCAAAAGACGGGCAAGCTTCCGGCCAACTGGCAGTCGCTGCTCCCGGACAACTCGACGCCCTACACCTCGACCATCGTGTTCCTGGTCCGCAAGGGCAACCCGAAAGGAATCAAGGACTGGGACGACATCGTCAAGCCGGGCATCACCATCGTGACCCCGAACCCGAAGACCTCCGGCGGTGCGCGCTGGGCCTACTTGGCCGCTTACGGTTACGCGCTCGAGAAGAACAACCACGACGACGCCGCGGCGGTGAAGTTCATCAAGGCCGTTTACCGCAATGCGCCGGTGCTCGACTCGGGGGCGCGCGGCGCGACGCTGACCTTTGCGCAGCGCAACGTGGGCGACGTCCTGCTGGCTTGGGAAAACGAGGCGCACCTGGCGCAGAAGGAATTCGCCGACCAGGGCTTCGAAATCGTGACGCCCTCCATCAGCGTCCTGGCCGAGCCGCCGGTTGCCGTGGTGACAAAGGTGGCGGAGAAGCACGGCACGGCCGAGGTGGCGAAGGCTTACCTTCAGTACCTCTATTCGCCAGAGGCGCAGGAGATCGAGGCGCAGAATTTCTATCGTCCGCGCGACAAGGCCATCGCGGCGAAGTACGCGGCCAACTTCAGCCAGCTCAAGCTCTTCACGGTAGACCAGGAATTCGGCGGCTGGGCCAAGGCACAGAAGCGCCACTTCGCGGACGGCGGCGTGTTCGACCAGCTTTACAACAATCTCTAGCATCCGTTGGCCCGGACAAGCCGCCGCGCGACCCACTCGAAAGAGATGGTGCCGCGCGGCGGCTTGATTCATTCTGGCCGGCTCACTTCCCGAGTCCTCCCGTGAAAAATCCCGCCCGCTTTACTGGCAAGGCCCGCGTGCTGCCGGGCTTTCGGCTGACGCTGGGTTTCACGCTGCTGTACCTGAGTCTCATCGTGTTGATCCCGCTCTCGGCCGCATTCATCAGCGCGGCTTCGCTGACCTGGGGGGAGTTCTGGCAGGACGTGGCCTCGCGGCAGGCGGTGGCGTCGTATGAGCTGAGCTTCGGGGCGTCGTTTGGCGCTGCGCTGGTGAACCTGTTTTTCGGCGTGATTGTGGCGTGGGTGCTGGTGCGTTACCGGTTTTTCGGCAAGCGCATCGTGGATGCCCTGGTGGACCTGCCCTTTGCGCTGCCCACCGCCGTGGCGGGCATCACGCTCGCCACGATCTACGGGCCGACCGGCTGGATCGGCGCGGCGGTGGCACCGCTGGGTCTGAAGATCTCCTACACCCAGCTCGGGATTTTTGTCGCGCTGACGTTCATTGGCTTGCCGTTCATCGTGCGCACGGTCCAGCCGGTGCTGGAGGACCTCGATCCCGAGATCGAGGAGGCGGCGGCAAGCTTGGGCGCGAATCGCTGGCAGACCTTCTGGCGGGTGATCCTGCCAATGCTGGCCCCGGCGCTGCTGACGGGTTTCACGCTCGCCTTCGCACGGGCGCTGGGCGAGTACGGCTCGGTCGTCTTCATCTCGAGCAACATTCCGATGAAGACCCAGATCACGCCGCTGCTCATCATGAGCAAGCTGGAGGAATTCGATTACGCGGGCGCCACCGCGCTGGCGGTGGTCATGCTGGTGGCCTCGTTTCTCCTGCTGCTGGCGATCAACCTCATTCAATGGTGGGCCTCGCGCCATCACCACACGGAGTTGGCATGACCACCCCCATCGCGCTCGCGCCCTCCCTGCAGCACGAAGCGATGCCGCGTCGCGGCTCGACCGCGGAGCCGGCCGCCGTGCGTGGGCTGCTCATCGGCGTGGCGCTGGCGTTCATTGGCCTTTTCCTCGTGCTGCCGCTGATTTTCGTTTTCGTCGAGGCGTTCGGAAAGGGCGCCGGCTATTACTTCCAGGCGCTGCGCGATCCGCTGACCTGGGCGGCGATCAAGCTCACGCTGATCGCGGCGGGAATCTCCGTGCCGCTCAACTGCGTCTTCGGCGTCTGCGCGGCCTGGGCGGTTGCGAAGTTCGAGTTTCGCGGGAAAAGCCTGCTCATCACGCTCATCGACCTGCCGTTTTCGGTTTCCCCGGTGATTGCCGGGTTGCTCTACGTGCTCGTCTTCGGCGCGCAGGGCTGGCTCGGGCCGTGGCTGGACGATCACAACATCAAGATCATCTTTGCCGTCCCGGGCATCGTCTTGGCGACGATCTTCGTCACCTTCCCGTTCGTCGCCCGCGAGCTCATCCCGCTCATGCAGGCGCAGGGCAAGAGCGAGGAGGAAGCTGCGCGCGTGCTCGGTGCCAGCGGCTGGCAAACCTTCACGCGCGTCACGCTGCCCAACATCAAGTGGGGCCTGCTTTACGGCGTGATCCTGTGCAACGCGCGCGCCATGGGCGAGTTCGGCGCCGTCTCCGTGGTCAGCGGCCACATTCGCGGGCAGACCAACACGATCCCTCTGCACGTGGAAATTCTCTACAACGACTACGATTTCACCGGCGCGTTTGCCGTCGCCTCGCTGCTCACGTTTCTGGCCTTGATCACCCTGGGGCTGAAGACTTGGGCCGAGCGGCAGAACGAGGCCCTGCATCCGCGGGAGCAAGCCGCATGAGTGTCGAGGTGCGCAACGTCACGAAGCGGTTCGGCGGCTTTGCGGCGCTGGACCAAGTCAGCCTTAAGGTGGAGTCCGGGGAACTGGTCGCGCTGCTCGGGCCGTCGGGTTCAGGCAAGACCACGCTGCTGCGGATCATCGCCGGGCTCGAGTTTCCCGACCTGGCCGACTCCAGCGTGCTCTACTACGGCGAGGACGTGACGCGCATCCCGGCGAGCCAGCGCAAGGCCGGCTTTGCCTTCCAGCACTACGCGCTCTTCCGGCACCTGAGCGTGTTCGAGAACATCGCTTTCGGCCTGCGCGTCCGCCCGCGGGCCACGCGTCCGAGCGAGGAGGAAATTCGCGAGCGGGTCAACCGGCTGCTCAAGCTCATCCAGCTCGACGCCATGGCGAAACGCTTTCCCTCGCAATTGTCGGGCGGGCAGCGGCAGCGCGTGGCGCTGGCGCGCGCGCTGGCGGTCGAGCCCAAGGTGCTGCTGCTGGACGAGCCCTTCGGTGCGCTCGACGCCAAGGTGCGCAAGGAACTGCGGCGCTGGCTGCGTCAGCTCCACGATGAAATCCACATCACCACGCTCTTCGTCACGCACGATCAGGAGGAGGCGCTGGAAGTGGCCGACCGCGTGGCCATCCTCCGCGCGGGAAAGATCGAGCAGATCGGGACGCCCGAGGAGATCTACGACCGGCCCGTGTCTCCCTTCGTCTACGATTTCCTCGGCAACGTGAATCTGTTCAGCGGTCGCATGAAGGACGGCGAGGTGGTGATCGGCGATACGTCGTTCTCCGTTACGGACACCGACCGCGTGGCGGAGAACGAGACAGTGGCCTTCGTCCGACCGCACGACATCCGCATTGCCCGCGTGCAGAACGGGGCGCATACCTTTGCCGCGCAGATCGTGCGGTGCCATGCGGCAGGCTCGGTCGCGACGCTGGACCTGGAGCGCCTGGATGACCGCGGCCATTTCACCGCGCAGCTGAGCAAGGAGGAGTACCAGCACCTCCAGCCCAAAGCGGGCGAGCAGGTCTTCGTCGAGCTGCGCAACGTGCGCCTTTTTACGGACGATTATTCAATCTAGCACCCGCCGCCGGAAAGAAGGATGGCGGCAGCTGTCCTCGCCCCCGGTTTTGTAGTAAGCTGGCCGGATGCCGATAAAGCCCGAATTGCTCGCCCCCGCCGGGGACTGGGACTGCGCGCGGGCGGCTGTGGCGAACGGCGCGGATGCAGTCTACTTCGGCCTGCCCGCCTTCAATGCGCGGATGCGCGCGACCAACTTCTCCACAGAGGATCTGCCGCGGCTGATGACCTTCCTGCACGAGCATGGCGTGAAGGGCTACGTCGCCTTCAACGTTCTGATCTTTACCGACGAGCTTGCCGCGGCAGAGGAGCAACTGGCCGCGCTGCACCGCGCGGGAGTGGACGCTGCCATCGTGCAGGACGTGGGACTCGCCTCGCTGGCGCGGGAGGTCGTGCCTGATTTTCATATCCATGCTTCCACGCAGATGACGCTCACGTCGCCGGAGGGCCTGGCTTTCGCGCAACGCCTCGGCATCGAGCGTGCGGTGCTCGCGCGCGAGCTTTCGTTGCGCGAGCTGGCGAAGTTCCGCGCGGCCGACGGTGTGCCGCTCGAGGTCTTCGTGCACGGCGCGCTCTGCGTTGCCTATTCCGGCCAGTGCCTGACGAGCGAGGCGCTGGGCCAGCGCAGCGCGAATCGCGGTGAGTGCGCGCAGGCCTGCCGGTTGCCGTACGAGCTGATCGTCGACGGGGTGAAGCGCGAGCTCGGCGACCGGCGCTACCTGCTTTCGCCGCAAGACCTCGCGGCGGTGGGGGAAATTCCCGAGCTGGTCCGGCTGGGCGTGCAATCGTTCAAGATCGAGGGGCGGCTGAAGACGCCGGAGTACGTCGCGGCCGTGACGCAGGTGTATCGGCGCGCGATCGATCAGGCTTGGGAAAACGCCGCGCCAAAGCTGGAAGCGGCCGATGATCGTTACCGGCTCGAGATGGTGTTCTCGCGCGGGCTGTTTTCCGGTTGGATGCACGGCGTCAACCATCAGCGGCTGGTGCATGCGCGCTTTGGCAAAAAGCGCGGGGCGCTGCTGGGCACGATCCTCGCCGGGGGTCGCGACTGGCTGGAGCTTGCCGGACCGGCGCGGATTTCGCCGGGTGACGGCGTGGTTATCGACCAAGGGGGCGACACGGATCAGGAGCAGGGCGGGCGCGTGTACGAGGTGGTGGCGCGGGGCGACATCGTGCGGCTGGGCTTCGAGCGCGGAATCGAGTTTCGCCAGGTGCAACCGGGTGCGCTGCTTTGGAAAACGGACGACCCGCAGTTGAACAAGGAGCTGCGCCGGACTTTCGCCGGCGAGATCGCGAAGCCCACCGAGATGATCGTGCTTGCGGTTTCCGGTCGTGCCGGTGAGCCGCTCCAGATCGAGGCGCGGCGAGGGGATTTTCAGGCTCTCGCAACCTCGACGATGCCTCTGCAGGTCGCGCAGAAGCGGCCCCTGACAAGCGGGACGTTGCGCGATCAACTGGGTCGCCTGGGCGGAACGGGCTTCTCGCTCGGCACACTGGAGAATCAGCTGGAGGGCGAGGTGATCCTCCCGCTGAGCGAGCTCAACCGGCTCCGCCGCGAACTCGTGGAGAAGCTGACGGCATCGCCAGGCGCGGTGCCGCCACGCGCGCCCAACATTCAGCCAGCCTTGGCCGCACGTCTTCGACGCATCGGGGAACGCCGCGCCCCCGCGCCCCTGACTGCCCTCACGGTGCTGTGCCGCTCCATGGTTCAACTCGACACCGCCCTGCGTCTGGGAGTGACCCAGCTTTACGCCGACTTCGAGGACATCCGCCGTTACAAGGAAGTGGTGGCGCGGGTGCGGGAAACCGCGGCCCATATCTGCCTTGCGACGCCGCGCATCCAGAAGGCGGGCGAGCAGGGTTTCTTTCTTCTGATCGAGAATGCGCAGCCCGACGGTGTTCTCATTCGCAATCTCGGCGCGCTCGATCATTTTCGTGGCAGCGCGCTCCGACGGGTGGGTGACTTCTCCCTCAACGTGGCGAATCCGCTGACGGCTGAGGTGTTGATGGGCGAAGGGCTCGACCGGCTCACGGTTTCCTACGATCTCAACGCGGAGCAGGCGCTGGACCTGCTGCGGGCCGCGCCGCCTGCCTGGTTCGAGCTGACGCTGCACCAGCACATCCCCATGTTTCACATGGAGCACTGCGTCTTTGCGGCGTTTCTCTCGGAAGGAACGGACCACACCAACTGCGGTCGTCCCTGCGATCGACACGCCGTGACGCTGCGCGACCGCGTGGGTCTGGAGCATCCGCTCAAGGCGGATGTGGGCTGTCGCAACACGCTGTTCCACGCCCAGGCGCAATCGGGCGCGACCTACTTCGAGGCCTTTCAAGCCATGCAGCCCGCCGCGGTCCGCATCGAGTTATTGAACGAGGATGCTGAGGAAACGGAACGCCTGGTCCGCGGTTACCAGCGCCTGCTCGCCGGCGAGGTCACGGGCGCCGGATTGGTGCGCGAGCTGAACCTGCGCAGCCAGTTGGGCGTTACCCGCGGCACGCTGGCCGTGGCCGACTAGGCCCGACCTGCCGAATCGCTTCGGCTAGCCCGTGATCCGTGCCGCTTCTTCTTCGCTAAAAAGCGGACGGGCCGTCAGCAGCTTGAAGAAGTAGGGAAGGAAGGCCGTCCGCTCCCGAAAATGCATGATGCGCTCCAGGGTGAGCTTCCCGGTCGCCCGCGCCCAGCCGTAACGAAGGGCCGAGACGATGATGCCCGGCGTTTTCAAGACGAGCTCCTTCAGGAACGCAGCGAGCCCGTAGTTGCGAATGCGGCACCAGAACGTAAAGCTCTCGAAGGCGGCGCGCTGGACGAACCACTCCTCGGTCAGCCGGTCGAGATGGATGTCATGGAAAACGACCGCTTCTCTCACATTCAGATGTCGCCGCTTCATCTGGTAAAGGCGATACCACATGTCGATCTCCTCGCCGGAAAGCAGGGACTTGCCCTTGCGGCCCAGTTCGTAGGGTGCGTTGCGAATGGCGGCGCTCATGCTGATCAGATCGTCCCGAAGCAGATAGCCGTTGGCCGAGGCGTTGTAAGGCGGGTAGGTCGGCGTGAACTGACCGTTAGGATCGTCCACGCTCACCCACGGGAAGATCGCCTCGGTATCGGCCCACTCCGGCAGCTTGAGCGCGGGATGCAAAAACAGCCGGCCGCCGCCAAAATCGCCCAGATCCTTGCGGAGATGGGCCCGCGTGATCTCGATGAAATTGTCCGTCAGGCGCGTGTCATCATCGAGAAACCAGATGTACTTGCCCTGGCAGAGCGAGGCCGACCAACACCGGGTGTGGCAGGCGCCGACCTGCTCCGTACGGTCGACCCGAATGGGAGAAACCCCCGGTGAGAGATAGGGCGTTCCATCGAGCACGCCATAAGTCGGGTTTCCGTTGACCGCAACCACCACCTCGGCGTCCTCCGGTTCCCGTAGCTGATTGACCAGGTCGCCGAGGAGGGAAAGGAGCTTGGGCGACTTCGCTTGGCTGACGATGACGTAAGAAACCAACTTCGAGGGTGGAGCAGCTTTCATGAGGTATCGGTTACAAACGAGCCCGATACGCTAGCAATTTAAATTCCACCAATGGAAAAATAAGGCGCTTGTATAATAAGGAGCTAAAACGTCACGGGTCACGCCTCGCACGTTGGGTTTTTTTCGAGCTTTCCGCCCCACGCTGTCCTGGCCGCCGTACGTTTACTCCGTACGACGGCGTATCTCAGGAAGTCCGCGTTCAAAAGAACAGCGGAATGATGAGAATCGCGACAATGTTGACCACCTTGATCATCGGGTTGATCGCGGGGCCGGATGTGTCCTTGTAAGGATCGCCAACCGTGTCACCCGTGACGGCGGCCTGGTGGGCCAGGGAACCCTTGCCGCCGTAGTGGCCTTCCTCGATGTATTTCTTCGCGTTGTCCCAGGCGCCGCCGGAGGAGGTGAGCGAAATGCCGATGAAGAGGCCGGTCACGATGGTGCCGACCAGCACCGCGCCGAGCGCCTGCGCGCCAAGCATGGGGATGGCCGCCACGACGATGACAGCGATGACCGGCAGCAGGGCCGGGAAGATCATCTCGCGCAACGCGGCCTTGGTCACGATGTCCACGCAAGTGCCGTACTCGGGCTTTTGCGTGCCGGTGAGAATGCCGGGGAAGGCGGCGATCTGACGCCGCACCTCGAGGACCACCGCGCCGGCCGCCTTGCCCACCGCATCCATGGTATAGGCGACGAAGAGGAACGGCAGCACGCCGCCGATGAAGAGCCCGATGAGAATGATCGGGTTATCGAGCCCGAAGGTGATGACGGGCGTCGTCAGGTTGTTGGCCTTGGCCATCAATTCCTGGTGGGCCTGCAGCTCGCCCACGTAGGAGCGGAAGAGCACCAGCGCGGCCAGGCCGGCGGAGGCGATGGCATAGCCCTTGGTCACAGCCTTCATCGTGTTACCGATGGCGTCGAGCTCGTCGGTGATCCGGCGCACTTCCTTCGGAAGCTTGGACATGACAGCGAGGCCGCCGGCGTTGTCGGTAATCGGGCCGAAGGCATCCAGCGAGATGATGATGCCGGAGAGGCTAAGCATGCTCATCACCGCCACGGCCACGCCGTAAAGCTGGTGGAAATGGAAGGAAATGAGGATCGACGCGCCAATGAAAAAGACCGGCAATAGCGTGGCATGCAGGCCCACCGCGAGGCCCGCGATGATGTTGGTCGCGTGGCCGGTCTGCGAGGCTTCGGCGATTTTCTGCACCGGCCGATACTGCGTGGCCGTGTAGTAGTTGGTGATCATGACCGTAATGAAGGTCATGGCTAGGCCGACCAGCGCGGGGATGTAAATGTTCAACCAGTCCGCGCCGAACAAGGTGTAGGTCAGCGGAAGAAAGAGCAGGCCCGAGACGACGGCACTGAGCGCCACGCCCGCGAGCAGCGCATTGGAAGGCTTCAACGCGCCGAGATTGATAAAGATAATGCCGATGACTGAGCCGATGATGGCCAGCCCGCCCAGCAGGAAGGGATAGACGAAATAAGCGGTCGCCTGCTCGGGAGTCAGGCCCGCGACCGTGCTGGGCAACGCCGCGACCAGGATCGATCCGATCAGCGAAACGGCGTAGGTCTCGAAGACGTCCGCCGCCATGCCCGCGCAGTCCCCCACGTTGTCGCCCACATTGTCCGCGATGGTCGCGGGATTGCGCGGATCATCCTCGCCGAGGTTCTGCTCGATCTTGCCGACGAGATCGGCCCCCACGTCGGCCGCCTTGGTGTAGATGCCGCCGCCAAGCCGGGCGAAAACGGAAATCAGGCTCGCGCCGAGCGCAAGACCGACCAGCGCGTCCAGCGCCTGCTTTTGCGTGCCGAAAAAGGCGTCTGCGGCCAGGTAAAAGCCACCGACGCTCAGCAGTGCCAAGCCCACGACAAGCAGCCCCGTGACCGCGCCGCCATTGAAGGCCACCCGCAGGGCCGGCTGGGCGCCGATCGTGGCCGCTTGCGCCGTGCGAACATTGGCGATCACGGCCACGCGCATGCCGACAAACCCGGCCAGCATCGAGCAGACCGCTCCGATCACAAAGCCGATGGCAGTTGCGCCGCCGGCGGCCCAGCCCAGGATGTAGCCCTTGGAAAGAAGAATGAGCAGGAAGATGACGACTGCAATGACACTGATCGTCTTGATCTGGCGGGCGAGGTAAGCCTTCGCCCCTTCTTCCACTGCCGACGCGATCTCGGCCATCGCGGCCGTGCCGGCGTCCATGCCCCGGACCTTCAGGGCCAGGATGACAGCGACGGCGATGGCCACAAGGCCGAGGACAAGGGCGGTAAGGACGCCGTTTTGAAGGAGAAAGGTTTCCATGGTTGCGATGGTATAAATGATGTCTTTGCGAGTTGGGAGCGCGAAGTGTAAAGAGAGCGCCGCACAGGGCAATCCCTAAATGGCGAATGTGTCGCGCTTCGGGGGCGTGGAGACGGCGCGCGGGCCTTCATAGTAGCCGGCGCTCTCCGAGCGCCGGAGCAAGCAACACGACCGGAACGGAAGTGCGCGGTCTTTTAAGAGGCGAAAAGGCGTGTCGCCTGGGCGACTGCATTCCGTTCGCTTCACTCACTCCGGCGTTCGGAGAGCGCCGGCTCCCACGGAAGCCGCTCCTCCATCCCCGACATGCGCTGTTTTTTTCAGATACAAGACCGCCAGGATTCCTAAGCCTTAATCCCTGCGCCGTCGGTCATTTGCTCCAATCCAGCATCCGCTGCAGCGGCACGAGCGCCTTCGCGCGCACGTTCTCGTCCATCACCAATTCGGGCCGTTCATCGCGCAGGGCCTCGTAAGCCTTTTCCAGCGTGTTCATCTTCATGTAGCGACAGTCGGCGCAGGCACATTTGTCGGTTGGGCCCGGGATAAACTGCTTCTCCGGCAACTCGCGCCGCAGGCGATGCAGCATGCCCGATTCCGTCGCGATAATAAAGGTCCGGGCCGGGTTCTCGCGGCAATAGTGAACCATCTTTTCCGTGGAGCAGACCTCGTCCGCCAGCATGCGGACCGCCCGCGTGCACTCCGGGTGGGCAACCAGCGGCGCGTCCGGAAACTCGCCCCGGATCTTGCTGATGCTGGCGCTGGTGAATTCGATATGGATGTAACAGTTGCCCTGCCAGAGCCGCATCTTGCGCCCCGTCTTCTCCATCACCCACTCGCCCAGATTCTGGTCCGGCACGAAGAGGATTTCCTGGTCGCGCGGAATGCGCTCCACGATGCGCTGCGCGTTGCCCGAAGTGCAAATGACGTCGCTCAGCGCCTTCACCTCCGCCGTGCAGTTGATGTAGGCGACCACCACGATGCCGGGGTGGAGATCCTTGTAAGCCGCCAGCTCGCGCGCGTCGCACGACTCCGCCAGCGAACAGCCCGCGTCCATGTCCGGCAGCAGCACCTTCTTGCCGGGATTCACGATCTTCGCCGTCTCGGCCATGAAGTGGACGCCGCAGAAGAGGATGATATCCGCCTGCGAAGCCTGCGCCTGATAGGAAAGCCCAAGCGAGTCGCCCACGTAATCGGCCACCTCCTGAATCTCTTTCACCTGATAGTTGTGCGCGAGGATAACGGCGTTCTTCGCCTTCTTGAGCGCCAGCACCTGCTCCTGCAACGGGGTCATGCCGGCAATCTAACCGATCCAGCGCATGAGGTCTACGGGTGAAGGACCGCTTGGACTTTCGCTTCCCGCATCGGCGCTCTAGGGACAAATGCGTTCGCAATCGGAAACGTCCTCGTCCCACCGCAACGTCTTCCGAAATGATCCACGGTTCGCAAAGGGCGCGCGTTTCCAAAAGATCCAAAACAACGTGGCGGCGAGAACGATCAGGTTGATCAGGGCCTCTACCACCCATGTTCCCTTGATCTCGATATAATCTTTGGGTGCGAGAATGAAAATGGACGCGGCAAGGATCACATAATGAGTCGACTTGACGTGCTGCGCGAGCACAGGCCTTGAAACAGCCAAGAGCACCGCAAAAAAATACCAGAGGTGGTACGGGGCCACGAT
>CAZZYY010000063.1:11322-13924 GCA_964658475.1 uncultured Candidatus Methylacidiphilales bacterium | reverse complement strand
TATAGAAACTTAGGAAAGGAGACGGCGGGATAGCATCCATCTATGACCGCCGACGTGCGACCCTTGCATGCTGACGGCGGTCATAGACCGACATCTGCTCTGTCGAAATCTCCGGTGTCGGACTTTCATTCTCGCTGGCAATCAGGCCGATGCCGGAACGTAGCTCGACAAAGCGCCAGCGGGCAGGGCATTGGCTGGGCGCCAACCGGGGCCCGAGAAATAACAGGGAACCGTCGCTCCCCGCGGGTTGAGCGCGAGGCAGAAAGACATTCCGGTCGCTTAGCTCCCTCCGGCATCGGGCCGATGCCGGCTACCTTCAAAACGAGCCGCTGACGCCGATTTCCCCGTAGGGAGCGCCGTCGCCGATGTTCTCGTGAAACGTCGTGCTGTGTTCGTTGAACCCGATCTGGTTTTTGTGCACGTCGAATTCGCGATAGACGATGTAGCCGGTGGAAACGTCAAGGCTCAGGTTCGGCATGAATTTCCACGTCGCGCCGACCCCGACGCGGTCCTCGTTGAAGTCGACGATCTTGTCGTTGAGGCTGGGCTGGCCGGGCACGGTCGTGGAGGCGTGGTAGCTGCCGAACTGGTCGTTCAAGTGATAGGTGCCATCGATGATGTCGGCGCCCACGTAGAGGGTCAGCGCCTTGCTGAACTCGTACTGGAGCTGCGGCTTCGGCGGGATGAGGGAGAGCACCCAGTCATCGGCGAATTGCCAGCGGATGCCGGGAATAACGATGAAGGGAACGTTCGATTTCAGGTCGATCTGGCCGCCGAGGATGATCTGCAGGTTCTTGCTGTAGAGATAAGTGGCCCCGAACTGGACCGGCACGTCGATGTCGTCCGTCGTGATGTCCACGCCATCGGTGTAGATGCCGGGGTGAAGTTCCGCGCGCAACAGGATTTTGTCGGTCAGTGCGAGGTCGACACCAATGATGGCGTTCAGCGACTCGAGGACGTTGGGCAGGGGCATCGCGTGATCAAAGCCGAAGTCGTTGCGTTCTCCGTCGATACCGAAGCGGAGCAAAAACCCGTCCTTGACCTGGGGAGAGACGACGTAGTCGAAGTGCGAGTTGGCGTTGGTCACGTCGCCCTCGCGCAGGTTGCCCTGCTTGGTCTGGACACCGCCTCCGTAGCTGCCCTCGATGTTGAACTCTTGCGAGATGGGGATGCTGCTGGGCCCGGACTCGACCGGAGTCAGGTTGGCGGCCTCCTGATCGGTTCCGGCGCGCACGGTGGAAACGGCTAGCGTGAGGCTAAGCGCGCCAAGCGCAAGGTGCTGAAGAGGTCGCATCGCGGCTACTTAAGGGGCTTTTCCCAGTTTTGACAACCCTTTGCCGTCATTTTCCACCTTTCGACTTTAATGACCCCGCCTAGCGGAATTCCGAGCGGAACGCGTCGACCGCCTGCTTGACGTCCTGAAGCATGAGCATGCCGGACGCGAGCCGTTCCGTGCCGTGCAGGTAAGCTACGTTGGCGGTGGAAACCATGTCGGCGCGCCAGACGAGCGTGCCGTTCTTCCCGCCGAGGGTCATGGGCCACATCTGCTCAAGCTCGATCGACGTGTAGATGCCGTTGCTGACGTAGTACTCCAGGTCGGCACGCTGGATGGTGCTGGGTGAGTTCACCAAGTAAACCGCGCCCGTGCCGAAACAGGCTTCGCCCTCGATGTCGAAGCACTCATAGTAGAGATTCGATGGCTTGAGGCCCGCGCCATTATAGATCGGGGTATTCTTGAGCATCGGATGGAACTCGTTGAAGATTTTTGGATCGCTGCGGAGCAGCGCCTTGGCTTCCGCAAAGGGCAGGACGGTGGCGCCGCTGGAAACATACCTGGCCTC
Organism: uncultured Candidatus Methylacidiphilales bacterium; assembly: GCA_964658475.1. Lineage (GTDB taxonomy): Bacteria > Verrucomicrobiota > Verrucomicrobiia > Methylacidiphilales > UBA1321 > JABDGH01. Next base: position 12,083 of record CAZZYY010000063.1, on the reverse strand, counting down.
GCCCAGCTGGTTTTTAAGAAAGGACTCGACCCGGCCATCCAGGATGTGGCTCCAGAGACCGACGATGAACTCCCGGGACTGGCTCTGGCCATGGCCGGCGGCAACGAGCGCCGCCTCCCCCGCATTGAGCTGCAGGCTGTCGCTGCCGGGGGTATAATTATAGGTGGCCGCCACCATGTTGTTGACCGACTTGTTGTCGGGAAGGGAATTGAGCGCGGAGAAATCGGCCAGAGTCGGGTTCAGCGGCAGCGAAGCATGCATCCAAACATCAAGCTCCGGATGATGGGCCGGATTCCACGCTTCGATTTTTTGCTCCACGGCCTGCGTCGGCTGCTCCAGGAAATAGAGAGACTGCGCCGTGACCCCGCGCTCGAACTGAATCAGGCCGCCACGCGCCTGCAGGACCTGACCGTTGGCCAGCGGCGTGAGGTCGGCGCCGGCAAAAGCGGTAAAGCCGAGATTGGGGTCGGCGTGGGCGAGCGGCGCCAGCAGCGCCAGGGAAAGCGAGGCGCGGAGGAAGACGGATTTCATGTCCCGGCGATGATGGGAACGCGGGCCGCGCCGTGCAAGCAAGTCCTCGCCCGTTCTGCGGAGGGGGGAGCGGCGCTCGTTTACTGTAGCGGAGGTCTATGACTGCCGGCGGCTAATTTACATATTCGCCCTGACGGTCATCGACCGCCGCTTGCTCTGCAGAAACCTCCCGTTCGGAATTCCGTAATAGGTAGCCGGCGCTCTCCGAGCGCCGGACTGTTGCGGACGCG
>CAZZYY010000063.1:0-11312 GCA_964658475.1 uncultured Candidatus Methylacidiphilales bacterium | reverse complement strand
CCCCGGCTACCTGACGGAGCGCAGAACAAAGCCTGCGCAGGTGGTCGACATCGGCCCAATGCCGAAGCCGCAGCAGCAGCGACGGAATCGGTTCGGAAAAGAAGGGAAGGCATTCCCACGCGTTTTACTGTAGCGGCGGTCTATGACCGCCGGCGGATATGCAGAGGTTAGCCAACGGCGGTCATAGACCGCCGCTACAGTTGATCTCCGTCTGCTGCGGCTCTTGCCAGAAAAGAGTCGCGCGATTGAAAAAACGGGCCCGGAAGTTACGCTGGCCCCGTGAACGTGCTGCTCATCGATGACGATCTCGGCATCCGGGGCACGCTTGGCACGGCCCTGGAGACGATGGGCCATCAAGTCCGCTTCGCCACCAATCGGCTGGCGGCGGAGAAGGAACTGCGCGGCGCGAGCTTCGAAGTCGCCTTTCTGGACATCCGCCTGGGCGCGGAAAACGGGCTGGATCTCCTGCCCGATCTTTTGTGTCTCTCGCCTCGGCTGGCGGTGATCGTGATCACGGCCTACTCCTCGATCGAGACGGCGGTAACGGCCATCCAGCGCGGCGCGTTCGATTACCTGGCCAAGCCGTTCAAGCCGGCGCAGATCGCCCAGCTCCTCGAGCGGGTGGCCAGGACCCGACAGTTGGAAACGCGCATCACGGAGCTAGAAGGTCAAGTGGCCAAACCGGGCTTGGCCGGGGAAATGACCGACAGCGTCGATCCGCAGATGCAGCGGCTGGCGGAGATCGCGCGCCGCAGCGCCTCGAGCGATGCAACCATCCTCATGCTCGGCGAAAGCGGCACGGGCAAGAGTGTGCTCGCCCGCCAGATCCATCGCTGGAGCCTGCGGGCGGGCGAGCCCTTCATCACCGTGAGCTGCCCGAGCCTCTCCCGCGACCTGCTGGAGAGCGAGTTGTTCGGGCACATGAAGGGCGCCTTCACCGGCGCAATCGCGACGACGTGGGGCAAAGTGGCCGCGGCGGATCGGGGGACGCTTTTCCTCGATGAAATCGGCGAGCTTCCGCTGGAGATTCAGCCCAAGCTGCTGCGGCTCCTGCAGGAGCGCGAGTACGAGCGGCTGGGCGAATCGAAAAGCCGGATGGCGAATGTGCGGGTCATCGCGGCCACCAACCGCAACCTGAAGGAGGCGGTGGCGCGCGGCGCCTTTCGCGAAGACCTGCTGTACCGGCTGGACGTCATCTCCCTCGCGCTGCCGCCCTTGCGCGAGCGGCCCGCGGATATTCTCCCGATGGCCGAGGCTCAGCTTCATCAGGTCGCGCGTGCTTCGGGGCGGAGGATCAGGGGTTTTTCTGACGCCGCGCAACGCGCGTTGGCACGCTATGGGTGGCCGGGGAACATCCGCGAACTGCGCAACGTGGTGGAGCGCGCGACCATCCTGACGCAGGGCGAGTTGATCGACCTGATCGACCTGCCGCCGTCCCTGACCGAGGGATCGACGGACATCCCGCTGATTGGCGGTCCTTTTTCCGTGGAGGAAATCGAGGCTGAGCACATCCGCCAGGTGCTGCGCCGGAGCAAGAATCTCCAGCAAGCCGCCGGGGTGTTGCAGCTCGACCCGACGACGCTGCTGCGCAAGCGCAAAAGCCTGGGTATCTAGTGGCCGAACGACCGGGGAAAATCCCCGGTGGTTCGTGGCCGAACGGCCATTCTCCCCGACGGAGAACGACGCCATTTTCGAAGCCATCGCGCTAAGTGGCTCAGGCCCGGCGGCTTCTTGGCGCGGGCGGACTGCTGGCATGACGTCAGCTAGAATGGGCTTTCGTGATGACCTTGAACCGCCGCCTGCTCATCGGGATCGCTCCCGTGCTGGTGATTTTCCTGGGCTTGGGACTCTATGCGATTTTTCTATTCACCAAGCTGGGAAGCGCGATCGACGTGATCCTGCGGGAAAACTACCAGAGCGTTGTTGCCGCGCAGAACATGAAGGAGGCGGCGGAGAAAATGAACACGGGGTTGCTCCTGCGGCTCAATGGCCAGGAAGCGGCCGGCCAAGCTCTGTTTCATCAATTCGATCCTGTATTTGAACAGTATTCCGAAGTCGAGGCGCATAACATCACGTTGCCCGGCGAAGGTGACTTGGAAGCAGCGATCAAGCGGTTGCACGGCGATTACCTGGCGGCTGCGGCGAAGTTCGACTCCCTGAACTCCGCCGACCCGGCGCGGCGCGCGCTTTATTTTGGACAGCTCCTCCCGATCTCCGAGGAAGTCGAAAAGACGGCCGACCGCATCCTGGAGGTCAATCAGCAGAACATGCTGGAGGCCGACCGGGCAGCCCGGCAGCAGAGTCGCGATGCGTCGAATTACCTGCTCCTGACGCTGCTCGGCGGGTTTGCCGTGGCGGCGGCGGCGGCGTATGCGCTGGCACGTTCGATCCTCCAGCCGATCCAAAGTTTGACCGATTCCGCGCGGCAGCTGGGCGAGGGAAAGCTGGATCAGCACGTGCCCGTGCACTCGCAGGACGAGCTCGGTTTGCTGGCCGCAACCTTTAACAAAATGAGCGCCCGGTTGCGCGCGTATCGGCAGAGCACCACGGAAACCATTCTGCAGGCGCAGCAAACCACCGAGAGCGCCCTGCGGGCGTTTCCCGACCCGATCGTCGTCCTTTCCCCAGAGGAAAAGATCGAGCTGCAGAACAGCGCGGCGGAACGATTCTTCACGCAGCTGGGCGGCGGCTTCGAGTTGCTTGAGCCGCTGGGCCGTTACGTGAAGCAGAGCCTCGCGGGGTCGCCCGATTTTCAGCCGACGAGTTTTGACAAGGCGCTGCTGGTTAATCTGGAAGGCTCGGAACGATTTTTCCTGCCGCGCGTGCTGGCGATGCGGGATGAGGCAGGTTCGATCACCGGCGTTATTGTGGCCCTGCAGGACGTTACCCGGTTTCGTGTGGCCGATGACATGAAGACCGACTTGATCGCGACGGTGAGCCACGAGCTGAAGACTCCGCTCACCAGCATGCAGATGGCGGTCTACCTGCTCCTGGAGGAAAAGGTTGGGCCGCTCAATCCCAAGCAGACCGAGTTGATGCTGGCCGCGCGCAACAACTCGGACCGGCTGCTGGAGATGATCGAGGACTTGCTCGATCTCGCCCGTTTTGAAGGCGGCGCGGCGTTGATCGAAAAGCAAGCGATTCCCAGTGAGCAACTGGTGGAAGAAGAGGCCCGGCGCAGCGGGGAGCTAGTCTCCTCCCGGGGGCTGGAGTTGCAGGTTGAGATCGAGCCGCACCTGCCGCGCGTGGAAATCAGCCACGCCCGGATCGACCAGGTTTTCGCCAACTTCATTTCCAATGCCGTGCGGCATTCGCCCCCGCGCGGAACCATCACGCTGGCCGCCCGCCGTGACGGCGCGAAGTCGGTCCGTTTTTCCGTGCGGGACGAAGGCCCGGGCATTCCACGCGACTTGCAGCGGCGCGTCTTCGACAAGTTTTTCCGAGGCAGCGAAACCAGCGGCGAGGGCGCCGGCCTGGGTCTCAGTATCGCCCGCGAAATCGTGCTGGCCCACGGCGGCAACATCGGGGTCGAGAGCAGCGAGGCACGAGGCAGCGAGTTCTTCTTCACGCTGCCCGCCCTGCTCTAGCCCCGAGTCACTTTATGGAAGAACGAATCGTCATCCAGGGAGTCGTCGGCCTGTTGGCCGTTGCACTTATCTTTGCCACGGGGAACACCGACCTTATCTACGTCGGCTGCGCCGTGCTCTTCTTTGCCTTGTGCGTCGCCTATGCGGCTTGGTGTGAGCGGCTTTAAGGACCTTATGGGACTACTCATCGTCGGACTCGTCTCGCTCGCCCTGCTCGTCTACCTCTTCATCGCCATGATCTGGCCGGAGAAGTTCTGATCGGCCAGTCCGCTCTTTCAAATCAACTTACTTCACATGACCACCTCTGCACCCGGTTGGATTCAGCTGGCCTTGTACCTAAGCGCGTTGCTGCTCATCACCAAACCGCTGGGCTTGTACCTCGTCCAGGTCCTGGACGCGCGCGGCCGCACCTGGCTCGATCCGCTGTTGCGCCCCCTCGAGCGGCTGACCTATCGCATGGCGGGCATCGATCGAGAAAAGGAGCAGCATTGGAAGCAGTATACGATTTCGATGCTCGCCTTCAGCCTCGTGACGATGCTGGTGACGTATGCTCTCCTGCGCCTGCAGGCTGTGCTGCCGCTGCAGCACCTCTTCAACCCGCAGGCGTTTTCCGCGGTGAGCGACCACCTGTCTTTTGACACCGCGGCCAGCTTCACCACCAACACCAACTGGCAAAGTTACGGCGGAGAGTCGACGATGTCGTACTTCTCCCAGATGGTGGCGCTGGCCAGCCAGAACTTCTTTTCCGCCGCAGTTGGGATCGCCATTGCCGCGGCGCTGGTCCGTGGCCTCGCGCGGCATGGCGCGGAGACAGTGGGCAACTTCTGGGTCGACCTCGTCCGGATCACGTACTACTTGCTGCTGCCCCTCTGCCTCGTCTTTGCGCTTTTCCTGATCTCGCAGGGAATGATCCAGAACTTCAAGCCTTCGGACACGGTGGCGCTGACGGAAAAAGAAACGGTCCAGGTATCAAAGACCGATGCGGGTGGCAATGCGGTCAAGGATGCTCAAGGCAATCCGATCCTGGTGTCGCAGGTTGTCGATACGCAAACAATCCCGCAAGGCCCCATGGCTTCGCAGGTCGCCATCAAGATGCTCGGCACCAACGGCGGCGGCTACACGAATGCCAATGCGGCTCATCCCTTTGAGAACCCAACGCCGCTTTCGAACTTTATCCAGATGCTTTCCATCTTCGCGATTCCCAGCGCGCTGACGTACTGGCTGGGCCGGATGGTGAAAAGCCCGGGGCATGGCTGGTCCGTGTGGGCGGCCATGGCGCTGCTCTTCCTCGCCGGGTTTTTTGTCTGCTGGCACTACGAGACGGTCGGCAATCCGATCCTCACGCAACTGGGCGTCGATCCCGCGGACGGCAACATGGAGGGCAAGGAGGTCCGATTCGGCATCATGAACTCGGCGCTCTTTGCGACGATCACCACGGACGCTTCGTGCGGTGCGGTCAACTCGATGCACGATTCCTTTACGCCATTGGGCGGGCTGGTGCCGCTGTTCAATATCCAACTCGGGGAAGTGGTCTTCGGCGGCGTGGGTGCCGGCCTCTACGGCATGCTCGTTTTCGTCATCGTGGCGGTCTTCATTGCCGGATTGATGGTGGGACGAACGCCGGAATATCTCGGGAAGAAGATCCAGTCCTTCGAGGTGAAAATGTCGATGCTCGTTCTGCTCGTTCTCGCCATCGACATCCTCGGCTTCACCGCGTGGGCTTGCGTGAGCGCGTGGGGCAAGGCCGGCTTGAACAACGCGGGCCCGCACGGCTTCAGCGAAATGCTCTACGCCTACAGCTCGGTCACCGGAAACAACGGCAGCGCCTTCGCCGGCCTGACCGCGAACACCTACTGGTACAACACCACCCTCGCGTTCGGGATGCTCGTCGGTCGCTTCCTTATGATCGTGCCGATCATGGCCATCGCCGGTTCGCTGGCGGCGAAGAAGCTGGTGCCCGCGGGGCCGGGCTCATTTCCGGTCTCGGGCCCAACCTTCACTTTCCTGCTCATCGGCACGGTGTTGCTGGTCGGCGCGCTGAACTTCCTGCCCGCCCTGGCACTTGGCCCGGTGGTGGAGCACTTCCTCATGCTCACCGGAAAGACGTTCTAACTTCGCATTCCCTTCTACCTGTCTCATGAGCACCAAAGCCCGTTCGCTAGTCGATCCCGCCATTCTCGTCCCGGCCTTGGGCGAGTCGTTCCGGAAACTCCATCCTGCGGTGATGATGAAGAACCCGGTCATGTTCGTCACCATGGTCGGCGCCGTCATTACCACGGCAGAGATTTTTGTCTCCCCGGAGCCGAAATCGTTCACCGTCCAGATTTCGATCTGGCTCTGGTTCACCGTCCTCTTCGCGAACTTCGCCGAGGCGATGGCCGAGGGTCGCGGCAAGGCGCAGGCCACGGCGCTGCGCGTGTCGCGGACCAACACGGTGGCAACCAAGCTGGGTCCGGAGGGGGCTCCCTACGTGGTGGACGCGAATCGGCTGCGGCGGGGTGACGTCATCCTGGTGGCGGCCGGTGAGTTGATTGCGGGCGATGGCGACGTGATCGAAGGCGCGGCGACGGTCGATGAATCGGCCATCACGGGCGAGTCGGCCCCGGTCATCCGCGAGGCGGGCGGCGATCGCAGCTCGGTCACCGGCGGGACGCGCGTCCTCTCCGATTCCATCAAGGTGCGCATTTCCGCCGATCCGGGCGAAAGTTTTCTCGATCGCATGATCGGCCTGGTGGAAGGCGCGAGCCGGCAAAAGACGCCGAACGAGATCGCGCTGACCATCTTGCTCGCCGCGCTGACCGTCATCTTCCTGGTCGTCTGCGTTACGCTGCTGCCTTTTGGCATTTACTCGCAAGTGGCCTTTTCCATCACGGTGCTCGTCGCGTTGCTCGTGTGCCTGATTCCAACCACGATCGGCGGGCTGCTCAGCGCGATTGGCATCGCGGGCATTGACCGCCTGGTGCAGAAAAACGTGCTCGCGATGAGCGGCCGGGCGGTCGAGGCGGCTGGCGACGTGGACGTCCTGCTCCTCGACAAGACGGGCACAATCACCTTGGGCAATCGCGAGGCGGTGGAATTCTTCCCCGCGCCGGGCGTCGAGATGATGGAGATGCTCGACGCGGCGCAGTTGTCCTCGTTGGCCGACGAAACGCCGGAGGGTCGGAGCATCGTCGTGCTCGCGAAGCGCCAGGGTTTTCGCGGACGCACGCTGCAGGACCTGCCCAACGCTGTCTTCGTGCCGTTTACGGCCCAGACGCGGATGAGCGGCGTCGACGTGGATCGAATCGAATACCGCAAGGGCGCTGCGGAATCGGTTCGGACCTACGTCGGGGGGAAGTTTCCATCGGAGATGGACCGCAAGATCGACGAGATTTCGAAGCTGGGCGGAACGCCTCTCGTCGTCGCGGCGCGCGACACCTCGAAGGCCGGAGGTGAACCAAAAATCTACGGCGTCATTTATCTCAAGGATATCGTCAAGGGCGGACTGGCCGACCGCTTCGCGCGCTTCCGCGCGATGGGCATTCGCACAGTGATGATCACGGGCGACAATCCGCTCACGGCACGGGCCATTGCCGCGGAAGCGGGCGTGGACGACTTCCTCGCGCAGGCCACGCCCGAGGACAAGCTGGCGCTCATCCGCAAGGAACAGCAGGGCGGCCGACTGGTGGCGATGACGGGCGACGGCACCAACGACGCCCCGGCGCTCGCGCAGGCCGACGTGGGCGTGGCCATGAACACCGGCACGCAGGCGGCCAAGGAAGCGGGCAACATGGTCGATCTCGATTCCAATCCGACGAAGCTCATCGAGATCGTGGAGATCGGAAAGCAGCTCCTGATGACGCGCGGCGCGCTCACCACCTTCAGCATCGCCAACGACGTGGCCAAGTATTTCGCCATCATTCCGGCGATGCTCATGGTCACGTTTCCCGCCGTTGCGCCGCTCAACATCATGCACCTGGCCAGCCCGAACAGCGCGATCCTCAGCGCCGTGATCTTCAACGCGCTGATCATCATCCTGCTCATTCCGCTGGCGCTGCGCGGCGTCCAGTTCCGGCCCATGCCAGCCATGGCGCTGCTGCGCCGGAATCTGCTGATCTACGGGGTCGGCGGCATCATCGCGCCGTTCGCCGGCATCAAGGCCATCGATCTCATCGTCACGTCCCTTCACATCATCTGACACCCATTTTATGAGTATCCTCCGAGAATTGAAAACCAGCGCGGTCGTCACCCTGGTCCTGCTCGTCATCTGCTGCGGCATTTATCCTCTCGTGGTCTTCGGGCTGGGACAATTGTTCTTTCCCCATCAGGCCAACGGCAGCCTCGTGCTGGGCGCGGATGGGAAGCCGATTGCGTCCACGCTGCTCGGCCAGACCTTCACGGCGGACAGGTACTTCGCTCCCCGCCCCTCCGCGGCGGGAACGGGCTACGATGCGACCAGCTCCGGCGGCAGCAACTACGGCGCGACCTCGCAGGCGCTGCACGATGCCGTGAAGCAGCGCGTGGCCGACTACCGCAAGGCCAATCGGCTGCCCGACACGCAGCTGGTGCCAGCGGATGCGGTCATGGCCTCGGGCAGCGGGCTGGATCCGCACATCGGCATGAACAATGCGCTGTTGCAGCTTCCGCGCGTGGCGAGGGCGAGGGGCATGAGCAAGGATGATCTCAAGAAGGTGGTGGAGCGGTGCACCGACGGCCGCGACTTCGGCATCCTGGGCGAGCCTGGCGTCAACGTCGTCAAACTTAACCTGACGCTGGACGGCAAACTGAAGTAGGACGGCGGACTCGTGCCGAGACCGGAAATGCCCTATGCAGACCTGATGGAGAACGCGGCTTCCCCGGGCGGTCGACACTCGCCGGAGGATTTCCTGCAGCTGATCCAGCGGCAGGCGCGGGGCAAGCTGAAGGTCTATCTCGGTTCCTCCGCGGGCGTGGGCAAGACCTACGCCATGCTGGCGGAAGGCAACCGGCTGCGGCAGCGCGGGATCGACGTGGTCATCGGGTATGTCGAGCCGCACGACCGGCCGGAAACCACCGCGCAGATCGACAAGCTGGAGATCGTGCCGCCGCGCGTGGCGCTTTATCGCGGTATCGAGATCCGCGAGATGGACCTGGCGGCGATCCTGGCGCGCAAACCCACGGTCGCGCTGGTCGACGAATTCGCCCATACCAACTCGCCGGAGAGCAAGAACCAGAAGCGCTACGAGGATGTGGCCGATCTGCTCGACGCCGGCATCAGTGTCATCACCACCCTGAACGTGCAGCATCTCGAGTCGCTCTATAACGTGATCGAGGTGGCGACGGGCATCAAGGTGAAGGAGCGGATCCCCGACTCCGTCGTGGCGCAGGCCGACCAGATCATCAACATCGATCTGCCGGCGGAGGATCTGATCGAGCGGCTGAAGGCCGGGAAGATCTACGCGCTTGATCGCGTGGAACGCGCGATGGGAAATTTTTTCACCGAAGCCAACCTCACCCGCCTGCGGGAAATCACCTTCAGCGAAGTGGCCAACTTCCTCGATCGCCGCCAGCGCCTACTCAAGCCGGACGGAACCAAACCGAGTTCGATGTCAAAGATCATGGTCGCGATCAGCAGCCGGGGGCCGCATCCGGAAACGCTGCTGCGCAAGACGGCGCGACTGGCCAGCCAGCTCAACGCGGCGTGGTATGTCGTTTACGTGCGCACGAGCCGCGAGGCGCCCGACCGCGTGGCGGCGGAGACGCATCGGCGGCTGACGGACACGCTGGAGATCGCCCAGAAGATGGGCGGCACTGTGCTGATCCTGAAGAGCAACGACATTGCCGCGGCGCTCGGTTCCTTCGCCCGCGAGTACGGCATCACGCAGGTGGTGATGGGGAAGTCGCAGCCGCGCAAAAGCTGGAAGCGATTTTCGCCCTCGCTGGTGGACCGGCTGAGTGTCACGCTCGGTGGCGTCGACATCATCCTTTCCTAGGCTGGCCCTCGGTCAAGCGGCCCGGCTCAGCCTTGCGGCGGGGCGGGGAGGTTCGCGACCATCACGGCGGTGCCGTAGCAAAGGACCTCGGTAATGCCGGGCATGAGCTCGGTGGCGTCGTAGCGCACGGCGATGATGCCGTTGGCGCCCAGCGACGCCGCATGCTCGGCCATCTGGTCGTAGGCCTCGCTGCGGGTCTGCTCGCAGAGGTCGGTGAGGATCGTGATGTTTCCACCGAAGATCGACTGGATCGATGCGCCGAAATTTCCGATGGCGGAACGGGACCTCACCACGATCCCGCGCACGAGTCCGAGCGTCCCGGTGATCTGATAGCCCGGCAGCTCCAGCGCGGTGGTGATGAAGTGATGGTCCATGACGCCGCTCCTCTCGTTTATCCGCGCCGGCGGCGCTTGAGGTTGAGCTGGACGAGCGAGCGGGCGAGCGAGGCCTGGGTGGCCTCGAGCTCGTCGCCCTGCAGGGTGCTGTTTTTCAGCAGGTCCTCGGCACGCTTGACCGCGGCTTCCGCGGCCTGCTCGTCGATTTCCTTCTCGTTCACCGCGCCGTCGGTGATGATGCCGATGCTGGTCGCGGTGATCTCGGCGAAGCCTTCGCCGATGGCCATGACGCTGGTCTGGCCGTTCTTCTGGATGTGCAACTCGCCGGCGACGAGCTCCGTGATGAGCGTCTCGTGTTGTGGGTAGACGCCCATGTCGCCCTCCGAGCCCGGAAGCTGGACGAAGTTGACGTCGTCCTCGTAGATCTTCGCCTCGGGCGTGAGGATTTGGAGCTTGAGCGTGGCCATGGGGAAAACGTGTTAGGCAGCGCGAACCGCTTCGATGTTGCCCTTCATGTAGAAATCGCCCTCGCCCACGTCGTCGTGCTTGCCGTCGAGGATTTCCTTAAAGCCCTTGATCGTATCCTTGAGCGAGACTTGGACGCCGGGCGTGCCGGTGAAGACTTCGGCCACGCTGAACGGCTGGCTGAGGAAGCGCTGAATCTTGCGCGCGCGAGCAACCAGCAGCTTGTCGTCGGCCGAAAGCTCGTCCATGCCGAGGATCGAGATGATGTCCTGAAGATCCTTGTAGCGCTGCAGGATTTTCTGCACGCCGCGCGCAACGGCGTAGTGCTCCTCGCCCACGATTTCCGGCGCGAGCGCCTTGGAGGTGGAGGCGAGGGGATCGACGGCGGGATAGATGCCGAGCTCCGCGATCGAGCGCTCGAGCACGATGGTCGAGTCGAGGTGCGCAAAGGTGTTCGCGGGTGCCGGATCGGTCAGATCGTCCGCGGGCACATAGACGGCCTGGAACGAGGTGATCGAGCCGTTCTTGGTCGAGGTGATGCGCTCCTGCAACTGGCCCATCTCGGCGGAGAGGGTCGGCTGATAGCCCACGGCGCTGGGCGTGCGGCCGAGCAGTGCGGAGACTTCCGAGCCCGCCTGGGAGAAGCGGAAAATGTTGTCGATGAAGAGCAGCACGTCCTGGTTCTTCTCGTCGCGGAAATATTCCGCCATGGCCAGCGCGCTCAGGGCCACCCGCATGCGCGCGCCGGGCGGCTCGTTCATCTGGCCGTAGACCAGCGCGACCTTCGATTCGCCCAGGTTGTCCTGCTTGATGACGCCGGAGTCGGACATTTCATGGTAGAGATCGTTGCCCTCGCGCGTGCGCTCGCCGACGCCGGCGAAGACGGAGTAGCCGCCGTGCACCTTCGCGATGTTGTTGATCAGCTCCATGATGACGACGGTCTTGCCGACGCCGGCGCCGCCGAACGCGCCGAC
>CAZZYY010000062.1:0-14221 GCA_964658475.1 uncultured Candidatus Methylacidiphilales bacterium | reverse complement strand
CGGGCGTCGACCGCACCGTGCTCGCGCTGCTTTGCGAAGCCTTTGCCGAGGAGACGGTGCGCGACGAGGAGAGCGGCAAGGAGGAGACGCGGACGGTGTTGCGGTTCGTCCCGCGCCTGGCGCCGGTCAAGGCCGGCATTTTCCCGCTGCTCAAGAACAAGCCGGAGCTGGTGGCCAAGGCGCGCGCCGTGCAGGACCTGCTGCGGCCTCTGATGAAGGTGAGCTACGACGAGGCCGGGTCGATCGGCAAGCGCTACCGCCGGCTCGACGAGGAGGGCACGCCCTTCGGCATCACCATCGATTTCGAGACGCTGGAGGGCGCCAAGGAGGGTTCCACTTCCGGCGAAGGCGGGCGCATCGAAGCGGGCCAGCGCGACACGGTGACGCTGCGGCATCGCGACAGCATGAACCAGGAACGCATCGCCATCGCCGATCTGCCCGCGTACCTGCTGCGCGCAGTGAGTTAGACCGTCCGCTCATGCGCGCCTGCTCCACGGTAGCCTGGGGTGACGTCGGCGGTCCCAGGCCGCCGTCACAACCGCCGACCGCAGGTCCGATAGCTGCCTCATGAGGCACTTCGCCTGGTTCGATTGCCTGCGCTGCGCGGCCATTTTCCTGGTCATGCTCGCGCACGTGAACGTCTTTACGGACGCCACGGCCGGCCCGCTGCTCGTCGTCTCGGCGGTAGCGCGGTTCTTCCAAGCGTTCGGGTGGGTGGGCGTCGACCTCTTCTTCGTCCTGAGCGGCTTCCTCGTTTCGGGCCTGCTCTTCGACGAGCACGACCGGACGGGCGCGCTCGACCTGCGGCGGTTTCTCGTCCGACGCGCGTTCAAGATCGTCCCCTCGTTTTATTTCCTCGTGCTCGTCACGGTGATTTACGACGCGGCGATGCGGGACCGTGTGAACGCCGTCCATCTCGTACACGACCTGCTTTTCCTGCAGAGCTACCGCGCCGGGGCGTGGCCGCACGCGTGGACGCTGGCGGTGGAGGTCCATTTCTACCTTCTGCTCGGGCTGCCCATGGCGATCCTGGCGCGCCGCCATCCGGCGGGCTGGCTCGTGCCGCTGCCGCGCATTCTCGCCGGCGTGCTGATCGCCTGTTTTGCGGCGCGCTGGATCAATTCGGCGTTGCATCATCGCGGCTTCAGTTATCACCGCGAGCTGGAGCCGTCGCACTTGCACCTCGACGTGCTGGCCGCGGGCGTGCTGCTGCGCTTTTTCTACCAGTATCGACCGCGCGCGCTGGCGATCCTGGGCCACTCGCGGCTGTTTTGGATCGCGTTGGGGCTGCTGCTTGCTCTGCCCTCGGCGTGCGTCTGGTGGCCGCATCCGGCGCTGCTCACCGCGCTCATCCCGACCGCCAATTATCTGGGGTTCGGCCTGATCGTTTTCCAGGCGGCGCAATTGCCTTTTCCGACGGGGCCCGGGCGTGCGCTCGCCTGGCCGTTCGATTTTCTGGGGAAGCATTCCTATGGCATTTACCTCTGGCATTTGCCGGTGAAGGAATGGCTGGTGGATCCGCTCGTGCGCGATCGCGGATGGGTTTATCTCGGCTGTTATTTCGCAGCCGCGCTGGCAGTCGGGGCGCTTTTTTCCCTCGCGCTCGAGATGCCGGTGCTGCATCTGCGCAACCGGCTTTTCCCGAGTGGGGCGAGGCTATAGCGATTCTTTGATCCAACCCTTGGGCCACGCGCAACGGGTGATCTCCGCCGGCAAGTCTGCCGTCGGCACCGCGACGAGGCTCTCGTAGAGGTGCGGCCGGTCGGCGAAATAATGGAAATGGCGAATGCCGGGATGGAAGTTCTTCCAGACCCGCTCGTACCAGCCCGGGTCGACGCCCGCGGCGTGCGAATAGTTTTGCAGCTTGGTCCGGATGCGCGCGTCGTCGCCCACGCACGAGCCGTGGTGCAGCACGCGGTCGGGCGGGAAGTAGACCGTCTTGGGCTTGCGCCAGGTGCGCAGATATTCCCTCGTCCGGGCCGGGCCGTGCCAGTTGATCTGCCGATCCTCCTCGAACTGAAAGCCGCGCCGCAGGAAGACGAAGGGCCGGTAACCGTGGCCCGGCTCGACGATGCGGTAGTTCCACTGGCGAAAATAGGTGCGGCTGGAGATGCGGTAGCCCGCCCACTGCGTGCGCTGCACCTCCTCCCAGCAGGCGCGCAGCACGTCGAGCGGCCAGATTTCGTCCGAGTCGACGATGAGGTAATAGTCGGCGAGCGGATCGAGCGCCATGGCGGCGTTGCGCAGGCGCGCGGCGGCGTCGCGACCGGGCCAGGCGTCGAGGCCGCGCGCGACCACCAGCCGCAGCTTGTCCTGCGGATCGTCCACGGCGAGCAGGCGCGGGATCGTGCCGTCGGGCTCGAGCGCGCGGCCCTCCAGGTTGCGGTCGTGGCGCGTGGCGCAGCAGATGGAATCGACCGCCGGATAAATCGCGCGCACGCACGCCTCGACGAAGGCTTCCTCGCGAAAGAGCAGCAGGACGGCGGCAAGGCGCATGAGATTAGTCTGCGCGGAAGGGGACCTCACCGCGACTGGAAAGCGCGTGCGTTGAGAACAGAAGAAGACAGGAGTTACATGAAGGACAGGAAGGGAGCCTTCCTTTAGTCATCCTGAGCCTGTCGAAGGATCAGTCCGGTCTTTTCAACCATACGCCCGAAGCTGAACTGATCCTTCGACTTCGCTCAGGATGACTGAAACTCGGATGTCGGAGGCTTGGCTGCCCGTCATTTACGCGACGACCACAGCGGAGCCCGCCTTGCCCTTGGCCTTCTGCAGGTAGGGCAGCGCTTTCTCCACCGTCGCCTTGACGCTGATTCCGTACCGCTCGCGCAAGGCGTCCGGCTTGCCGTGATCGACGAACACGTCGGGCCAGCCGATGCGCGCCACCGGCACCACCACGCCGCGGTTGGAGAGCTCCTCCATCACAGCGCTGCCGAAGCCGCCGGCCAGCACGTGATCTTCCAGCGTGACCACCACCTCCGCGCTGCGCGCGAAGAACGAAATCGTGTCGCCGTCCAGCGGCTTCACCGAGCGCGGATTGATCACCGCGACGGAGTAGCCCAGCGCCTCCAGCTCCTTGGCCGCCTCCATGGCCATCGGCAGCAGCGCGCCGAGCCCGAGCAGCACCGCCTGGGTGCCGTGCTTGACCACCTCCGCCTTGCCGATGGGCACGAGCGCCGGCTTCGCCTTGATCGCCACGCCCGGCCCGTTGCCGCGCGGGTAGCGGATGGCGATCGGTCCGTCGTGATGCAGCGCGGTGAACATCATGTCGGAGAGCTCGTCCTCGTTCGTCGGGCACATATGCACAAGGTTCGGGATGCAGCGCAGGTAGCTGATGTCGAAAAGGCCGTGGTGCGTCGGACCGTCGTCGCCGGAAAGGCCGCCGCGATCCATGCAAAACACGACGTTCAGGTTTTGCAGGCAGACGTCGTGGACGATCTGGTCGAACGCGCGCTGGAGAAAGGTGGAGTAGATCGCGCAAAACGGCTTATAGCCCTTGGTTGCCATGCCCGCGGCAAAGAGCACCGCGTGCTCCTCCGCAATGCCGACGTCGAAGTACTTGTCCGGGTGCTTCGGCTGGAACAGATCGAGCGCCGTGCCGTTCGGCATCGCGCCGGTGATCGCGACCACCTTCGAGTTCATGTCCGCCAGCTTGATCAGCGAATTGGCGAAAACCTGGGAGTAGGTCTGCGGACCCGAGGCGACGGTCTCGACGTTCTTCTCCGGATCGTAGGTGCCGGGGCCGACGCCGTGATACTTCTTCTGCTTCGACATCCCGATCTCGAAGCCCTTGCTCTTTTGCGTAATGACGTGCAGCAGCACCGGACCCTCGTGGTGCTTGGCAAATTCCAGCGTGTGGATGAGCGTGTCGAGATTGTGGCCGTCGATCGGGCCGTAGTAGGACAGGCCCATCTCCTCGAAGATCAGGCTCGGGCGGTGGCCGGTGGAAATGAGGCCCTTGACCGTGCCTTCCACCTTCAGCGCGAGATTCTTGCCCGTCTCGCCCGTGAAGCGCTCGACAAATTTCTCCACGCTGCGGTGCAGGTTCTCGTAGCGCGGGTTGGTGACGATGTTGGTCAGGTGCTTGGCGATCGCGCCGACGTTCTTGTCGATCGACCACTCATTGTCGTTGAGGATGACCACCAGCCGCTTCGTGTGATCGGAAATGTTGTTGAGCGCCTCGTAAGTGATGCCGCAGGTGAAGGCCGCGTCGCCGCAGAGCGCCACGATGCTCTCGGTGCCGCCGCGCAGGTCGCGCGCCGTGGCCATGCCCAGCGCGGCGGAAAGCGCCGTGCCAGCATGCCCCGCGCCGTAGCTGTCGTGCTCGCTTTCCGTACGGAGCATGAAGCCGTTGAGCCCGCCCGCCTGCCGGATGGTGTGGAACCGGTCGCGCCGGCCCGTCAGCAGCTTGTGCACATAAGCCTGGTGGCTGACGTCGAAAACAAAGGAATCGGTCGGCGTCTCGAAGACCCGGTGCAGCGCGATCGTGAGCTCCACCACCCCCAGGTTGGGACCGAGATGGCCGCCCGTTTTCGCCAGCACGGCGATGAGCTCATCGCGGATTTCCTGGGCCAGCACCGGAAGCTGGTCCAGAGGCAGCTTTTTAACGTCGGCGGGCGAATTGATCGAGTCGAGAAGGCGTGCCATAAAAGGTGAGAGTTAGCGGGATAAGCACCGGCGAGGCAAGGAATTATTGCAGCCCGGTGACGCCGGCCGGGAGCCTCTCCTTCCGCTCGAGCCAGCGACCGGCCTAAGCCTTTCCACGACCCTTCCTTCAGCCCTGTCCATGAGTCGTTCCGCGTTGCGCCGCTCCCACTCGGTGGAACGTTAAGAAAAGGCGATCCGATGAAGCTGCTCCGCCCCTTTCTTCACCCGGCCTCCGGTCCCGACCGCTGCCGCCGCAAGTTCCTGCGCTACTTTCGCGGCGGTTTTCAAAGCGAGAAGTACCTGGCTTGGGAACGCGGTTACAAGTGGACTGCCCATGAGCAGTGGCAGGAGACCTTGGGGCCGGCCCCCCTGGCCGCGCTCCTTCGACAGGGCCGCTTCGCCGAAATCGCCGCACAGGCCGTGCGCATCGAGTCGCGCACGAATCTCCTGTTCTCCTTCGAGAAGATGGCGCTGCGCGACGCCGTGAAATCGTCCACCGGCGCCCGCCAGTTCGCCACCGGCCTGCATGACTTCCTGCACGGCTCCGGCTCCGACGAGAGCCGCTTCGAGGCTTGGTGCGCGACGATCGCCGCCCTGCCCCGCCGCCAGACCCGCGTGCTCACCTGGCCGCTCGTCACCATCTTCGGCTTCCTCGCCCAGCCGGAAAAGCACTTCTTCCTCAAGCCCAACGTGACGCGCCGCGCCGCGGAAAAGTACGGGTTCGATTTCCACTATCAATCGAAGCCGGCCTGGCCGGTCTACGCCAACCTGCTCGACTTCGCCGCCACCTTGCGCCGCGACCTCGCCGACCTGAAACCCCGCGACATGATCGACCTCCAGTCCTTCGCCTGGGTGCAGGGCTCGGACGAATATCCGTAGCGGACGCGCCTCGTTCGCATTGACGATAAATCGATTGGCGATCAGAAGTAGGCGTGCCCACCGTGCTTCGGAAAGACGGGTTCCGTTTCCATTTCTATTCGCATGAGCCGAACGAGCCGCCCCATGTCCATGTCGAAAAAGCGGGCAAGGAAGCCAAATTCTGGCTTCGGCCCTTCACGCTGGCCGACAACGACGGCTTCTCGGTTGCAGATCTACGCCGGATAAGCGCCATCCTGCAAGCGCATTGGCTTTATCTGGAAAAGTGCTATATCAAATTTCATGGCCTATGAACCCGTGATCGTTGCCAAAAAGGTGGCGGTGAAGAACGGAATGGTTCATCTCTGGCTGGCGGACGGATCCACGCACGCGTTTCCCGTCGCCTACTACCCCCGTCTGGCAGAAGCAAGTGCCGCAGCTCTCCAACGGGTGAAGCTGCGCCTGTCCGGCAAGGCGCTCCGCTGGGAGACACTGGACGAAGACATTTGGGTTGGCCACGCGGTGACGGGCAAATATCCCAAATCTCATCCGGCGAACCTGGCTGCCGCCTAGCGCGAGAATACGCTTCTTGTGCGAATGCGTTCGGCCTTATGCCAGCGAGCAGCTTGAGATGAACCCTGCCGGTGCGTAAATGTGCCATGGCCAAGATGCGGATCGAGCTGGAACAGGAGGCGGATGGCCGTTGGATTGCGGAGATCGCCACGCTGGCTGGCGCGTTGGGTTACGGCTCCGCGCGCGAGGAAGCGGCCCGCAAAGTGGAGGCCCTTGCCCTTCGCATCCTCGTCGAACGGCTTGAGAACGGGGGAGACCTCCCCGCGCTCGACGAAACCTTTGTTCTCGCGTGAGCCGGTGGGGCGCCCGAAAACGCGTCAGGTTCTCAAAGCCCTGACCAAAAGCGGTTGAACCATCAAGCGTCAGTCGGGATCCCACCGCACACTCGCGCGCGACGACTGGCCTGATTATGTCTTCGCTTTCAACGATGGAGAGGAAATCGGGCCGATCATGCTCGCGTGAATCGCCACACATACAGATTGAGCCCGCGCGATCTTTAGGGGCCGCCCGTTCTTGCCCACTCTCCTTGAACCTGTAACGTGGTCGGGGCGTCCAACGCCTCGTGACATGAAACGATTTTCTTCCGCCGGCCTTCTTTTCCTGGCCACGGCCGGCGCGGCCCTTGCCCAGACCGATAGCGACGCGGTCGCCCAGGTGCGCAGCGCGTCGCTCCTCTCGGTCGTCTCCTCGGCGGGTTGGATCCTCGTGCCGCTGGCGCTGGCTTCCGTCGTGGCGGTCACGCTCATCATCTATTGCTTCTTCACGCTCACTGTGAAAAGCATCACCACGCCCGAGCTGCTCGAGCGCATGGAGCCCTTTTTCGAGAACGAGGACCTGGAAGGTCTCGCCAGCTATGTCGCCGATAAACCGCAGGCCACCGCGCGCGTCGTCGATCGCGTGCTGCTCTTCCTCGAGCGCCATTCCGACGCCACGCCCGAGGCGATTTCCGCCGTGGCCGAGGCGGAGGGCAGCCGGATCGCCGCCATGCTTAACCAGCGCGTGCTCTATATCATGGATATCGGCGTCCTCGCCCCGCTGCTGGGCCTCATGGGCACCGTCGTTGGCATCCTCACCTCCTTCGGCCATATCGCCGACACCAACGCGACTTCCATGCGCACCATGATGCTGGCCGGCGGCGTCTCGCAGGCGCTGGTCTCCACCGCGGGCGGGCTGGTCGTCGGCATCCTGGCCATGGCGTTCTTCTCCTACTTCCGCGGCCGCGTGCAGCATCTCATTTCCATCCTCGAGTCGGAAGGGACGCTGCTGACGCAGGAGCTGATCCTGCTCAGCCGCCGCCATCGTGTGAACCCGTAGCCGCGCCATGAACCTGCGCCGCCGGATCAACTCGGAGCCCATCCAGCTCCAGCTCGCGCCCATGATCGACGTGGTCATGTTCCTGCTTTGCTTCTTCCTGCTCACCTGGAACCTGTCGCGCTACGAGCAGGACATCGCCGTCAAGGTGCCGACCGCCCGCCACGGCGAGACGCCCAAGCAGCTGCCCGGCGAGATCATCCTCAACCTGAAGCAGGACGGCACGGTCGAGCTCGAGCGCAGTGCCGTTTCCATCCCGCAGCTTCAGGCCAAGCTCGCTTCCATCCAGCAGGTCTATCCCGACCAGCCGGTCATCCTGCGCGGCGCGGAAGAAGTCCCGTACAAGTTTGTCGTCAAGGTGCTCGACACCTGCCGCGCGGCCAAGCTCACCAACATCTTCTTTTCCGTGAACCCGGAAAAGGGCGCCACCGGGGGCTGAGCCCGCCGGGCGCTCCCGCATGAAAATCCTGCTTGGGATTTGGCTGGCCCTGGCGCTGACCGCGCGCGCCGATCTTTCCGACGGCGCGACCACCAACGCGACGCCCCAGGCCCAGCCGGTCGATTTTCCTGACGCCCCCACCGCGCCCAAGGCCCAGCCGGCCACCGCGACGGACGACGCGACCGGCGCCCCCGCCGGCGCGGACAACGCCGCCGCCCCGGCCAGCGCCACGCCCGGACTCACCGTCGTTCCCCTCGCCGACGCGCGCTTCGCCGAGGCCACCTCCGCCTACAACGCCGGTCAATATGCCGACGCCGTGCGCGGCTTTACCGCTTTCGTCCAGGGCTTCCCCGCCGACCGCCGCGTGGAGGAAGCGCTCTTCCACCTGGCCGAGTCGTACCGTGAGCTGGGCCGGACGAAGGACGCGCTCGCCGCCTACACCTACCAGGTCGGCCACTTTCCGAACGGTCCCTTCCGCACCAATGCCGAGCTCCAGCGCGGCGCGATCCTCTTCGACCAGAACAAGCTCACCGACGCGGTCGAGCCGCTCCAGTACGCCTTTGGTCACGGCGAAGGCGTGCTCAAGGAGGACGCGCAATACCTGCTGGCCCGCGCCTTCCTGGCCACGCAGAAGGAAGCGGCCGGTCGCTCCCTGCTCCAGGCGCTCGTCGAGGCGCAGCCGCCTTCCAAGCTCGCCGGCAACTCGGCCCAGGCGCTGGCGGAACTCGACGACACCGAGGGCAAGCCGGACGAGGCGCTCGCGCTGTGGAAGAAAGCCGTCTCGCTTCTGCCCAACGCCAGCTCGCAGGCGACCGCGGCCGCGCGCGGCGGCTGGTCCGCCCTCGCCGCCAAGCAGCCGGACGAGGCGCAGAAACTCTTCGAGCAGGCGCGGCAGCTCGGCGCGGCCGGCCCGGTGCTGGAAGTCGCGAACACCGGTCTCCTGCGCGTGCTCTTCTCGCAAAAGAACTACCCGTACTGGCTGAAGCTGGACCAGGCCACCGGCGGCCACGTCCTGGCCAGCGCCCGGGCCGAGATCATGTACGACCGGGGCCACGCGCTCTTTGCCTCGAAGCTCTGGCCCGACGCCGTCGTCGCCTTCGAGGCGTTCCTCAAGGAATTCCCCAGCGTGCCGGCGGCGCCGAACGCCGCCTACGAGCGCATGCTGGCCGCGATCCAGGCCGATCCCACCGGGACCCTCGACGAGGCCGAGGCGTTCCTCAAGGCCTGGCCGCAGTCGCCCTACCGCGCGCGCGTGCTGCTGCTGGAGGCGCAGGAATACGCGCGCCAGGAAAAGTTCGCCGAGGCCGCGCCGCTCTGGGAGAAACTCGCCGCCGAGCCGGCCGCCCCGGGCTGGCCCCGTCGCGACATCCTGCTCGAGCGCGCCCGCGCGTACGACCAGCTCCAGCAGTGGGCGCACGCCGCCTCGGCCTATCGCGCGCTCATCGATGAAGGCGGCAAGCTCCCTCCCGACACGCTGCTGCGGGCCGAGGCGCGCATGGCCGTGGCGCTGCAGAACGATCACCAGACCCTCGCCGCGACCGAGGCGTGGAAGGCGGTGCAGGCGCAGGCTCCCCCGGGTTCGCCCGACCAGGAAGTGGCGCTCGAATCGCTGGGCCTCATCTATGCCCACGGCGGGCCGGACCAGGCCGCGCTCATGGCACAAACCTTCCGGACGCTGCTCGACCGTTTTCCCGAAAGCAAGCTGCGCGGCCTTGCTTCATTCTCCGTGGGCGATTACCTCTTCAACAAGCGCGACTACGCCGGCGCCGAACCCTACCTCATCCAGGCGCGCGCCGCCGATGTCGCCGCCTGGGCCCAGCCCGCCACGCAACGCCTCGCCCTCGGCGCCTACAGCCGGCAGGACTGGCCGAAGGCGTTGCAGTACGTGCAGGAATACGACGCCGTCCCCGGCGCGGAATCGGCCGGGACGCTGCCGGTGCCGCTCTTCTACGCGCTCGCGCAGGATGCGCAGAAACGCGGCGATCTCCCGACCGCGGAGCAGTACTACCGGCGCGTCACCGTTTCGCCCGACGCCGGCGACCTGATGGCGGCGGCCTGGTGGCAGCTCGGCCAGGTGCAGGCCGCGCGCAAGGAGTGGGCGCCGGCCGTGACCAGCATCACCCAGTACGAGCAGCTCAAGCCCGAGGCGAAGAACGCCACGTCCGTCTTGCTCGCGCTCGGCCGCGCGCAGCTCGGCGCCCGCCAACTCGACGCCGCCAAGGCCACCGCAAACCAGGCCCTGCTGCAATCGCCCGAAGGCCCCGACAGCGCCGCCGCGCGCATGCTGCTCGCCGAAGTCAGCTACGCCGCGCAAAGCTACCCCGAGGCCGCGCGGATGTTCGCCACTCTTGCGCTCCTTTTCGACCAGGCCAACATCGAACCCCAAGCCATGGCCCGCGCCGCCGACGCCTTCGATAAAGCCGGCGACCCCAAATCCGCCGCCGACTGGCGCGCCAAGCTCACCGCCAAATACCCCCACTTTCAGCCCGCGCCGTATTTATGACCGGACAGGCGCTGTGCGTGCTGTACTTGCCGAGGCTCACGACCTCGCCGAGCCAGCTGGATTCTAATTCCAAGGATTAGTCTGCGCAAAAACCTCCGAAGGTAGCCGGCATCGGCTCGATGCCGGAGGCCGCAGCAGCGGCCGGAATGCAGTCGCCCGACGGACGCGCTTCGCTCTTGAGAGACAAAGGTCTTTCTTCCGTTCCGCTCGCCTACCGCGACTCTTCCACCGTCGTCGGATCGCCATACCCGTTCAGCGTCGGCGGCGGACGGATGCCCGTATGACTCGATCCGGGCGGTTCAGACACAGGCGGCGCACCCGCCGAGCCAGGCGGCGTCATCGGCGCCGGCTGATCGTTTTCCACAGAAGCCGTGCCGGGATGCCATGGATCGCCCGGCGTCGACCCCGATCCGGGATGAGGATCGTCCACGCAACCCGCCAGCATCAGCACGGCTGCCAGCGCCAGGAACGCCGCAGCCGAATGCGCGTTCATCCGGCCGCCTATTTGAGAATCTTGAACCCGCCAATGAGCGGCAGCGGCACGCACTTGCCGCGCGCGGCGTTGAGGATGCCCATGACCACGAGCACCAGCACGCCGAGCCAGACAAAGCCAAGCACCAGGCTGATGATCCCAAACCCGCCCGGCAGGATCATGTAGAAAATCGCGTTCAGCACCGCCTCCACGATCCAGATGGCCACGCCGAGAATGAACAGCGTGAAGCCCTGGTTGGCGTGATACCTCGCAAAGGGCGAGTTCTTCGCCACCAGCAGCGGCACCAGCCAAAGGATGGAAAGATACGCCACGATCCCGAAGATCTTGTTCTTCTCCGCGTCGTCGGGATCGACCTCCAGTGCCTCGGGCGTGCCGATGATGTCGGAAGTCGTCACGGGCGTGACCGATGCCGGGTTCGGCGTGCTGGTCGCCGAAGCCACCACAACTCCCGGAGACGGGGCGGGATTGAAGGCGGGGACCTGCGTGGCCGGCGTCCAGTTCGCCATGCCCTCCTTCCAGACGAGCGTGTCGGCCGGCAGCTTGTTGCCGCCGAGGAGGCCCTTCAGTTCCGACTCGAGCACGGGACCGCGCTGCTCGTTGTTTTCCGCGTAATACCAGTCGCTCATCTCACATGGGTTAGATTAATCGAACGGAAAAGCAAGCTCGGCAACCCGCCGCGCTACCCTGATTTCGCCATCAGTTCCGGCGCAAGCTCGAGGTTCGCATGCACCGCCTGGGCGTCGTCATGGTCGTCCAGCGCCTCCAGCAGCGCCAGCACCTGCTCCGCCACCGCCGCGTCCGTCACGGGCGTGAGATTGTCGGGAAGGTAGCTGAGCTTCGCGCTCGTGAACGGAATTTTCGCTCCCTCCAGCGCCTTGGTCACCGTATGCAGCTTGTTGTCGGCGGGCGTAATGATCTCGATCGCGTCCTCGTGCGTGCGGACGTCTTCCGCGCCGGCGTCGAGCGCCACCAGGATCACGTCGTCTTCCGACACGCCCGCGGCGGGGTCCAGCAGGATCACGCCCTTGTGGTGAAACATCCAGGCCACGCTGCCGGTTCCGGCCAGATGCCCGTGATACTTCGTGAAAATCGCCCGGAACTCCGCCGCCGAGCGATTCTTGTTATCGGTGGCCGCCTCCACCAGCACAGCCACCCCGCCGGGGGCGTAACCCTCGTACAGCATTTCCTCGTAGGCTGCGCCTTCCAACTCGCCCGTGCCCTTTTTCACCGCGCGTTCGATGTTGTCGGAAGGCATGCTTTCCGCCCGGGCGGTGGCGATGGACTGCCGCAGGCGCGGGTTGAAGTTGGGATCGCCCCCGCCCAGCTTCGCGGCGACCGAAATCTCCTTGGAAAGCTTGCTGAAGAGCTTGCCCCGCCGCTGATCGATCACTCCTTTGAAATGCTTAACCTTGGACCAACGCGAATGACCTGCCATAGTGTTCAAGCATGGTCCCGGCCGCACGTGAACGCAAGAGCCGACCCCCCGATCCGGCGGCGTCGCGCCAGGCTGGCCCACCTGTCTCGGAACCGCTAACCTCCGTCGTCGTCGGGATGAAAGAGCCCAACGCCAACTTCGACTCCGATGCGCACGACAAGAGGCTGATGCTGCGCATCGCCGCCGAGGACGAGGACGCCCTGCGCGAGCTGATCGAGAAGCACCAGGGCGCCGTCTACGGCACGGTCGCCAAAATGCTGGGCGACCCGATCGAGGCGCAAGACCTGGCGCAACGGGTCTTCCTCCGCATCTACCGCGCCGCGCCGACCTATCGCGCCACCGCGCAGTTCAAGACCTGGATGTTCACCATCGTGCGCAACCTCGTCTTTAACGAACATCGCCGCCGTTCCCGCGCCACGCTCGTCCCGCTTCATCCGCCGGACCCGAATGTCACCGGCGGGTCCGGGCCGATCATCGATCTTGCCGACACCAGCCACAAGACACCGGCCGAGCGCCTGCTCCAGGACGAAATGATGCGTGCGGTGAACCAGGCCATTCTGGCGCTGCCCGAGCAGCAGCGCCTGGCGATGATCCTGCGGCGCTACGATGAATTTTCCTACGAGGAAATCGCCGAGGTGCTCAAGACCAGCGTCTCCGCCACCAAGTCGCTTTTGTTCCGCGCCCGGGAAACCCTCCGCACTGCCCTGCAGGACTATCTCGAGAACGAAAACTGAGGCGCAGTCCGCGTGTGCTAAAGGCCGTTGCCAGCGATCGCTTCGGCCCGGCACCTGCTGATTTCAAGACGCAACTTCGCGGGCAACCCTGTGTTTGTCATGATATGAAGCCCCCCTACGATCCGCCTTCCGATCCGCTCGATCGGCTGCTGGGGCTTTCGCCGCTGCCCCGGCCCGACCCGTGGTTTGCCGCTCGGACGCTGGCGCGCTGCCGCCTGAGCCAGCCGGCGGAGCGCTTCTCGTTTTTCCGCTCGATGCACTTCTGGTCCCGCTGGGTGCCGCTCAGTCTAGTCGTGCTTTTCGCCGCCGGCCTTTCGCTCCAGCAGTTTCATCGCGTCCACACTCTGGCTGTCCACCACCAGCAGGCAAAGGTGCAGGAGGCCTTCGAGGCCATGGCGTCGCTGGACGACGATTCTGACACACCCTCATGGCAGGATTCCTCCTTGTAGCGCGGCCCCGGGCGTATCGCTGGCCGATCGCGTTCGCGCTGCTCGGCCTCGCGGCGCTGACCCTGGCGGCGCAGGCGCCGATGATGCAAGGGGCAACGCCCCCGCCTGCGACGCCACCCGCGGCCCCGTCGCCCGCAACCCCGCCGCCCGCGGCCGGCGCCAAGTCTGCGCCCATCATACCGCCGGTGCCGGTCGATTATTTCCAGCGCTACGGCAAAATCCTCTCGCCCGGCACGGAGGCAAGCCACCCGCTCAAGCTGGCCATGCCCAATCCCGACGTGGGCCAGATCCGGATTCCCACCGGCGAGGAAATCGCGTTGCGCGACAAGATCGAGCGGCTCACCACCATGTCCGACGAGGACATCCGCAAGGACCTGGCAAACTGGCCCGCCTTCAAGCAAATGAGCCTGGCCGACGAAGGCGCCATGCTGGTTCGCATTCAGCAATTCAAGGACCATCGCGCCAAGCTCGCCCAGCAATGCGCGCACGACCTCGGCCTGCTCACCCTCAGCCCGGCGCAGATGGACCGCTTCACGCAGGAATATTGGCAAAAGCGGTTGAAGCTGGACGGCGACTTGGCCCGCCAATTCCAGCCCATCTACCAGGCCCGCGAATCGAAGATGGAGGAGGAACTCTTTCGCGAGTACTCCACACCCGCCAAGCCGCCGCTGACCAAGCCCGTGGTCGTGAAGAAGCCGGGCGCGCCGGGAATGCCGAACACGCCGGCAACCACTCCCCCGCCGCAAAATCCGATGATGGCCGATCCTTCGGTCGCCACGCCG
>CAZZYY010000061.1:0-14288 GCA_964658475.1 uncultured Candidatus Methylacidiphilales bacterium | reverse complement strand
TGCGGGCCGGGATTGCCGAGGCCGACGATGAGCGGGTAGGTGACGGCCATGAACAGGCGAAGGTAGACGGCGCCGACGCGGGTGGGCAATGGCGTTTCGGCGCGCGGCGGGGCGGCTCACGATTTGAAGTCGCGGCGCAGGAAGTAGACAGTGGCGACGGCCAAGGTGACGATGTCGAAGGTGGCCAGATAGGCGAGGGAGGGGAGGATGCGGGACCAGGGAATCTGCATCTCGAAGACGTGCTGCCAGACGGCGGTGTGGTGGGTGAGAAAGTCGTCCCGAATATCGCTGAAGGCCGGCAGGTTGCGGAGGAGGTCGTCGAGGATGTAGACGGAGAGCGTGAGCACCGTCGCGGTGGCCGGCTTGAGGTCGAAGCAGGAGAACATGAAGCCAAGCGTGGAGAGGGAGAGCAGGCAGAGCGTGAGCACGACGTAGCCGAGGGCGAACCGTTCCAGGCCGACGGCGGGTGTGAAGACGCCGGTCACATGTTCCCACGGCGCCACGACGACGAGGCCGGTGCCGGCGCCGCGCAGGAGAACGCTCAGGCCGAGGCTGGTGAGCACGACGAAGGCGGCGAGCAGCGCCGTGTAGACGACGCAGGTGAGGTACTTGAGCGCCAAGATGCGCAGGCGCGAAATCGGGCGGGAGAGCACCATGCGCATCGTGCCGTCCTCCACCTCCTTGGAGACGATGTCGCCGCAGACGAGCGCGAGGTAAACGGAGCCGAGGGTGAACATCGTCAGCGCGATGGCCTGGAAGGCGATGGTCAGCCCGCCGAAGTAGGCGGAGAGATCGAAGCCGCCGACGCCCATGTCGCGCTCCAGCCGATGGCGGTTTACGGGCGCGGGATTGTGCGAAAGGATGAGCAGCTCGATGGCGAGGAAGAAGACGAAGCCGATGTAGGTGCGCTTGCGGGCGAAGAGCTTGAGGAGCTCAAATCCCCATTGGCGAGCGAAGCGGTTCATACCTCGATGCCCTTCACGGTCTCGAGGTAGAACTGCTCGAGCGTGGCGGTCGGCGCGGCGGCCCGCCAGTCACCGTGGAACAACAGCCGGCCCTGGCGCATGATGGCGACCTGCGGGCAAATCTGCTCGACCTCCGCGAGCAGATGGGAACAGATGAGGATGGTGAGCTGGAACTCGCGATGCAGGCGGCGGATCAGCTCGCGCATCTCGTAGATGCCCTCGGGATCGAGGCCCTCGCTGGGCTCGTCGAGGATGAGCACGCGCGGGCGCGGCAGCAGCGCCTGGGCGAGCGCGAGTCGCTGCCGCATGCCGTGCGAGTAGACGCGGACGGGATCGTCGATGCGGGAGGTGAGCCGCACGAGGTCGATGACCTCGTCCATCTCGGCGCGCGTCACGGGGCGGCCGTAGCTGCAGAAGATCTCCAGGTTGCGGCGCGCGCTGAGGTAGCCGTAGAACGACGGGGTCTCGAAGATCGCGCCGACTTCGTTGAGCGCGGCGGCCCGTTCGCGCCGGACGTCGCGGCCGTCGATCAGCACCCGGCCGCCATCGGGCGTGACCTGGCCGAGGATCATGCCGATGGTGGTGCTCTTGCCCGCGCCGTTGTGGCCGAGCAGGCCGTAGAGGGCGCCTTCGGGAATGGCGAGGTCGAGCTGCTCCACGGCGACGCGGCCGCGGAAGCGCTTGTGCAGATTCTCGAGGCGGATCATCGGGGGCGACCTTGATAGCAAAAGCGCCCGAGGATCGCGCTGCCTTTCTGCGCGCGGGGAGTTATAATAAGGCATGGCGAGTTCGAGCCTGACCTACTTTCACGCCGGCGCGCTCTTCAACCTGAAGGAGCTGGCGGGCAATGCGCTGATGGCGCGCGCGATCCTGCAGGAGTCGGCCGGGCGTTACCGGGCGGTGCTGCCGCAGGACCTGGAGGTGGATCCGGTGAAGACGACGGCGATCCGCGATGCCGACCTGCTGGCGCTGCTAAGCGCGGATGTGGCGCTCTTTCATTTCGACGGGACGGAGCTGGATTCCGGCACGGTGGCCGAGTTCATGGTGGCCAAGTTCGCCGACATTCCCGCCGTGCTGCTGCGGACCGATTTTCGTCGCGCGGGCGACGCGCACAGCGATGCGTGGAATTTGATGCTGAGCGATTACCCGCGCACGCGGCAGGTCATCGTTCATGCCATGGAGCTTTATCACGGGCAGCGCCATCCCGAGCGCGCGCTGGAGAACGCGGCGGAGCTGGCCACGCACGAGACAGCGCGGCGCGTCGTGGCGGCTTTTGATGAGGTGCGCCAGCTGGAGCCGGTGCTGCCGGAGGAGCTGCGCGGCGCGGTCTGCCGGTGGCTGGCGCTGTTTCCGGGTTTTGTGCTGCCTCCGCAGGAGCTGGAGCACAAGCTGCGGGGCTTCTTGCAGGCGCGGCTGGATCGCAGTGGGTGCTAGCCCGACCCGCGGGCCGGGGATCCCCAGCTTCATTCTTGTCGACGGGTCCAGGGAGGCGGAATAACAAGTAGGGAGCCACGGAGGGCACAGCACGCGCGACATCGCGTTTTCGCCGGACGGCAAGCGGCTCTTCATCACGGTTGGGTCGGGCTCAATTATCGCGGAGGGGATGAGCCGCAAGACGCCGGAGGAGATCAAGGCGTGGCGGAGGCGCACGACGGCGCGGTGCTGGTGACGGAGGATGGCAACGGAACCGTCTGGCGGATTGCGCCGGACTCGCGCCCGGCGAGGCTCGACTCATGGTTTATTTGGCCTAAGGATCGGGCTACGCCCGACGACCCGGTCCGCCGGCAAACCGAAGGGCTCCTATGACCTCCACCACGACTGAAAGTTACGATCTCCTTGTCCTTGGCTGCGGCGAGGGTGGGAAATACCTGGCCTGGACGCTCGCGCGGAAGGGCCGCCGGGTGGCGGTGATCGAGCAGAAGTGGATCGGGGGCGCCTGCCCGAACATGGCCTGCCTGCCGAGCAAGAACATCATCCACAGCGCGAAGGTGGCCTCGTATTTTTTCCGCAGCGCGGAGTTCGGCATCTTCAAGGAGGAGGTGCGGATCGACATGGGCGCGGTGCGCGAGCGCAAGCGCCAGATGGTGGACGGGCTGGTCCAGATGCACCTGGACAATTTCAAGGCGAGCGGCGCCGAACTGGTGATGGGTCGCGGGACCTTCGTCGGACCGAAGACGATCGAGGTGATGCTGAACGAGGGGGGAACACGCGTGCTGCGCGGCGAGGACGTGGTGATCGACACGGGGACGCGCGCGCTGCTCGATCCGATTCCCGGCCTGCGCGAGGCGGCGCCGCTGACGCACGTCGAGGCGCTGGAACTCGATTACATTCCGCCGCACCTGCTCATCCTGGGTGGGGGATACATCGGCCTGGAGCTCGCGCAGGCCATGCGGCGTTTCGGCAGCCGCGTGACCATTGTGGAGCGCAACGGCCGGCTGGCCCATCGCGAAGACCTGGATATCTCCGCCGCGCTGGAAGAGTTGTGCCGGGACGAGGGGATGGAGATCGTGCTGAACGCGCAGGTTGAGCGGGTGGAGGGAAAGTCGGGCGCGGGGGTCCGGCTGACCGGAACGCGCGACGGGCAGCCGCTGAAGCTGGAAGGCAGCGACCTATTGGTGGCGAGCGGGCGACAGCCGAACACGGCGGGTATCGGGCTGGAGGCGGCAGGGGTCGAGACCACCGAGCGCGGTTACGTGAAGGTGAACGAGAAGCTGCAGACGACCGCGCCCGGCGTCTGGGCCATGGGTGACTGCGCGGGCAGCCCGCACTTCACCCACATCTCCTTCGACGATTTCCGTGTCGTGCGCGACAACCTGCTTGGCGGCCGGCACGTGACCACGGGAAGGCAGGTGCCCTTTTGCCTGTTCACCGATCCGGAATTCGCCCGCATCGGCCTGAGCGAGACGGAAGCGCGGGCGCAGGGCGTGACCTACCGGCTGGCGAAGATTCCGATGGTGGCCGTGCTGCGGACCCGCACGCTCTCGGAAACCCGCGGGTTCCTGAAGGCGCTGATCGATACGGAGAGCGACCGGATCCTCGGCTTCACCGCCTTCGGCGTGGCGGCGGGCGAGATCATGGGCGCGGTGCAGGTGGCGATGATCGCGGGGCTCCCCTACACCGCGCTGCGCGAGGCGGTGTTCACGCATCCCACGCTGCTGGAGGGGCTGGTCGGGCTCTTTTCCGCCGTGCCGCCGCGGCGGACCTGATCGAAGGCGCGTCCGATTGGGCGGAAGGACGGGGGCCCTCAAACCGCCGTCGGCGGCGAAGAGGGGCCCGCATAGGGCAGCTCGATGCGGAAGGTCGTGCCGCAACCGATCTCGCTTTCCACGGTGATGTGACCGCCGTGCGCCTCGATCGCCTTCTTGCAGAAAGGGAGGCCGAGCCCGGTGGAGACGCGGCCTTTGCTGCGCGCCTCGGCCCGGCCGAACTTCTCGAAAATCTGCGTGAAGACCTCGGCGGGCATTCCCGCGCCGGTATCGCTCACGGCGAGCACCAGTTCATCCCGCTCCTCGTGCAGCCCGGCGGAAACCTGGACGGTGCCGGACGGGCCCGTGTGCTGGATGGCGTTGCTGATCAGGTTGACGAGGACGCGCCGGATCTTGTCGGCATCCACCGCGATGGGCGGAAGGTTGGGGTCGCTCTCCTGCCGGAGGGTGACGTCGGCATCCTGCGCGAGGCCTTCGGTCTGGCGGCAAGCCCGCGCGATGAGTTCGCCCGGCGCCACGAGGGCGAGGTCGAGCGTCATGCGGCCGGCGTCGGCCTTGCTCACGTCGAGGATGTCGCCGATCATGCGGAGCAGGCTTTCACCGCCTTCGCGGGCCACGTTGAGGTAGCGGCGGTCGTCGTCGTCCAGGCCGGGCGAGTCGTGCACCAACTCGAGCCCGACCATGAGGGAGCTGAGCGGATTGCGCAGATCGTGCACCAGCATCTGGACGAGTTCCTCCCGCTGCAGTTCCAAGTCGCGCATCTGCACGTAGCTGGCCAGAAAATGCTTCCCGAGCAGGCGAAGCTGGATCTCGGTCATGACCCAGACGCCGAGGTCCTTGAGGATGTTGACTTCGTCTTCCGTCCAGACGCGCGGCTTGGCGTCGATGGTGCAGAGCGAGCCGAGGGTATGGCCCTCGGAGGTCTGCAACGGGACACCAAGGTAGGCGATGACCTGCAGGTCGCGGATGGCGAGATTGTCGCGGAGGAGAGGATGTTCCCGCGCGTCGACCACGATCAGCCGCTGGGCCGAGCCGACGACGTGCTGGCAGAAGGAATGGGAAAGGGGCGTCTGGCGCTCGCGCGCCACGGGGCCGGTCAGGCCGTGCTGGCTCTTGAAGAATTGCCGATCCTGGTCGACCAGGGAAACCAGCGCGACCGGGGCGTGCATGATGGTGCTGGCCAGGCGGGTGAAGCGGTCGAAAGCCTCTTCGGGCGGGCTGTCGAGAAGGCCGGTGGCGTGCAGCAGGTCGAGGCGTTGGGGGTCCGCCAGAGCACGAACGAGGGAGGCCTCGGTGGTCATAACCGGCGCCCATGCGCCACCTTCCTACTTCGGCGCAGGGGCAACAAGAATTAGCCCGGCCCGGCATTTTCTTCTGGCGCGCCGAAGCTCCGGCTCGACTCGGGGACCGATTAATCGGAGCATGCGCCGTAAGGTCACCGCTGGGCGTCTGATCACGATCTTTCCATGGAAACGGCCAACGGCATGGTCTCGATTGCGAGCCCTTATTCGATGCAGGAAACGCTGGCGCGGCTCGAGGCGGCCATCGCGGGCAGGGGACTCCAGCTTTTTGCGCATGTGGACCATGGCGCGGGCGCGGCCGCGGCGGGGCTTTCCATGCCGCCGGCGCACGTCCTTGTCTTTGGGCAGGCGAAGGCGGGGACGCCGTTGATGGTGGCGCGGCCGCTCCTGGCGCTCGATCTGCCGCTGAAGGTCTTGGTCTGGCAGAAGTCCGAGGGAACGGTCGAGGTGAGCTTCAACTCGCCGGACTATCTGGCGGAGCGTTATGCCTTGCCGGCCGAACTGACAGGGCCGCTGCGCGGTGTTGAGTCGCTGGTAAAAAGTGCGCTGTCCTGATCATAAGCGCGCGCGAGGTGCCCATGACGAAAACTACGGCATGCGGTGCTGGACAAGTTGTCTTCCCACGATATGAAGGGACCATGGGACGCGGCACCGTCATTATCGTGCTGGTCGCCTTTTTGTTTTCCTGTGGCGGGCAGTGGACCGTCCTGCAGGGCCTGGCCTGGGCGAACATGATTCGCGAGTACTCGCAGGTGGTGCCGCTTGGCCAGGCGGTGCAGATGACCTTCAGCGGCCAGTACCCGTGCGCGATGTGCAAGGCGATCGCGGACAAGAAGAATTCCGAAGATGCGAAGACCTTCCGGCTCGCGAAGTATGACAAGGCGATCCTGGCGTCGGGCGTGATGTTGCGCCCGCGCTTTGCTTCTGCCGCTCCGACTTTCGCGGCGGGACGGGATCACGATTTGCAGTTCCGTGCCGAGGCCCCTCCGGTGCCTCCACCCCGACTCGGGTAAGTCCATCCGCCGCTCTCTCGCGGCTTCCACCCGAATTCTGCCGGCCCGGCTGGATGATCCAGCGCGCCGGTGTGTCCCACTGTTTACCGGAGATTGTCATGTTCATTTCACGATACTGTTTTGGCGCGGTCACCGTCCTGGCGACGGGGCTGGCGCTCATTTGCGGCAGCGCGCGGCTTCAGGCCCATGGGTTTGAAGGCGACCGTTTCTTTCCCCCGACCATTGCCACGGACGACCCGTTTGCCACCGACGAGTTTTCCGTCAGCGCATCCACCTTCAACAACCCGGCCGCGTCTGACGGCTCCTTGCCCAAGATACGCGAGGTCGACGTGACTTCGGAATTGGACAAGGAGATTTTCCCGAAATTGGCCCTGGGGGTGGCGGGGACCTACACCAACTTCGATCCGCAGCACGATCTCGGTCCGTCGCAGGACGGGTTCCAGAACGTCTCGTTCAGCGCGAAGTATCAGGTGTACGAGAACCCGGCGCACGAGTTCATTTTCTCGCTCGGCGGGGAGATCGACCTCGGGGACACGGGCGCCTCGGAAATTGGAGTCGATACCTTCAGCACCTACACGCCGACGCTTTATTATGGAAAGGGCTTCGGCGATCTGCCGAATGCGCTCAAATACCTCAAGCCGCTGGCGTTGACCGGGACGGTGGGGTGGGCCATCCCGGGCCACCAGATGAACCCGGACGGCTCGTACAACTCGGAGCAGTTGCAGTGGGGTTTTGCCCTGGAGTACAGCCTGCCTTACCTGCAGCAGCACGTGGAGGATGTGGGGCTGCCGCATCCTTTCGCCAATTTCATTCCGCTGGTGGAATTCAGCATGAGCACGCCGCTCAACCACGATGGCGGCCCAACGACGGGGACGATCAATCCCGGCGTGCTCTGGGAAACGCAAAACGTGCAAGTGGGCGTGGAGGCGCAAATCCCGGTGAACCCGACGACCGGCCCGAACGTGGGAGCGACCGTTTCGGTGCAGATCTATATCGACGACCTGTTCCCGAAGGTTTTCGGACATCCGATCTTTTTTCGGGGTGATGAAACCAACGACTCGGAGAAATAAAAATATGAAGCGAATTCTATATGTAACGATGTTGGGCCTTGCCCTCCTGAGCCGGGCACAAGCGCACGCCTTTCTCGATCACGCCCTGCCGCGAGTGGGCAGCACGGGCCCGGCGCCGGCCACGGTGCGGCTGTGGATGACGGAGGACCTGGAGCCGGCCTTCTGCCGCGTGCAGGTGCTCGACCGCACCGGTCGCGAGGTCGACAAGCGGGACGCGACGATCGCGGGCTCGACCATGACCGTGTCGCTGCCGAGCGTACCGGCGGGCACCTACCAGGTGATCTGGAAAGCGGTCGCAACAGACACGCACCGGACGACCGGGACGTTTACCTTCACGGTGCGTTAGCAGATGGAAACGGGCGGCCTCATCCTTGCGGCGACGCGCGCCCTGCATATCGGGTGCGCGCTGCTGCTGGGGTCGCTTCCGTTTTTTGTCACCTGCGTCTGGCGACCGGCGCCTGGGGACAGCGATGCGTTTGGGATATTTCGTCGACGCGTGCTGGCCGCGATCGGTGCCTTGCTCGTGGTGGAGGCGCTGAGCGGCATGGCGTGGCTCTGGTCGGTCGCCGCTTCGATGGCGGACGAATCGATGGGGCGGGTCAGTCTCCTAGACATCGGGCTGGTGCTGACGCAGACCCACTTTGGAGCGCTCTGGATCGCGCGGGGAATTTTGGCCGTCGTGCTGGGCGTCCTGGCGGCATCGGGAACTGGCGTTCGCGCCTCGGACCGCATCTCCCGCATCATCCTCTGGCTCGCGCTTGCGGTGGGCGCCCTGCTCCTCGGCAGCCTGGCCTTCGCGGGACACGCCGCCTCGGGCTTGCGGTGGCCGGTGGCGCACTTGATCGTGGATGTCGTGCATCTGCTGGCGGGCGCGGTCTGGCCGATGGGCCTCGTTCCGCTGGCGATGTTTCTCGCGCTGCTTCGATCTTGCGGGGGCTTTGTTAACGAGACGGGTGCAATGGTTGTGCGGCAATATTCGCGCTGCGCCTTCGCGGCCGTGCTCGTCATTGTTGCCAGCGGCGTGGCGAACAGCGGGCTGACGTTGCCTTCATGGAGCGCCCTTTCCCGTTCAACCTACGGCTGGCTGCTGATCACGAAGGTGCTGATCGTCCTCGCGATGATCGCGCTGGGCGCGTTCAACCGCTACCGGTTTCTTCCCGCGCTAGCGGGCGGTTCCACGCGCTCCATGGCTCGGACGGTGGCGCTGGAAACGGTGCTCGCCGTTCTGGTACTGGCGATCGTCGGCATGATGGGAATGACGCCGCCGGGGCCTTGAGCGCAAAAGATTCCGATTCCTTTCGACTCCCGGACCCATTTTGTTTCCTCGATTCGACGGGGTGGCGCCAGAGGGTCAATTTTCGAGGCTCTGGCTCTCGCATAACGGGCACGGAAGCATTGAAAGAAAGGTTTCACTTCATTCGTCACAGGCCGGGTCGATGAAAATTAACCTTGCCAAATTGAAAGGTGAAGCCTACCACGAAAAAGTTGCGTTTGGTACGTCCTCCAGATCATATGATCGTCTCCTCCGGCTGTTTTCGCTCGGGGGGCATTCGTCGGCAGGCAAGGAGAAGTGGACGGGCACGTTTGCTGGCGCAGGTTGACCGCGCCATCGAGCATCTGCGTAACGCAGCCACTGCCGGATCCCGGCGGGACGTGCCCGCGGCTCGATTCTCGCAAGATAAGGACGTTGGTCTTTATGCGTCCCGGGATACTCATCTTCCCTTTTTCTCCACGGCAGTCGTCTGTTCTCGGCAACCCATCCAACTATCATGAAAATAGTACCTCTGATCCCCGAAGGGAAGTGCGTCTCTGTCCGCCCGCAGGGGAGAAACCCAGGTGCTGGTCTACCCCAATGGGCGAATGCCGTTCGATGGGCCACGTGGCGGACAGCGATTTTATTCATGGTCGCGTTGGTCGCGATGCTTGTTCCGGGCCACGCCAATCAGGCCGGAGGTTTCGTGACGACGGTCACAACGCCGGTGACCTCGGGCTATAGCAGCTATGCGGGCCAGTCGTGTGTGTTCATGGATAACGGAATCATCCATGCCATCATCAACCCACAGGGTTTTCCGTTATCTATCCGGTTCCTGAAACCGGGCTCCCCCGGCACTCCCTTACAGGATGGTGTCGAAATGGTGGGACAGGGGCCCAGTTCGGGAAATCTTTATGGAGGCAATTATAACATCTTTTACTCCGCTCCCAACCATGATTTTGCCTTCCCGGTGGCTAACATTTCATACGCCACGCCTCCAACGGCGCAACAGGTCGATTACGCCTTCACCGCGATTTACGGTCCGGCTTATAATGAAAAACCTTGGGATACGATCATCCACTGGGTGCTGCGACAGGGCGACACTGGCCTTTACACTTATCTGGTTTTAAACCACCCCGCATCCTACGGCGCCGCCTCGACGACGGGTATTACGCTCTTGTG
The DNA here is from genome assembly GCA_964658475.1 of uncultured Candidatus Methylacidiphilales bacterium. Taxonomy (GTDB): domain Bacteria; phylum Verrucomicrobiota; class Verrucomicrobiia; order Methylacidiphilales; family UBA1321; genus JABDGH01. The sequence goes on along the minus strand of CAZZYY010000061.1, from coordinate 4,299 downwards.
GGGGTCCGCCCATGACAGTAAAAATTTCCTCCTCGAGGATACGTTTGTGGATAACATGGGCACGGGCCTTCTCGACAATAGAGGCTTGCCTGAGTCCCGCCGGCACGGCCTGAGCGTGAGTTTCGAGGATGTTGAGAATACGGTCTCTACCTCGATGGATAACGATCAGGTGGTCAATACAGATCCCCTGAGCAAGTTCTATGGTTATATCGATACAAAGTATTGCTATATCGCCGATCTGAACCTGCTGGATTGCTGGGGCCGCGCCAGCGATATCAATCACCTTGGAGGCTGGTTTGTTCAGGGCAGCCATGAATTTTCCCCAAGCGGACCGGAATTCAACGACTTCACGCAGGGTTGGGGTCTCGTCTACGACTGCCTGACAACGCTTCATGGGATACAAACGAACTATACGATCCCGGCAGGTACGGCCTACCGCAAAGTGTACGGGCCTACGATGATTTACCTAAACGCTCTTTCCACCGGTGCAGCCAACTGGGCGGACGCCCAGCAGCAGGCGCTGGCAGAGAAGGCAGCATGGCCCTATAGCTGGCTGACCTACGAACCGGGCTACCAGACCGCCGCCCAACGGGCCACCGTTACCGGGACGATATCCATTGTCGATCAAACCAACGCCAACGTCAGCGGCAACGGCGCATGGGTCGGCTTGGCAGAAACGGATAGCGGACAGATTGCGCAGAACCCCCAATACCCCTCCTTTTACGACGAAGTGGGAGACTACAAGCACGAAGCTATCCATCATCAGTATTGGGTTCAAGCCGCAGCCAATGGGTCCTTTAGCTTCCCGAATGTCGCCACGACCGATTGCTATGGGAAGCCTGAAACCTATTCCCTCTACGCTTATTCCAATGGAGTGAGCGGAAGCAATGGAGCGGTGGGCGAATACATGGGCCCGAACTTTTCCCTGACGGCGGGCCAGAATAAGAGCCTTGGCACGGTGACATGGAATGTTCCCCACAAGGGCACGTCCATTCTCTGGCAGATCGGAAACCCGGATAGAATCGGCCAGGAATTTGGGGGTTTCCAGACCTCCATGCAGCCCCAGAATTTTAAATACCGCAATTACGGCTACCTCAACCTGTTTGCGCCGCTGGGCGGGAATGCGGATCTCTCCTATCTGTATCCGAATCCGCTCGAATACAACACGGCCACCGGCAACGCCTCCCAACTCAGCTGGGCACAAACCGACGATAGCGGGGCCTGGCTCTGGGATTTGAACTTTAATCTGTCCGGTGCGCCGACGTCCGGCAATTATTGGCTGACGATCGCTTACGCTGGAAACGGCTTCAGCGGAGGGTCCTCTGGGCATCAGAATATTTTCGTCAACGGCACGCCCCTCTATTTCGATATCACCGCCAGTGAGCAGGCGGGACTAACTCCACCAAATAGCGCGGAATTTAACGAGGCGCATAACGCTTCGCACTACGCATACGGCGTGGTCCACGTGCCAATATCGTCCAGCTGGCTCCACAGCGGGAGCAACACCGTTACGCTCAGTTGCGGCGGAGGAATGTTCTACGATTACATCGACATGGAGACGCCCACCTTGGTGGATGATGGCATCTACACCTTGTCGATTGAACAGAACGGGTCGAATGTCTATACGCTCGGTGTCGCATCCACTACCGCGACCAACACGCAGGTCTATACCTATCCGGGGGCGGGCGCGACCCTGAATCAGTGGCAGGTGATCAACCTCGGGGGTAGTCATAACTCCTGTGAATTTATCAACGTCGCGTCGGGCCTTGCGCTCACGGGCGGCTCGAGCGGCGTGACCCAGGCAGCGCTGGTCGGCAGCGCCAATCAGATTTGGCAGGTCCAGCCCGGGTCGGCCGGAGGCTACCTGTTGCTCTGCACGGGCCAGAGTTCCAACGCTGCCAATGGCGGTACCATCGCGCAGCCGTACACTTCCGGTAGCAATTCGGTGGTCCTTTCCACCGCCAGCGGCGGGGCCGCTGGTCAGAACTGGGTGTTTACGTTGGCGCCACCTATCGTGAGCTGTCCCAGCACCATTACGACGAACGTCAATACCCCCCTTTCCGTTTGGGTCACGACCGGCGTCGACAATTCGAACTTCGCCCCCGCTGCGGATTTTACTTCCTCCGGTTTCAACTGGTTCCCCCAAGGTTCGCCCCTTGCGCCAACCTACAGCGCAACCAATTTGCCGCCCGGGATGACGATCAACAGCTTTACCGGGTTGATTTCGGGAACGACTAGCACTTCGGGCACCTACTCGGCCACCATCATGGCCACGAGCTTGGGTGTCACAGGCTCACTGCCCGTTACGGTTAACGTGGGTGTTGCCCTGTCCGGCTTGAGCTTTCCGGGTTCGACGTCCCTGACGTGGGGTGTTCCGTATTCCGGCCAAGTCACCGGTACCAGCGGAGATGTCACAGGCTTTAGCGCCACGGGGCTGCCGCCCGGACTCACGATCAATGCCTCGACCGGGCTTATTTCCGGCACGCCCACTGTCTACGCCGACAATAATCCGTCGCAGTCCTATGGCTCAACCATCTACGTGACCAATCCCGGTGGCACGCGTTCGATTAATGTTTCCTTTTCGGTGGGCCCTCCCGTGCCGGCCATTACCAGTCCGTTGACGGCCACGGGCATCGTTGGTTCAAGTTTCTCTTACACAGCTACCGCGACCTATACGCCCATCTTTAGCGCGACCGGTTATCCGGCTGGGTTAAGTTTCAATACCGGGAACGGCGTTCTTTCCGGAACTCCGACAACGGCCGGCACGTACAACGTCCTCCTCAGCGCCGCCAACCCCGCCGGCGGCTATTGCTCCCCCAGCACTCTTGTGCTGACGGTTTACGCCGCCCCCACCTCCGCGCCCGTCATCAACAGTGCGAGCACGGCCTCGGGCACTGCCGGCGCTGCATTCAGTTACGCCATCACGGCAACCAATCTGCCGACAAGTTTTTCCGCCTCGGGCCTTCCGGCTGGTTTGTCCGTCGATACCACGAGCGGCCAGATCTCGGGAGCTGCCACCGGTACCGGTGTTTCGACCGTGACCTTGGGAGCCACCAATAAACTGGGAACCGGAACCAAGACCTTGACTCTGACCATCGGAACGCCGGCTGCGCCGGTGATCGCGAGCAGCGGCACCGTTCCGGCGGAGGCCCTGGCTCCGTTCAGCTATTCGGTGAGCGCGAGCCATAATCCGACGAGTTACAACGCCAGCGGCCTGCCCTCCGGGTTGAGCATCAATACGACCACCGGCGTTATTTCCGGCACACCTTCGGCCTCGGGAAATACGGTGGTCTCGCTTTCCGCGACGAACCAGGGTGGAACCGGTACCGGGTCCATTACCCTGGCTGCCAGTGCTGCGTCCAAGCCGGTGATCAACAGCGCTTCGACCGATACAGAATCACTTGGGGTTGCGGTTAACTTCCAGCTGACGGCGGCCAATGGTCCCACCAATTTCACTGCCGGCACGCTGCCGCTAGGTCTCTCCCTTAATGCTTCGACCGGCCTGATTTCGGGTGCGCCCGGGGTGGCGGGAACTTTCTCCATCCCGATCACCGCCAGCAACAGCGTTGGTACGGCCACGGGCACGTTAACGATGACCGTTAATCCCGCCGCCTGGACTTCGGTTGATGTCGGCGTGCCGGGATGGTTCGGTGATAACACCACCTACTCCAACGGTGCCTATTTCATGGTGGCCGCGGGCACAGGTTATGGCGGGACGGCAGACTCCTTCCAGTTCTCCTATCAGCAACTTTCGGGAGATGGCGCGATCATCGCCAGAGTTACGGGTTTTTCGAATCCCAATTTTCAGGTAGGCCCCGGAAGCCAGGGCGGAGTTATGATCCGGTCGTCGTTGCAGCCCAACGCCCCCTTTTACGCCGCGTCGGTCGGATACTCCGGCTCGACGGTGGCGCAATACCGCACCAGCGCCGGAGCAAACTCGACTACAGTCGGCGTGAACGGCTTTTCCGCTCCCTATTGGGTCAAAGTTGTCCGCGCGGGAAATGTATTCACCGGTTATGGTTCCCTCGATGGTACAAACTGGGCCCAGATTGGATCGCCGCAGACGATTGTCATGCCCAACACGGTTTACATGGGCTTGGCGGGAAATGAAGGTAGCACCCTCCTGTCGACCTACACCACCTTTGACAACGTGAACCTCGTGGCGGGCAGCCCTCTTTGGGCGTCTTCCGACATCGGCGCGGTGAGCGCTTCTGGCAACACGTCGTACAGCGGAGGCGTCTACTCACTTGTGGCCAGCGGGACTGATATCTGGAATAATTCGGATCAATTTCATTATGC
>CAZZYY010000060.1:0-14454 GCA_964658475.1 uncultured Candidatus Methylacidiphilales bacterium | reverse complement strand
AAAGGCAGAAAGGCATTCCGCTCGTGTTGCTCGCTCCGGGATCGGGCCGATCCCGGCTACCGACCGAGTCTGGTTCGCCCACAATACGCGCCCTTTCCACGAGCATTCCTCGCTCAAGCCCGCGCCATCAAGCCGCCCAACACCACCTCCCGATGCTCGGTCCACAGGCTGCGCGCCGCGCTGGCGAAGGCGGTGGGTTCGCGCTCGATCCAGGCGACGATCTCGTCCGGCGTCAACCAGCGGCCGTCGCTGATCTCCTCCGGATGCAGCGTAAACGGGCCGGCGATCGGCCCGAGCGCGTAGACTTGAATGAACTCGAAGCCGGTAGCGGGGGAAGTGGCGAGCTTGAGCAGCGGGCGCAGCGGCAAACTCGCATCGTGCCAGCCGAGCTCCTCGCCCAGCTCACGGCGGGCGGCGGTTTCGTAATCCTCGCCTGCATCGAGATGGCCGCTGCAGGAGGAATCCCAGCAGCCGGGGAAAGTGTCCTTGGAGAGACTGCGACGCTGGAGAAACACGCGGCCGTGTTCGTCATGCACCAGGATGTGCGTGGCGCGATGGTGCAGTTGCCGCGCATGCACCTCTCGCCGAGGCGCCTGGCCGATGACCCGGTCGGTGGTGTCGACAATGTCGAAAAGTTCGTCGGGCATGCAATGTCTACTAGAGGGGCCCGTTGCGAAATTGTCGAGGAAGCAGGAGCGTACAAGTAGCGGGATCGGTCCAGTCCCGGAGCCACTGCAGCGGCGGAGTTGGTTCGGAATGCAGGGGAAGGCATTCCGCTCGCTTCGCTGGTTCCGGCATCGAGCCGATGCCGACTACCTTCGGAAGCTTCGCTCAGCCCTGATCTTTTGGGTGGATGGAAACTCAACCTCCGGCGTGGGCCTGCTGGCTGGGCATCCCCAGTTTCAGGACAAGAACCGTCACGGGCACGGTGCCCTGCTTCTTCATGTCGAGCGCGTCTGCGGCGGCCTCGGTGACGTCGATGATGCGGCCATGGCGCCAGGGCCCGCGGTCGTTGATGCGCAGATCCACGGTCTTGCCGTTGAGCTGGTTTGTCACGCGCACGACCGTGCCGAAAGGCAGGTGCCGATGTGCGGCCGTCATGGCGCCGGCGTCGAAGCGCTCACCACTGGCCGTGTGGCGGCCCTGTTCGGCACCGTACCAGGAGGCCAGGCCGGTTTCCGTGTCACCCGAATGCATGCGTCGCGGCCCGGCCGCAAAAATTGGCTGCACCATCATGGATGCCCCTAGCAGAGCAAAAAGCAGCGCAAAGATTCCCGCGAATCGCCCGATCTTTCCAAGGCTTCCGGTGCGGTTCGGATGCATCTTGCAGGAAATGCCATGTCCGGTCGTCGCATCCATTTCCGCTAACTCTTTGCAAAATCGGGCTTAATAGCAAAGTCGAATGTATGGCATGGCCTTTGCAAAGGTGGACCACCATGAAAACGATTCCTCGTTGTCTTCGCGCAGTTTGTTTAGGCGCCCTCCTCACCGGCGGGGCGGCCTTCGCCCAGTCCACGACGACCACCACGACGACCTCCTCCACCACCTCGGACGGCACAGTCAGCGATTTCTCGCCAAGCGTGATCAGTGTCCGGTCCACCAGCTCGTCCACGCCGGTCAGCTATTCCTACAGCAAAACGACGACCTACGTGGATGAAAACGGGAATCCGGTTTCCATGGAGACCGTGCGCTCCGGCGCGCCGGTAACGGTTTACTACGATCAGAACGGTGGCCAGATGACGGCCACGAAGGTTGTGGTGCATCGTACGATCACCACAGAGGCGCCTGTGCCCGCACCGGTCAACGCGGATGCAACGACCACGACGTCCTATAAGAAGACCACCACCACGACGACCACGAACCCCTAGTTAGCCGACACACGCTTGCTTCCCGGATTTACCCCATGAAAAACCTGCTTCTTTCCCTCGTGTCCCTTGTCGCCTTCGGTGCGCTGGCCGGTTGTGCCAGTGACGACAACTCCATGCCGAGCTCGTCCACCACGACGACAACGGAAGAGTCGACCACATCGTCGCCCATGTCACCGGTCGCCCCGGCCGCCAGCTCCACCACCACGTCGCAGACAACAACCTCAACCCAGTAACCCGAAGGTGCGGGCCGTCGTCGCGTGCGCCGGCCCGCATCCTTTCCACGACCATGAGCCGCGCCCCCTTTACCATCGACGAGGACATCGTTCGCCGCCTCATCCTGCAGCGTGATAAGCACGAGCAGCGCCGGCAGACAGAAAGCCGCAAGAGCCGTTCTGCCTGGCGCCTTTGGCGCAACTTCGCCGGGCTGAGCCCGTCGCTTCCTTTCGCGCCTCGCCCGCGGTGGAGCTGACCCCGGCTTATCCTATCAGACCGAGCCTCGCCGGCGATTGTGCTGGCTTCACTCAAGCCCGGCTTTCTACACTTTTTTCATGAAGAACTTCCTTGTTGCCTCGGTCACTTCCCTTGGCTTGATCGCTTTGACGGGCTGTGCGGACGACAGCCAGACCCAATCCACCGCAAGCACGAGCAGTGTCGCGATGTCGAGTGACTCGAAAAACATGACCGGCAACACAGTCACGCAGGAAGCGCCTCCGCCGGCGGACAACACGACCAGCTCGACCACGACGACAAGCACCACCGCCGGCTATCCCGCCATTCATTCCAACGGGCAGGGCTACTAGGAGCTCATCGGCCCAGGCCGTCTTGCTCGGGAATGGACTCGCGAGCATACCTGCCGGGTATCCTCAGAGATTGAACTCAGTCTTGGATTTATCAGCCGGTGAGTCGTACGCTCATGGGCTTCCGGTTCCTTGATCATTATTTTATGAAAATCGCCGCCCTCATTGCCAGTGTCCTGCTCGGTCTCGTCTTCGTTCTGCTGCCTGGCGCCATGCTGCTTGGCTTGATGCATATGCCGCCTCCGCCGCCGGATTCGCTGCCCGGGCAGTTCTTCGCCGTGTTCGGGCCCACGGGCTGGATTCAGTTTGTCTGGATCTGCCAGGTGATCGGTGGCGTCCTGGTGGCGATCCCGAAGACCCGCAACTATGGGCTGCTTGTCCTCGGGCCGATCATCATCAACATTCTTTGCTTCCACCTGCTGGTGGCGAAAAGCGGCTTGGTCGGGATGCCGCTCTTCGTTGCCGTACTCGCCGCGTTCCTCCTCTTTGCCGAGCGCGGGAAGTTCGCCGCTTTGGCCCGCTAGGCGGGCCAGGCCGGGTGTCCCCGGGCAGGCCGCCAGGATCTCCACGGGATGGTCCGCGGCACCGCTTGAATATTCGATCGGCCGGAAGCACTATCGATCCGCTTCCGGCTTCACCGGGAAGAGCGCGCGTCCACCCATGAAGCTGGCCCTTCTCACCACCGACAACCGGGACATGTTCCGGCAGTACGACCGGCCCGCCCCCTGGTTCGGCACGGCACCGCAGGCGCTGCTGCAGGGCTTCGTCGACGAGCCGGGGTTGGAGGTGCACGTCGTTGCCTGCACCCAGAGGCCGATGGCCGCGCCGGAAAAGCTGAGCGCCAACATTTTCTTCCACAGCCTGCACGTCCCGAAGATCGGCTGGCTGCGCACCGGTTATGCGGGCTGCATCCGCGCGGTGCGCCGCAAGCTGCGCGAGCTCCAGCCCGACATCGTTCACGGCCAGGGCACGGAGCGCGATTGCGCGATCAGCGCCGTCTTTTCCGGCTATCCCAATGTCGTCACCATCCATGGCAAGATGACGGAAATCGCGCGGGTTGCGCGCTCGCGGATCGGGAGCTTCCCCTGGTGCGCCGCGCGGATGGAAAACTTCACGCTGCCGAGGACCAACGGGATCATCTGCATTTCGCCCTACGTCGAGAGCCTGGCCCGGCGGTACGGGGTCCAGCTCTGGTCCATCCCCAACGCGCTGCAGCGGGCGTTCTTCGATCTGCCAAGGTCGTTTGAACAACGATGCCTGCCGCTGATCGTCAACGTCGGGCTGATCAGTGAGCTGAAGCGCACGCGGCTGATCCTCGCGCTGCTGCGCTCCCTGCGGGAGGAGGGACTCGCCTTCGAGACGCTCTTTGTCGGCCCGGAGGCCACCGGATACGGCGCCGCCTTCAAAACGGAGCTGGCGGACGCTAAGGCGGCACTCGGGAACTTCGGGCACCTTCCATGGCTGAGCACCGAGGACTTGTGCCGCCTCTTCGATCGGGCCTCGGCCATGATTCACTTTTCCAGCGAGGAGTCGTTCGGGCTGGTCTTCGCCGAGGCGCTCGCCCGGAACCTGCCGCTTTTTGCGTCGGACGTGGGATGCATCCGCGAGATCGCGGCCGGGGTGCCCGACGTCCGGATTCTGCCGCGCCAGGACTGGAACGGCCTGCGCGACGCTCTCCGGCTCTGGCTGGGCCGGGCAAGCTGGAGGCACCCGAAGCCAAACGCCGCGCCGGAGGCCATCCGTCAGCGCTACCATCCCACCGTCGTCGCGCAGCAGCACCTGCAGGTGTATCGGGATGTCCTGGCCCGCGAGCGCCCGCCGGCCTCCGGCTAGACCGGGTCGACGTGGTCGATGCGCTCGACTACGGTGATCGCGTACCGGTGCTGGTCGATGCTGACGATGGTGATCGAGGCATGCAGGGCCAGCGCCGGCTGGCCGCGCGTGTGCAGAAGGGTGGAAACCGTGCCGACGTGAGCCGGATCAAAGTAGCTGATATACCGCGCGATGGTCCGGCCCTGGTCCGTCGGACTGACGAACGTGGAGAAGAACGAGACCCCGGCCTGGTCGGGGATGTGATTCCTCAACACCTGTTGCGCCTGCTCGTTGAGCAGGAGAATGGCGCCCGAGATGTCGGAGACGATCACCGGCAGCGGCAGGGAGGCAATGACGCGAAAGAGGGCCTCCTGGCCCAGTTCCAGCCGCTGGCGATAGCCCGCGAGGAGGATGGCCGCCGCCCCGCCCGTCAAGAAAATCGCCGTGCGGACGTACGGCCGCAACGCTGGGTCGGTGGTCCGGGCCTCGATCGGCAAAAGCAGGATGACGAAGACCACGAGCGCGAAACAAAGCGTCCACAGCGCCACGACCCGGGCAGGCAGGCGCATGGCCAGGAAAATCAGGAGCATCAGCAGCAGCAGCGGGAGCGAGAAAATTCCGGGCAGCAGGAAAAAATCGATCAGCAGCAGACCCGTAGCCAGGACCAGCGGGACGACCACGGTTCCCCAGAAGCCCGGCGACGGTGCCGCGCGGGGATAAAAGCGGTCGGCCGACACCCGTGCAGCCTAAATGCCGTTCCCGGTATTTCGCCACGAATTTTTGCGGGCGCTTGCGGCGCTCATCTATTCACGTCGCTGCAAACCGGCGCTTCGGCGTCGTTCCATCGTAACGCGCCGGTCGCGGCCTCCACTGGTCTATTGGCGAAACATCCCTATACTGGCAGGATGAACATTGCGGAGACGGCGCCGCTCAAGAACTGGACCTGGACGCGGCAGAACATTCTCGCCGTCGCCGCCGTTGTGTTGACTTGCTGGGGCCTCCTGGACGCCGTGCTCTATTGCGATACTTCGTATCGCGCGACCTTTGGCCTGGGCCGGTGCACGCTGTTCGCCCTTTTTCTGAGCACGTTTTGGAACGATGTGCGCGATCAAGTCGACGCGCTGGCGCACGGCAGTTTTTCCGGCAGCTCGCTGGCCGGGGAGGTGACGGCAACCGAGTGGACGCAATGTCTCTTTGTGCCCTTCATCGTCGGCTGGATGGTCTATTGGCTCTGGCCCCGCCTGCGCGAGTTGCCGGTCCGCGGCAGCGCCCAGGGTTATGCGATCCTCGGCGCCGGCTTGCTGCTCTACCTTCTGGGTTTCCTGGCCGAGAATTACTATATCGGCATCGTCTCGCTGCAGGTCGTCTATGCCGGGCTCATCGTGCTGCTGCTGGGCTGGACCCTCATGCGGGAACTGGCTTTCCCGTGGGCCTTCCTGCTTTTCATGTGGCCGTACGGCTTCTTCGAGGACGTGGCCTTCCAGTTGCGCCTGCTCATGTCCAGCCTGAGCCACCACACGCTCTCGCTCATCGGCGTGCCGAACGTGCTTAACGGCACCGCCATCATCTCCCCTCCCAACCAAGCGCCGCCCTTTGCCATCGATATCGCGGATCCGTGCAGCGGCATCCGCTCCCTTTTTGCGCTGGTCATGATCGCGGCGCTCGCCGCTTTTATTCTGTACCGTCACACGTGGCAGAAGCTGGTCATTCTGGCGCTCTCGGTCCCGCTGGTGATCCTCGGGAATTTGGTGCGCATCCTGATCCTGACCCTGGCCACCATCCATCTCGGCGAGAAGTTTGCCCTGGGCGCCAACGATCATCCGTCCTGGTTCCACGAGGGTGCGGGTTACGTGGTCTACCTGGTCAACTTCGGCAGCCTGCTGGGAGTGGGGTGGCTCCTGAGCAAATGGTCGTCCCTTCCGCCTGCGACAGCAGAACGCGCTGCCCGCCCATGACCACACTGCCCGTTTCCTCTCCCGCGCTTTCGGCGCGCGCGGGCCTGATCGCGCTTGGGTTGACCGCACTGACCGTGACCGCCTGCTGGCTGATTCCGCCGGCAAACGTCGGCGGCGAGGTTGGCGTGAACATGGATCTTCCCGTCGATATTGACGGGCTCGAGGGGTTGCCGCTTCCCGTCACCCAGGCGGAGCGCGAGATCCTGCCGCCCGATACCGAGTTTGCCGGCCGCAGCTACGGGCCGTTCAGCATGCCTGCGGCGGATTGGTGGGACCGGTTCGACTGCAAGATCGTCCTCAGCGGTCGCGAGAAACGCAGCATCCACCGGCCCGAGCGCTGTCTCCCCGGTCAAGGCTGGACGGTGGTAGACAGCAAGATCGTTTCCATTCCGCTCAAGTCGGGCCATCCCCTGAAGGTGACCGCGCTGGTGCTCACCCGGCCGAAACCCAACGGAATGCCGGGGCAGATGCGTTTCTGTTTCGATTACTGGTACGTGGGGCGCACGGTCTCGACGCCCTATAGTTTTGTCCGGGTGCTCCTGACCAACTGGGACCTGATCATGCACCGCTCCAACCAGCGGTGGTCCTACGTCATCTGCGCGGCATACGTCACGAGCGACCTGGCTCCGGGCGGCCGCACCCAGGAGCAAACGGCCGAGTCACTGAAACGGTTCATTCGCGAGGCCGTCCCCACGTTCGTCAAATCCGAGATGCCGGACCAGGCGACGGCAGGGCTCTAGCAGACGCCTCCGCTACATCCGCGTTTCCCAAAAGAAAGTGGGGCGCGGCACTTCGATGTGCATGCGGCGCAGTAAGCTGGTTGGGGTGTAAATGTCGTAGGCAAACGGCTTCGGACGGTAGTGGCCGTGGACCCAGCGTCGCAGCCGGTGCAGGAATTGCCAGACCGGCCGGGCGCGGCGCATCCAGGCCGGGGCCTGCTGGAAGAATTCGAGACTCTCCTTGCGCGCCCAAGGCTGGAGGTTCCGGTTGTCGCCACTATCGACAAACGTGGACATGTAGGTGTTGATCACCGCCATGTTCGCCTTGGACCGGATCAGATCGCGGATCAGCGCCGCATCCCCCACGTCCTTCCAGTAGGGGTCGAGCTTGAAACCGCGCTCCCGCAGCAACTCGCGCCGAAGAAACATCGAGGAGGTGAAGGTGTTCAGGTGACAGGTCCACGTATGGTAAAGCTGCGGCTTGAGGACCTGCCGGCTGCAGATGTAATCGCCCTTGGCATCGACCACCACGGCATCGCCGAAAAGGATGTCGGTTTCGGGATGCTCGCGGAAATGATCGGCCACCATCGCCAGCGTGCCGGGCAGGTACTGTTCATCGCAGTTGAGCCAGGAGAGGATGTCACCCGACGCGCGAGCCCACCCCCGGTTGATGGCGTCGTACATGCCGTCGTCCTTCTCGCTGATGAGGCGCAGGTCCGGAAAGCGCCGCACCGCCTCCGCCACTTCCGCGCCGGAGAGGCTGTCCTGCACGATGTGCTCAACTTGAAGGCCGGTGCCTTTCTGATCGGCGACCGATGCGGCGCAGAGGCGGAGGTAATCCGCCTGCTTGTAACTCGGCGTTACGACGGAAACGGTGATGGTCCGGGGCGAGGTCATGGAACGAATCGAAGGTCAGACCGCCCACCCATCAGCGGTGCGAGCTTTCCAGCGAGTAGCGCCGCAGGCCCGTTTTTTGCAGGAACAGCCGTGCGATGAAAAGGGGATTGTTCTTAAAATAGCGCCGCCAGAGCCGGCGCGGTTCGTGGCAAAGCCGAAACAACCACTCCAGCCCGCAACGCTGGATCCAGCGCGGTGCCTGGCGCACGCGGCCGCTCAGCAGGTCGAAAGCGGCGCCAACCCCGACCATCAGTGTGGTGTCGAGCCAGCCCAGCGCCTCGGCCATGAACATTTCCTGCTTGGGCGTGCTCAGGCCCACCCAGATGATGTCGGGCTTGGCGTTGGCCACCTGCGCGCGCAGCTCCTCTTTCTCCTGGGCGTTGAGCGGACGAAAGGGAGGGGTGTAGCAGCCGGCCACGTCCAAGTGCGGGAATTGGCGGCGAAGTGAGGCCGCGAGCTGCTCCGCCGCGCCGGGGGCGCCGCCATAGAAGAAATGACGCCAGCCCGTTTGTGCGGAAACCCGGCACGCCTGAAGAAACAGGTCGGGGCCGTAAACGCGGTCCATTTCCCGATGGCCAGCCAGCCAGCCCAGCCACACCATCGGCATGCCGTCGGGGGTGTTGAGAAAAGCCCGGTTCAGGATGGCGCGGAATGCGAGGCTCCCCTGGGCCTCGGAGACGCCGTGGACGCCGGTCACACAGACATAGCCCTTGGACCTGTGCTCGATGGCGCGTCCCATGGCCGCAATGGCCAGCGGAATGTTCAACGCACCGACGCCCACCCCAAGGACATTCACACGGTCAGACATGAGGCGGCCACCACGCTAGGCTCTCCCCATGATTGCGCCAGCCGCAACTGCAGGCGCTTCAAGCTTGCGCGGCTTCCCGCCAGGGATAAGTTGGCCTTCACCCCGGGGAGTCTCCTTTGCTGACCGAGCGATCCATCATCAATTTCCTGATCTGGATCGGCGGCATCCTTCTTGGGCCGTTCCTTGCCTATTCGCTGGTTCGTCAGAACGAACTTCCGGTTCTTGTTCTCGCCGGGCTGACCTTCCTCTTCTTCATGTTTGCCATTGCAAAGGACATGCTTTGCATCGCGCCTTTGGTGGGGCTCTGTGTTGCGGGAACGCTCCGGTTCATTCCCGGAAAGCCTGATGGATTTGAATTTGGAACGGCCGCGGCAATTCTCTACTACGTCATCACCTACATAGCCTTGAGACGCAAGGTAGTCCTGACCGGGCCTTTGTACTTTTTCATTCCACTGTTTCTCGTCGCGGGAATCATCTATGCGCACGATCCCCACGCCAGTCTTCGTTTGGCGGGAGGCGGACGGGAAGGCGGTCGCGGCGTGGTCGATATCATGCTGGCGGCTTTCGCCTACCTGGCCGCGGTCAGCATGAACACCCCCTCCGCGCGGTTATTCTCTCTCACGCCCTTGTTCTGTATTGGAATGACGATCCTCACCGTGCTGCCGGACGTCATTTCGACTTGGATACCCAAAACGGCCGAGTTCTTTTACATGTTCACCGACGCGGTGAATGTCGGCGCCTATGTGGTGGACGTTCTTGGCGGAACGGCCGACGTGGTTCGTAATGGCGGGCTGAGCATGATCGGCTCCGCGGTGGCCGTTTACCTGCTGAGCTATTTTCCGATCACGACCTGGTGGCGCGCCGATCGCTGGTGGGTGGCGCTGCTCGTGGGCGCCTGCTGCTGGGCGGTGATCAACGGCGGTTTTCGCAGCGGACTGATATCCTTCTTCTTCACGACGGGGCTTGTCATCTGGTGTCATTCGTCCTGGCGCGCCTTGACGCTGGTGCCACCCATTATCGCGGTGATTGCCATGGCGGTCGTTTTGCAAGACAGCCACTTGATCAACCTCCCCGAGTCTGCGCAGCGAACGCTCTCCTTTCTCCCTGGGGACTGGGATCCCGACGCGGTAGGCAGCGCGAAATCCTCGACCGAGTTTCGAGATCAAATCCGCCGGATCTATTTGCAGGAGGAGGCTGGTAAGCACCCGCTCTTCGGAAATGGAATCACCTATGACGCGACCGAGTTTCAGCGCGCCCTGTTTATGGCCCAGACCGTGGATTCACCCGATGGTTACTACGGGATCAAGGCCTTTCTTGCCGCGAAGATCTTTCATATCGGCTGGATCAGCGCTTACGACACGACTGGACTGGTGGGATGTTTTCTCTTGGCTGTCGCGGCGGCCAGCTTGATCTGGGTGTCGGGCCGAATGGTCTTTAGCAAGCAGGCTGATCGCAGATCGCCTCTTTTCCCGCTTAAAATTTGGCTGTTCGCGAATGTCGCCAGTAATGTCTTTACGTTCCTGACTGTCTTCGGCGATATCAAGTCGATTTTCCCAACGCTGTGTGTGTACGCGGCGGTCTGGACCCACCTTGATCGCCTGGAAAAGTTTGGCTATCGACCCTCGGTCGCCAATCGGATGGTTCCCTTCGATTCCGAGCGCGCGAACATTCCAGTGACGGCGTGAGCAGCCGTTCGACGCGGTCGCCGAGACTTCGGCCTGCTCAGGCCTTCTGCGTCATCTGGTCGTGGATCCACCGGTAGGTCTTTTCCAGGCCATCCTCAAGTCGGATTGACGGTTCCCAGTTGAAGACTTTCTTGATCAGCGTGTTGTCGCTATTCCGTCCGTTGACGCCCTTGGGCGCGTCCAATTTGTAGCGCCGCTTCAGCTTGATGCCGGCAATGTCTTCAGCAATGTCGACGAGCTGGTTGATCGTCACCTTCTGACTACTGCCGACGTTGATCGGTTCGACAAAGTCGCTGTCGAGAAGCATGTTCGATCCAAAGATGCAGTCGTCGATGTACATGAAGCTGCGCGTTTGGTGGCCATCGCCCCAGATTTCGATCTCATGTTTGCCGCTTAGCTTTGCGGTGATCACCTTGCGGCAAATAGCGCTGGGCGCCTTCTCCCGGCCGCCGTCGTAAGTGCCGAAGGGGCCGTACACGTTGTGATAACGCGCAATGCGCGTCGCAAGGCCAAAATCCTCCCGGAAGTGGCGGCACATCCGCTCGCTAAAGAGCTTTTCCCAGCCGTAGCCGTCCTCCGGCATGGCGGGATACGCGTCGCTTTCCTTCAGGCCGGAAACGTCGGCATCGGTCTGCTTGTCCGCCGCGTACACGCACGCCGAGGAGCTGTAGAAAAACCTCGCCACGCCCATTTCGCGGGCGGCCATGAGCAGGTGGGTGTTGATCAACACCGTGAGCATGCACAGGCCCTTGTTCAGCTCGATAAAACCCATCCCGCCCATGTCGGCGGCGAGGTTGTAAACCGTGTGGGCGCCCTTGAGGGCCTGCTGGCACTTGTCCAGGTGCTGCAGGTCGAGCGAGAGATTCTCCACGTCGTCGAACCTCTGGTACCACTCGTCCAGGGGCTTGAGATCGACCGCGCGCAGGCGGGTGGCTCCGG
Organism: uncultured Candidatus Methylacidiphilales bacterium; assembly: GCA_964658475.1. Classification (GTDB taxonomy): domain Bacteria; phylum Verrucomicrobiota; class Verrucomicrobiia; order Methylacidiphilales; family UBA1321; genus JABDGH01. Next base: position 2,974 of record CAZZYY010000060.1, on the reverse strand, counting down.
CTTGGCGCAGCTGCCCCACCAGATGCCCGCCGATGAATCCGCCGGCACCGCAAACGACGATCTGTTGCTGAAGGTCAGGCATAGAAATGGAGAAAGTTCTCGCGGGAAGATTAGACTTACGAGGAAGGAGATGGTACAGAAGTCGCGCTCGGTAGCAACGAGGTTTATCCACATTCCCCCTCGATGGAGTCCGCCACCTTGAGCCCGCGCCCTGGCCAGTCCGCTACCGGGCAGACGGGTGAACCGGCCGGCAAATGCCTCGTCGTCGAGTTATGGCACATCGGGGACGCCACCATGATGACTCCCATCCTGGAGGGTCTCCTGGCGGAGGGCTGGGACGTCAGCGTGGCCGCCAAGGCGACCACCCGCCTTCTCCTGGAAGAGGATTATCCCACGATCAAGTGGATCATCCTCGACGCGCCCTGGACGGTCTTTTACGGCAAATACCATGTGTGGCGATGGCCGTGGCGGCAGTTATGGCGAGTGTGGCGGGATATGAGGCGGCAACGCTTTGATGTGGCGGTCTCAGGCCGCTGCGACCCCCGCGACCACCTGCTCATGTGGCTGGCAGGCATCCGGCGCCGGGTCGGTTTCCGCACGCGGTACAGTCTTTGGTTCCTGAACGAACCGCTGCCGGAGCCGCCGGCCGCGCATCATCGGGTGGAGGATTGGTGGGCGATCCAGAAACAAGTCAGCCCGACTGCGCCCACCCTGCCGCCGCGCCTCGGCGCGGCTCCCGAGCTGAAAGATCGTTTCGCTGCTCTTTTTGCGCGCGATCCGCGGCCGGTGCTCGCGATCCATTGTGGAGCGCGCATCGCCGTCCGCCGCTGGCCGGAACGCTATCTACGCGAGTTGATCGCGGCGCTGCGCACCGAGTTCGATTTTCAACTGGCCCTCTACCCGGACGTGGACGGCTACGGGCAGGACTTGGCCGGGCTAGCCGATCACATTTTCACAGGGCTGACGCTGGCGGAACTCAAAGCGTCGCTCATCCACGCCCGGCTGCTCCTCGCCAACGACAGCGGGCTGGGGCATGTGGCGGCGGCCCTCGCCGTGCCCGTCGCGACGGTCTTCGGCCCCGGCGAGCCGTCGAAGTGCCGGCCCTTCTCGCCGGAGAGTCTGGTGATTTTGCGCGACATCTGCCCGTACCGGCCCTGCCTGGATTATTGCCGCTTTCCCGAGGCCTATTGCCTGACCCAACTGAGCCCTGCCATCGTCCTGCGGGAAATCTGCACGTACTTGCAGAGTCACCCCTTTTTCACCTCGTCCCGCAAAACCTCTCTGGGCATCGTGCCGACGGAGAGCTAAACGTTGCCCTTTCCCATGGCCGATTCGATCGACATCTCGCGCTGCCTCTCCGTCGTCATGCCCGTTTACAACGAGGGCTGCACGGTCCTGCAGATCATCGAGCGCGTGCTCGTGCAGCCGGAGGTAGCGGAATTGATCATCGTCAACGACTGCTCCACCGACGATACCTCGAGTGTCCTGCAGGAAATCGCGCGGAGCGATGCGCGCATCCGCCTCTTTACTCACGAAATCAACCAGGGCAAGGGCGCGGCGCTACGCACGGGCTTTTCCCAGGCGACCGCGCCCATCGTGCTTGTGCAGGACGCAGACTTGGAATACGACCCGACGGAGTATCCGCGGTTGCTGCGCCCCATCCTGAGCGGGCGGGCTGATGTCGTCTTTGGTTCGCGCTTCCTCGGTGCCGAGGCGCACCGCGTTCTCTATTTCTGGCATTCGGTCGGGAACTATTTCCTGACGATGATGTCCAACATGCTCTCCAATCTGAACCTGACCGACATGGAGACCTGCTACAAGGCCTTCCGCCGGGAAATCATCCAGCAGATCCGCATCGAGGAAAACCGCTTCGGCTTCGAACCCGAGATCACGGCCAAGCTCGCCCGCCTGATGCCGAACGTGCGGATCTACGAGGTGGCGATTTCCTATTACGGCCGCACCTACGAAGAGGGCAAGAAAATCGGGTGGCGCGATGGCGTGGCCGCCCTGCTGGCCATCCTGCGGTATAATTTATTTCTGACATGAATGGATCGCGGCCGCATCACGACTGGCTTGCGATCTGGATACTGTGGTCGGCTTGGTGTTCCCTTTCCGGCTGGGGCCTCTCCGCCCTTGGTCATCTCGACCGGGCGGGCTATGCGCTGGCGCTTTCGGTTTTCGTCGTGGGCATCATGCTGACGCGTCGCCATTGGATCTTCCCGAGTTCCCGCCCCATGTTTCTCTTCCGCCGGTCGACTTATCGCCGGTGGCTTCCCAAGCTTTGGCTTTTGCTGGTGATCATTTCGCTGATCGGCGGTCTTTGTTATCGCGCCGACAACTACGATTACATGACTTACCGGTTTTCCCGCCTGATTTACTGGTGGTGGGCGCATCACTGGTACTGGATCGACACGACCAACCTGCGCATGAATTTCAGCGCGACTGGATTCGAATGGCTGATGGCGCCGATCTTCGTGCTCTTTCGCACCGACCGGCCCTTTTTTCTCATCAACCTCATTTCCTACCTGATGCTTCCCGGGCTGGTTTTTGCCGTCTTTCGGGATTGGGGCGTCCGGACCCGCGTCGCCTGGTGGTGGATGTGGGTTTTACCGGCGGGACTTTGCTACGCGCTGGAGGCGGGAGGGGTTGGGAACGACCTGTTCTGCGGCGTTTACGCCCTGGCCGCCTTTGATTACGCCCGGAAGATGCGCTCGGGCGCGATTCCTCCGCTCGTTCTTTCCATGCTGGCGATCGCGCTGATGACGAACGGGAAGGTGTCCAACATCCCACTGGTGGCGCCGTGGCTTATCGTCATTTTCCTTAATGGGAAAACGCTTTGGAAAAACGCGGGCCACCGGACGGCCCTGGCGTGCGCGGCGCTGCCGGCGCTTCTGATTTCCGGTCTGCCGATTTTGTTGGCCAACCACTATTTTTCCGGCGACTACGCGGGCGATCCGACCAACCTGGAGCACGT
>CAZZYY010000059.1:0-14458 GCA_964658475.1 uncultured Candidatus Methylacidiphilales bacterium | reverse complement strand
GACACGTGTTTTACTCGGACCGGCGCTCGGAGAGCGCCGGCTACCTGTCCGTTGCTGCGCGGAGCGGAAAAGGCTGGGAGCGGCTTGGCCTCCCGGGTAAGTTCTTGCCATGTCCCCTGCGGCTGACCTTCGGCGTCTGGCGCTTACGGCACGGACGGGCGAGGAGGCGCAGGTGGTGGAGACGCTCGAGACCGCGGCGGGCGGGCAGGCGATCGGCGCGCTGCTGGAGAAGCAGTTGGTCAACGAGAACGCGTTCCTGAAGGAGGTTGCAGCGGCGTACCGGCTGCCGTGGTGGGACGGGCCCCTGCCGCCGATGGATGAGGCGTTGCGGACGCGGTTTCCTGCGCGCCTGGCGTTGCGGCACCAGGTTTATCCGGTGAAGTTCGAGGAGCACGGGCTCTTTGTGCTGACTTCCGATCCGTTCAACCTCACCGCGCGACAGGTGATTGCGCACGACCTGGGCGAGCCGATCACGTGGTGCATCGCGTCGAGGCGCAACATCCTGGCCGCGCTGCGCACGGGCTATGGCGTGGGCGCGGCGACCTTCGACGAGATACTCGAGGGCCGCGACGTGGACGACGCGACGCTGGATCTGAAGCAGGAGGTGAACGTGCTGGACGAGGACGACGCCGACGCGTCGGTGGTGAGCTTCGTCAACCAGATCATGCGCGAGGCGCTCGACCAGCGCGCGACGGACATCCACGTCGAGCCGCTGGAGGACGACCTGCGCATCCGCTACCGCATCGACGGCGTGCTGCACGAGGTGCCGGTGCCGCCGAAGATCAAGATGCTGCAGGCCAGCGTGCTCTCGCGGCTCAAGATCATGGCGCACCTGGACATCGCGGAGCGGCGCATTCCGCAGGACGGCCGCATCAACCTGGAGATGCAGGGGCACCCGATCGACGTGCGCGTGGCGACCATTCCGACCGTGAGCGGCGAAAGCATCAGCCTGCGGCTGCTGGCGCGCAACCGGTTCGATTTCGGCCTGCTCGGCCTGACGGCGGAGGCGGAGCGCAAGATCCGCGAGCTGATCGCCCAGCCCAACGGCATCATCCTGCTGACCGGCCCGACCGGCTGCGGCAAGAGCACGTCGCTCTACACGTTCCTCTCGATGCTCAACACGATGGAACGGCGCATCGTGACGGTGGAGGACCCGGTGGAGCACAAGCTTCCCGGCGTGATGCAGATCGCGATCAAGCCGGAGATCGCGCTGACGTTCGCGGTCGCCTTGCGCAGCATTCTGCGCGGCGACCCGAACGTGATCATGGTCGGAGAAATGCGCGATTTCGAGACGACGGAGATCGCCATCCGCGCGGCGCTCACCGGCCACCTGGTCTTCAGCACCTTGCACACGAACGATGCCATTGGCGGCATCACGCGGCTGATCGACATGGGCGTGCAGCCGTTCCTGGTCGCGTCGTCGGTACGCGCCTTCCTCGCCCAGCGGCTGGTGCGCGTGCTTTGTCCGAGCTGCAACAAGCCGGTGCAGCACTCGCCCGAGTTTTTGAAACAGGTGGGCTTTCCCGTGGCCCACGCGGACAAGGTCCGGCAAGCGGTGGGGTGCGAGCAGTGCCGGCACACCGGCTATCAGGGCCGGGCCGCGCTCTTTGAAATCTGCCTGGTCACTCCCGCGTTGCAGGAAATGATCGCGCAGGGTAAATCGGCCGAGGTCCTGCGCGCGCGGGCAGTATTCGAGGGGATGGTCCCGCTGCGGCAGGACGGCTGGAACCGGGTCATCGGCGGCGTCACCACGATAGAGGAAGTGGTGCGCGTCACCTCGGCGGATGTCGACCTGCTGGACGAGTAGGGTATGGCCGTCTTCACCTACCAGGGCACGGGGGCGCGGGGCGAGCGGCTCTCGGGCGAGATCGAGGCGTCCACGCGCGGGGAGGCGCTGCGGCGGCTGACGCGCGACAACATCCAGCCGCTGTCGCTGGCGGCGCGGGCGGAGACGGCCGCGCCTACGCCGCGTTCTCCGTCCGCGCCGGCCGGGCGTGGCGCGATGGGTCCGGTGCGGCTTTCCTCCGCGCAGGTGATTCTCTTTACCGACGAGCTGTCGGACTTTCTCCATTCCGGCCTGCAGCTCGAGCCGGCGCTGCACCTGATGGAAAATCGCGAGGCGCAGTCGCCGATCAAGGTGGTGGCCGCCCGGCTGCGGGCCAAGGTGCGGGACGGGGTCAGCTTCTCGGAGGCGCTGAAGGCGACCTCGCCCAGCTTCGGGGAGCTCTACTGCAACCTGGTCGCGGCGGGCGAGGTGAGCGGCGCGCTGTCTCCTCTGCTGCGCCGGCAGTCGGAGCATCTGATCGCGATGCAGGATCTCCGCAGCCGGATCAAGCTGGCGCTGATCTACCCGGCTTTTCTCGTCGGGGCGGGCGTGGCCGCCGTGGCGGTGTTCATGACCGTGCTCATTCCGCAGATGACCAAGCTGCTGGTGAAGACCGGCACGGTGCTGCCGTGGTCCACCTACCTGCTGGTGAAGATGGGCGAGTATGCGCGGCAGGACGGGCTTTTTGTGCTCGCAGGCGCGGCGCTGCTGGTCGTGCTTTTTATCTCGGTGATCAAGCAGCCGGGCGGACGGCGCTGGTGGGACGAGGCCAAGCTCCGGCTGCCGCTGGTGGGGCCGCTGCTCAAGGCTTTCTTCTACGCGCAATTCTGCCAGACGATGGCGAACCTGCTGCAGAACGGCCTGCCGTTGCTGCAGTCGCTCAAGCTGGTGGGCCGGGCCACGGCCAACGAGTTTTTCCGGGGGCTGGTCATCCGGGTGAACGACCTGGTCGGCGAAGGGGCGTCGCTGACCCGGGCAATGAAGACGGTGGGCCACTTTCCCCCGGAGCTGCGCGACCTGGTCAAGATCGGCGAGCAGACGGGGGAGCTCGGGCCGACGCTGCAGAAAATCGGCGAACGGTTCGACAAGGTCATCCAGCAGCGCATTGACCGGATCATGTCGCTGGTGCCGCTCATGGTCATTGTCGTGCTGGGCGGGATGGTCTTTCTGATCGCCTGGTCCATGCTTTCCGGCATCTTCCAGGCGGTGCACGGCATGCAGGTGCATCACTAGAAAAGCCACATAAGTCACACGATTTTTGCCGATTCCGGGAAATTTCCCTGCTAGAGTAGTGTCCCCGTCGTCATGACAACGCCCTTCCGCCTCGTCCTGATGGCAGCACTTTGCGTAGTGGGCGCTCTCGCGGTGCGCGCACTCGACGGCCCGACAGCCTTCACGGTCGACCTTCCGTTCGGCGCGAATGAGGCCACGCCCTTGTGGCTCGGCCATCCGGTCACGCCGGCCGGGACGTTTGCCACGCTCGATCTTCCGATCACGCCGCCGGACGCGGGCGCCTCGCTGCTGGTGACGGTATTCTACCAGGAGACGGCCGGCGGCTTCTTGCGCATCAGCTGGCAGGACGCCAGCGTGCCGCCCGCGGTGGCGGGCGAGCTGCCCGGTCCGGGCGAAGTCGGCGCGTCCTCCGTCCTTTGCGAGAACTTCTACGAGGGGATCGGGATGAACAATCAGCGCAGCCTGCTCGTCCCGGCGGACGCGCTGCGGCAGGGCGGCACGCTGCATTTCCAGACCGGAGCCCGCGAGTTGGGCATCTCCCGCATCAAGCTGGAGTGGCTGGAAAATTCGACTGGGCTGACCTCCCCGACGATCTCCGACGTCTTGGTCACCCCCGAGAGCGGCAGGACGCAAATGGCGGCGGAGCTGGCCGGCCAGCCGCCCACGGCCGCCGACCCGGCCTGGAAAGGGCGGATTGTCGAGGTGCCGATCACCGATGTGCCGGTGCGGGTGGAAGAAGGCATGGACTTCAGCGTGCATACCGATGGCCCCCCGGCCCTGGCGCGGATCGCGCTCAAGGAAGCCGGCCTGCCCTGGGGCCAGCACCTCGTGATCTGGATCAACAACCAGCGGGCCGGGGTGATTCATCCCGCCACGCCGGCGCTGGCCGATCCCGGCTACGCGGGCGCCGGCACGCCGTACATCGGCTGGCGCGAAGGGAGCTTTTTCGTGCCGACCGGCGCGCTGGCGGCGGGCGACAATGTCCTGCAGGTCTCGCCCGAACCCGACGACGAGGCGCAAGCGGCCGCGGATGCCAAGCCGGTGCCGGCCGTGCCGCTGGCCTTGAAGGACCTCAGCCTGGAACTCGAGTATCCCGTGGCGCCGCCGGCACCGCCGGTTGCCAGCGTGCCGCCGGTCAGCGTTGCGCCTGCCGCTGCGGGTACGTCTGCAACTGATGCCTCCGGCACTCCGGACACGACTCCGTCGCCGGGACAAACAACGGTGACTCCCTGAACCGGGCCAGCCTTTAACTCCACCATCTTGTGAAACGAAACAAGTCCTCCTCCCGCGGCTTTACCCTCATGGAAATGCTGATCGTGCTCTCGATCATCGCACTGCTCATGGGGATGGTCATTTACAACCTGACCGGCGTGAACGAGGTGGCGCAGGGGCAGAAAGTCCAGAGCGACATCCTCACTTTCAAGGAAGCCCTGGCCAGCTACCAGCTGGAAAGCGGCACCCTTCCCACCACCGAGCAGGGGCTCAAGGCGCTTTGGGAAAAGCCCACGGCCGAGCCGGTGCCCGATCGCTGGAAGGCGATGATGGACGAGGAGACGAAGGACCCGTGGGGGCACTCCTACCAGTATTTGAATCCGGGCAAGCATAACCCGGATCGCTACGACATCTTCTCCATGGGGCCGGACGGCCAGCCGGACACGGCTGATGACATCGGCAACTGGAAGAGCCAGTCCTCGAAATGATATGCCGGCCCGCGCTGCCCGTTTCCGCCGTCGAGCCGCCGCGCGCGGCTTCACGCTGCTGGAAATGTGCATCGTGCTGTTCCTCATCGCGCTGCTGGCCGCGGCGGCGATGCCCGCGCTGAATTCCGCCTTCAACGAGCGCGCCTTGCGCAACGACTCGCATGCGTTCTCCATGCTGGTGAGGACAGCGATGATTCGCAGCAGCGAGGACCAGCGGCCCTACACCCTGAGCCTGAACGGGCAGGAGCTTTCGCTCGGGCCGGCCGCGGTGACGGACGAAGAAGCCGCCGCCACGTCCGACATCCCGACGCCCCCGACCCAAACGGAGGAGCTGGCGAATGTCCTCAAGCTTCCCGACGCGACTAAGGCGCATGCCTGGGACGCGGTTCCCGCCCTGACCTGGACGTTCGAGCCGAACGGCCTTTGTCCGTTGGGGCGCCTGCGGTTCGAGCGCGGCGCATCCTACATCGAGCTGGGCTTCAATGCGCTCACCGGCGACGTGGAGGACGAGGCCGATTACCTGCCATGAACCCGGCGCGTTTTCCGGAGCGCAAGGGCCGCCGCGGCATGGTGCTGATCGAGGTGATCATCGCGCTCACCATCTTTGCGGTGGTGTCGCTTGGGTTGATCGTGGCCCTGGACCAGTCGTTCGGCGCGGCGCAGGACCGTAATCAGGCGGACAAGGCCGGGCAAGGCCTGCGCAATCAGCTGGCCCTGCTGCACACCGCGCGCCTTTTACCCGGAACGCGCGACCTGCCGGATGACGGCAGCGGAACGACCTACCAGCTGGTGGTCGAGCCGGTGGTCATGACCGACCGGCTCAACCGGCCGCTGCCCAGTCTTTTCCGCGCCACCATCCAGGCGAAGTGGAAGGAAGGCACGCGCACGGAGACGCAGTCGGTCTCGCAACTGGTTTACCAGCCATGAAAGCGCGTTCCCGCACAGGTCGCGGCGGCTTCACGCTGATCGAGATGCTCATCACGCTGTCGGTTTTTCTGCTGCTGGCGGGCGCGATCTTCAGCATCTTCGGCGCCACGCTGCAGGGCGCCACCACGCTGCAGGATGATCAGAATCGCTCCGATCAGGCAGACGCGCTGGGCGCGTGGCTGAAGCAATCGTTCCTCGACCTTCCCGCAAGCGGCGTGCTCGTCTCCTATCATCGCGAGGGCCGGCCGTTCCATGTTTCCGGCGTGATCTGGGGCGCGGGCGACCAGTTGCGCGCGCTCGATCTGCAGGAGCAGGCGAATGGGAATTACCAGCTGCGCTACAGCACGGCGCCGCCCAGCCAGGAGATCGAAATGGCAGGCGAAACCGGGACGACGGCCTATTCGGCGGCGCTGATCAAGTTCCAGACCCAGGTCGTGGCGGATGACCCTGCCCTGGGCTGGCGCGTCCTGGTGCGCGACCTCAAGTCGGCCGACTGGCGCTTTCGCGGCCCGAACGATCTTGATTGGGTCGATCTCGCCAGCGGGGGTAAGCCACTGGCCGCCCAGCTCACGGTGCAGCTGGCGGGGAAGCCCGACGTGCTGGTCGACGATTTCTGGATTCCGCCGACTCAACCCGTCGGTCTCGGCACGCCCGCGCCGGCGGTCACCGCGCCCCCCGAGGTGAACCCATGAAGCGGGGCCGTCTTCGTCGCCAGGCGGGATCGGCGCTGATCCTGGTCTTCTGGTGCCTGTTGCTTCTGAGCCTGGCGGTCTTCGCCGTGGTGGAGATCGTCGAGCTTTCCGTGGAGCATGCCGCGCACGAGGAGACGGCGCTCCAGGCGGAAACGGCGGCCGCGAGCGGCGTGGCCGTTGCGCAGGCGCCCCAGTTGCAGCGGGACGACCCGGTGCTGGCGCAGGCGATCTCCCCGGGGTGCGGGTTCAAGGTCGCCATTTCCAGCGAGGGGGCGCGGCTTAACCTCAATTTTCTGCTTCTCACCCACCATGAGGATGTGCTCGTCTCGCTCTTTACCCATTGGGGAATGAAGATGGACGCAGCTCAGCACGCGGCCGATTGCCTAAACGATTGGGTCACGCCCGGCGACCTGCCCTCGCTCAACGGCGCCAAGGCCGCGGCCTACGCCCAGGCCGGGCTGCCGCAGCGGCCAAGCCACGAGCCGTTCGAGTCCTGGGACGAGGTCGCGCTGGTCATGGGCGTCGAGGCGATTGCCAAGGTAAAGCCCGACTGGCAGGACAGCTTCACGCTCTGGAGCGACGGACCGCTCGACGTGAGCCAGGCCTCGGCCGAGTGCATTGCGGCGCTTTTCGGGATCGATCCCAAGCAGGCGACGACGCTGGTGGAGGTGCGCAACGGACGCGACCAGGTGCCAGGCACCCAGGATGATGTCCCGCTCACGGCCGAGACGCTGCAGGCCGGCCTTGGCCTGAGCGATGTCCAGATGAAGCAAAAGCTGAACGAGGTCGCCTTCGGCACCAACACCCGCCGGATCGAGAGCATCGGCTACGCCGGCAGCGTGCGCGTGAGGATCGTGGCAATCACCCGTATGTCCGCCACACCCCAACTTCTGGTATGGTCGCAACGTTGACCCGCGCGCAAAAAGACCAGCCATGCCTGCTCCTGCCCGGGGCGACGGAGGCGGAGCCGTGGGAAACGTGGACGCTGGGCCCCGACACCCGGTGTGTCCTGGTCGGTACGACACCGCTCGCGCCCCGGGGCGGACCTGGCGCGGTCCTGGCCCTGCCGGTCGCCCAAGTCATCGCGCTGCCCTTGTGGCTGCTGGAAACGGATCCGAAGCGGTTCCGGGACATGATTGTCCTGCAGCTGGAGGCGCGCGGGCTGCAGCCCCGAGGGGTCGAGGCGGTTTTCGACTGGTCGGTCATCGTCGAGGAACCGGCGCGGACCCTGGTGCTGGTTGGCGTGCTGCCCGCGATCCTGCCGGAAGAGCTGGAGACCGACACGTTCCACCGCTTCGAGGTGTCCGCCCGCTGCCTGCAGTTGCCGGCCGACGCCCTGGTGCTGTGGCGGGAGCACGACCGGCTGGCCGCGGCGCTGACGCGGGGCGATCGGCTGGCCTATTTTCAAGTGCTGCCGGACGCCGCGCCGACGGCCCGCGTGCTCCAGGATTTGACCTGCATCCTCTCGGCGCTCGAGATGCAGGGGGTCGTGGAGAAGATCCAGGGCGTCGTGCTTCGGTTCGAGGCTGCAGCGGGCACGGTCGACGCGATCCGATCGCATTTGCAACTTCCCGTGCGGGCTGAAACGCAGCCTGCGCCCAGGTTGCCCGCAGAACCCTGGACGGTCGTCCCGGCGCGGGTCTTCGAGGCGAAGCGCCAGCGCGTGACGCGGGGCTGGTGGCTGCGCCTGGGGGTGGTGGTGGCGGTGCTGATCGCGGTCGCGGCCCTTGCGTTGGGCGGGCGGCTTTACCTGATGCAGCGGGAGATCGGTCAGCTCGAAAAATGGCAGAGCGACCACGCCGCCGCCCTGAGGACGGTCCACGATACCGAAGCGGCCTGGCGCGAGTTGCACCCGGTGGTTGCGCGCGATTCGTACCCGCTGGAGGTGCTGCTCCATGTCGCCGAGTCGCTGCCGGAGGACCAGGTGCACCTGACGCTGTTCGAGGCGGAGGGCAACCACCTCCTGATCAAGGCCGAGGCGAAGAACCTCACCGCCGGCTTCCAGTTCTTCGACGCGCTCAAGAAGAACGCGAAGCTGCCGGGTTATACCTGGCAGATGGCGCAGCCTCACTCTCTGGCGAACGACGTCACGCAACTGCAGATCGAAGGTGTCTATGCGGCCCACGACTAGATCGGAGAAAATCCTCCTCGCCGTGCTGGGACTTGTCCTCCTGGGCGGGCTGCTTTTCTTCGGCGGCAAGGCGCTGGTGCAAAAGCAGCGCTCGCTCGCTCTTGCGCGCGCGTCGCTCCGCGCCGACAACGCCGAGGCCATGGTCGAGTTGCAGGACGAACCGCGTTGGGTGGCCCGGTCGCACTGGATTCATGACCACGAGCCGATGGCGGTGGAAGAAGGCGACGCCCGGGCGCAGGTGCTCAGCTCGGTGGTGCAGGGGGCGCGGGATCATCATCTCGAAATCGAGGAGCAGAACCTTGGCGAGGTCGAGCATGGCGCTGCCGGCGCCAAGGTGCAGTCGGAGGTGCGGGTGAAGGGCAGCATGGAGGCGCTTTGCCGCTGGCTGGCGGACCTCGAGCAGCCCGAAAAATTTTACGCCGTCGATTTGCTTTCGCTCAAGGCCGACCAGGACCAGAAGTCGATGGTCTGCACGCTGCACGTTTCGCGCTACTTTCGGGAGGGTCCCAAATGAACGCGCGTTTTGCCTCCGTGCCGGTCTGCATGCTGATGGCGATGCTGGCGGCGCAGGCGGACGACCCGGCGGGATCGCCATTGCCGGCGCCCGGTTTTTCCGGCGACCGGTATGCCGCGCTCTGGACGAAGTCGCCGTTCGCCATCGCCACGGAGGACGCGGCCGCCACGTCGGCCGATTACTCGCTGGTCGGGCTTGCTCAGGTGGATGGCATCAGCTACGCGAGCCTGATCGACAAGCAGTCGCAGCAACACTTCGTCCTCGCCAGCAACAAGCCGGCGAGGAATCTGACTTTGATCTCGATCGCGCGCCGGCCCGACGGTTCCCTGGCCGAGATCCGGCGAAACGGGGAAATCCTTTCCCTGAAGTTGGAAAATTCCGGGCCACCGGCCAATGGCGTCGCTCCCCCGCCGCCGGGTGTCGTCCCGTTTCCCAATACCGTCTTGAATGGAAATGGAAACATGAACCGGCCCATGTTTCACCCGCCGGTCAGGTTTCATCGACCGCTGATTGTCGTTCCGGCTCCGCCGCCGTAGACGCCGGCGGCGGGCGGCTTTCGGCACGAAGGTTGTGTAGCGACATCGCCGTCACTCGTTCTTAACGGCAGACGTGCTGAAGTGCCGCGCAGGCGCTTTAGAAATCGTGCATGCAAACATTCCTTCTCTGCTCCACCTTCGTCGCTCCCGCGTTTTGCGTCCTGGTCTGCAACTATCTCTGCACGCGGTCGCGCAGCCGGCCGCGCCGCCATTATTGAGGCGAGAAGGCCTCCTGGCGCACTGATCGGAAAGGCGGGCCGATTTGCGAAGATTGGGTGACGGTCGGCTTGCCTCCGAATTGACGAATGTTCGTTACCTTGTCTTGACCTGTTTGCGGGACAAAAGTCGTTTGCCGCCCGCAGAAGAGGGGCGTGCACCTCACTCCTGGCGTCCCTCATGGCTCGGGCCGGGCGTGGCGGGCCTTGTGCCCACGCGGGGTGCTGGCCTAAGCCAGCGCGCCTTCACCTTAACCACCGAGAGCCCTGTGACCATCGGCAATCAGGCCAACATTCTGGCCATTCACGACAAGCTGACCGCGCTGCTTGCCAAGAAGGTGGGAGGTGGCGTGAGTGTCGGCACCAACCTCACCCTGCAAGGCGCGGGTAATAGCATGGCGTGGAGCGACCAGGAATTGGACGCCTTTTTACACAAGGACGTGCAGGCGAAGTTCGGCGTGCTCATCCAGCGGCGGCATCTCCGGCCCACCGTGAACGGGTCGACGGCGACCGTGGGCGATCTTTCCATCGCCATCTCGGCGGCCATTCACCGGCAGTACCGGCCGCGGCGAAACCATTCGATCCTTTAGGGGCCCTGTGATGTTCCAAGCCGCCCTGATCCCAACGTTCGATCCTGAATCCGCCCGGCGGCCTGGAGGCGATCAGTGAACCATGAAGCGCCTGCGCTCCTTTACGCTTTCGCGCGTCGCGTCGCCCGCCGCCGTGCGGGATTATACGGAGGCGTCGTCATGATCCTGGCCCTCGGCTCAAGGCTGGACGGCGCCACGCCCCCACCGGCGCCGCAGCCTGCCCCAACGCAGTCGTCGGGGGCGGTCCCCGCGCCCGAGCGCCATTTCTATGTGGCGAAGTACCGGGTGATTGGAGGCGGAAATCTCATGCCGCGGCTGGAGGTGGAATCGGCCGTGTATCCGTACCTGGGTCCATACCGCACGGAGGAGGATGTCGAGCAGGCGCGGCAGGCGCTGGAGCAGGCTTATCACGAGAAAGGCTTTCAGACGGTGCTCGTGCAGATCCCCCCGCAGCAGGTGCAAAGCGGCATCATCACCCTGCAGGTCGTGCCGCAGACGATCGGACGCCTGCGCGTGCATGGGTCGCGCTACTTTTCCATCGACGAGATCAAGCGCGAGGCGCCGTCGCTGGAGGAGGGTCAGTCGCCCAATTTCTCCCAAGTCACGCGCGACCTCGGGGTGTTGAACAACATCCCGGACCGGCAGGTGACCCCCACGGTGCGCGCGGGCGAGATTCCGGGCACGGTCGATGTGGATTTGAACGTGAAGGACACCTTTCCGCTGCACGGCAGCCTCGAGCTGAACAACCGCTACAGCGCCAACACCACGCCGCTGCGGGTGAACGGCTCGGTGAGTTACGACAATCTCTGGCAGCTGGAGCACTCGATCGGGTTCAGCTTCCAGGTCTCGCCGGAAGACCCGAACCAGGTGGAGGTGTTCTCGGCCGATTACATCGCGCGGCTTCCGGGGGTGGATTGGCTCACGCTGATGATCGAGGGCACGTCGCAGGACAGCAACGTGAATACGCTCGGCGGCATTGGCGTCGCCGGCACCGGCGATGTGATCGGAGGCCGCGCGACCATCCAGCTGCCCGGCCAGACGGGTTTTTACCAATCGCTCAGCCTGGGGCTTGATTACAAGCACTTCTCCCAGGACGTGCTGATCGCCGGCACGCAGGCGGTCACGCCGGTCACCTATTATCCGTTCAGCGCCGCGTACAGCAGCACGTGGGCGGGCAAGGGGCACGAGACCACGTTCAACGGCAGCGTGAACCTCGCCATTCGTGAGCTGGGCAGCGACGACGCCGAGTTCGACGAGAACCGGCACGGGGCGACGGGAAACTTCTTTTACCTGCGCGGCGACTTGTCCCACACCTCCGAACTGCCGGAGGGCGTGCAGCTCTTCGGCAAGGTACAGGGCCAGGTGGCCGACCAGCCGCTGGTGAACAGTGAGCAGTTCAGCGGCGGTGGCCTCGGCACGGTGCGCGGGTATCTCGAGTCCGAGGAACTGGGCGACAACGGCGCCTTTGGTTCCGTCGAGGTGCGCACGCCGTCGCTGGGCGAGTTCCTGGGCAAGACGGTGGACGAGTGGCGGTTTTACCTCTTTGCCGACGCCGGCGTGCTCAGCATCTACGATCCGCTGCCCGAGCAGCAAAGCATCTTTCGCCTCGCCAGCATCGGGGCCGGCACCCGGCTGCGGCTGCTCGATCATCTCAACGGCTCGCTCGATTTCGGGCTGCCGCTGATCGATGGCGCCGACACGACGCGCTACTCGCCCCGCTTCACCTTCCGTCTGTGGGCCGACTTCTAACCACCATGAAAACCGAATCACTGTTGAAGCTTCTCCTGGTGGGCCTGCTCGCGCAGCTCACGCTCAGCCTGCCGGCGCAGGCGTGGTGGAACAACGACTGGTCGCTGCGCAAGAAGATCACCATCGACACGGGCGGAACCGGCGTGCCGATTTCCGAGCCGATCGGCACCGCAGTGGTGCTCATTCGCCTGCACGACGGTGACTTTCAGTTTGCCTCCGCGCACGACGACGGCAGCGACATCCGCTTTGTCGCGGGCGACGACAAGACGCCGCTGACCTTCCACATCGAGAAGTACGACTCGCTGCTGGGCGAGGCGTTCGTCTGGGTCAAGGTCCCCGACCTCAAGCCGGGGGCCGCGACCACGCTTTGGCTCTATTACGGCAACACAGGCAGCAAGCCGATGAGCGGCGGTCCCGATGCGAAGGCGACCTACGACGGCGATACCGCGCTGGTCTATCACTTCGCCGAGGCCGCCCAGCCGCCGAAGGATGCCACCGGCAACGGCAACGATGCCTCGAATGCGGCCGCGAACATCGACGGCTCGTTCATCGGACCGGGCCTGAAGCTGACGGGCAAGACGGGTGTGACCATTCCCGCGTCGGCGTCGCTCAACTGGGCGTCGGGCGCCTCGCTGACCTGGTCGGCATGGGTGAAAGCGACGGTGCTCGCGCCAAGCGCGGTGGTCTACAGCCGCCACGACGGCGACCACGCGCTGCTCATTGGGTTGGACAACGGAGTGCCCTTTGTCGATCTGGACGGCACGCGCAGCAGCGGCGGGGCGCCGGTCGCCGCGAACAGCTGGCATCACCTCGCGATGGTGGCCGACTCCGGCAAGATCACGCTTTACCTGGATGGCGCGGCCTACGGCACGCTCAACGCCGCACTGCCGGCGTTCAATTCGCCCGCGACCCTTGGCCTCGATACCGCGGCGGGAGCGCCCGCCGCGAACGCCGGCCTGGTCGGCGAACTGGACGAGCTGGAAATTTCCAACACGGCGCGGCCAGTCGGCTTCCTGAAGCTGGCGGCGCTCGGGCAGGGGGGCGACACCGCGACCAAGCTTCTGGTCGTCGCCTCGGACGAGCAACTGCCCGCCGGCTGGCTGAGCGCAAGCCTGGGGCTTTTCGGCGTCATTCTCCGGTCGGTCACGGTCGACGGCTGGGTCGTCATTGGCGTGCTCGGGATCATGGCGGGCGTGAGCTGGTACGTGATGATCACCAAGCTCGTGTTCCTCAACACGGTGCAGAAAGGCAACGCGCTCTTCTTCCGCGAATGGTCGCACGTTGCGGTCGATCTCACCTCGCTCGACCAGTGCAACGCGGACAACGTGAAAACGCTGGGCGGCCGGGCCTCGCCCAAGATCCAGCGGCGGCTGCTGCGCGACTCCAGCGTCTACCGCATCTATCACATCGGGTCGGAGGAGATCGGGCACCGGATCAAGAACGGGCGCAGCCTTTCCTCGCGCTCCATCCAGGCCATCCGCGCGAGCCTCGACGGCGGCTACGTGCGGGAAAACCACGCGCTCAACCAGGGCATGGTGTTTCTCACCATCTCGATCGCGGGCGGGCCGTTCATGGGCCTGCTTGGCACTTGTATCGGCGTCATGATCACGTTCGCGGCGATCGCCGCGACGGGTGAGGTGAACATCAGCGCGATCGCGCCCGGCCTGGCCGCGGCGCTCGTCGCGACCGTCGCGGGCCTGCTCGTCGCGATCCCGGCGCTGCTGGGCTACAACTACCTCGTTTCGCGGATGAAGATCGTGTCGAGCGACATGCAGATCTTCATCGACGAGTTCGTCACCAAGATGGCCGAGTTCTACAGCGACGTGGAAATCGAGCGCGTGCCCGTGGAGAGGAACTAGGCCATGTCGATGAAGGCCGACAGCGAGGGGAAGGCGTATGACGACATCAACGTCACGCCCATGGTCGATCTCTATCTCGTCCTCCTGCTCATCTTCATCATCATGACCACGGCCGGCCTGCAGGGGTTGAAGGTCAATTTGCCGAAGGAGAGCGCCGCGCAGAGCCAGGCGAAGAAGAAGATCCAGGCCATCACCGTCTCCAATGACGGGAAGATCTTCCTCAACACCGTGCCGGTGACGCTGGACGAGCTGGAGCAGCGGCTTACGCAGCAAAAGGCGCAAACGCCCGATTTCCCGGTCGTCATCCGCGGCGACAGCAAGACCCAGTATCAGGGTGTGATGGATGTCCTTAACGTCTGCGCGAAGCTCGGCATCAGCCAGGTGGCGCTCGCGACCAAACCGCTCAAGGGATGAAACATGAGTGCCCCCGAGTACCTGGACGACGACGAACCCGGTTTCTTCCG
The DNA here is from genome assembly GCA_964658475.1 of uncultured Candidatus Methylacidiphilales bacterium. Lineage (GTDB taxonomy): Bacteria > Verrucomicrobiota > Verrucomicrobiia > Methylacidiphilales > UBA1321 > JABDGH01. The sequence continues at coordinate 23 of CAZZYY010000059.1, read as the reverse complement.
TCGTCACGGGGTGGCGATCGGCG
>CAZZYY010000058.1:0-14670 GCA_964658475.1 uncultured Candidatus Methylacidiphilales bacterium | reverse complement strand
CGCCGGCTACCTCAGGGTCTAATCCGAACCAACCCCTGAAGAGAACGTCCCAAAGACAGCCGGCCACGGTCCGCCTGGCGCTTCGCCCTAAATCCGCCGCTCGATCTGCGTGGAACGCAGGTGGATCGTCTTGCGTTCGAGATTGTGGTGCGCCTCGATGAAGCGGACCGTGCCGCTGCGCGCGCGCATGAGCACGGAATGGGTCGTCGCGATCGCGCCTTCCACTTCCACGCCCTTGAGCAGCGGGCTGGCACTGACGCCGGTCGCGGCGAAGACCACATCGTTGCCAGGCGCCAGCTCCTTGGACATGAACTGATGGTTGAGCCGGTCGCCCCAGCCGCTGGCGATGAGCGATTTCCTCTCCTCCTCGTCGCGCGGCCAGATGCTGGCGCGCATGCCGCCGCCCAGGCAGCGCAGGCCCGCGGCGGAAAGAATCCCTTCCGGCGCGCCGCCGATCCCGGCGTAAAGATTGATGGCCGAGGTCTTCATCGCCGGAGCCAGCGCGGCGGCTATGTCGCCGTCCACGATCATGCGTAGCGACGCGCCCTTGCGCCGGATCGCTTCGATCAGCTCCTGGTTGCGCGGGCGGTCCAGCACGCAGACGACCACGTCCCGCACCTCCTTGCCAAGGATTTTCGCGGTCACGTCGATGACCTCCTCGATCGGTGCCTCAATGTCGATGGGCAACTGGGGATCCTTCATCCACGCGCGGCGGACCTCCAACGGATACGTCAGCTTCTTCATGTAGAAGGCCGGGATGTCCTGCAGGCAGGGCTGGCCCTCCGGCGCGCCGGAAGCGGCCGCAATACAACTGATGGAATTCGGCATGCCCTTGCTCACGTTGGTCGTGCCGTCGACCGGATCGACCGCGATCTCGAAATGCGGTGAGCCTTCCTTCCACGTGCCGACCTTCTCGCCCTTGAAGAGACCCGGCGCCTCGTCCTTGATCCCCTCGCCGATCACGATCTCGCCGCGGATGTCCATCAGGTCGAACATCCCGCGAATGGCGTCGCAGGCCGCCTCGTCCGCCTTTTCCTTCTGGCCCTTGCCGAGCCATTGCAGGGTGTTGAGCGCGGCCAGTTCCGTCGCGCGTAGGAAGTCCATCTCGATCTGGCGTTCGAGATCGGTCGAAGAGTGGGCAGGATGGCTCATGGAAAAGGAAGTGGAAGGTCGATGAGAAGGACCTGAAAACAAATCACCCTTTCATTAGACGGAAAAAGCTTGTTCCACGATGAAGAACTGCCGAACCAATTCCAGATTCAAGCAAAGCCCTTGAATTTATACTTTTGGATAATAAGATGGTGGCATGCCTGCGAACGTTGCCACCAAGATTCTCGAACTCCGGCAACTGCTGGCGGAGCGTTTTGGCCCGGGCGCGTCACGGGCGGAAGAAGCCCTTTACGCGACCGGTTTTCCTGTCGTGGACGAGATCGGCCTGCCGCGCGGCGCGCTTACCGAGATCGTGACGGAAGGGCCCGGCGGATCGCTCCTGCTCTATGGCCTGCTCCACGCCGTGCTGGGCCGCGGCGACCGCGCCATTCTCATCGATGGCAGGACCAGCTTTGGCCCCAAGGGCCTGCCGCAGGCGGAGCTGAACCGGCTGCTCTGGGTGCGCTGTCACGAGGCATGGCAGGCGGTGAAGGCGGCCGATCTGGCGGTGCGGGACGGGAATGTCCCGCTGGTACTTATGCTGCTAACGCTCAATCCGGCGGGTGAACTGCGGCGCATTCCCGCCACAGCGTGGCACCGGTTGCAGATGCTGGCGGAAAAATCAGGCGTCGCGCTGCTCGTCTTCACGCCGCGCCCACAGATCGGCTGCGCCCGGCTGCGCGTGACGGCCGGCGGCGCCTTTCCTCTCTCCCGCCTGCACGTGGCCCGCGAGGAACTGGTGGCGAACCTGAACGTGCAGGTGCAGCGCCGCCGTTTGGGAAGAAGCGACGGTGAAGCCTCGCCAACGCCCGCCTCCACCGCGGAGTGGGCCGGCACGAAAACCTCCGAAGGTAGCCGGCATCGGCCCGATGCCGGAGCTGCAGCAGCGGCGGAATCAGCCCGGAAAAGAGAGGGAACCACTCCGCTCGCGTTCTTCGCTCCCGAATCGGCCGATCCAAGTTCCAGCCGAGCGCCCACCCTAAGCCACTTCTCCAACCCAAGAGACGATGAAAAGCTACGCCGTGCTGCTTGCGCCTGAATTCCGGCTGCAGGCCATCCTGCGGCATCAGCCGGGACTGGCGGGAAAGCCGGTCGCGCTGGTGGAGTCCGCCCCCGGCGCCAAGCCACGCGTGGCCGAGCTCAACGCGCAGGCGCGTTCCCTCACCGTCGCAACCGGCATGACGCCGACCCAGGCGCTGGCGCGCTGCACCACGCTGCATTTGCTCGCGCCGCAGGCGGCCCAGGAACGTTCCGCCCAGGATGCGCTGCTGCAAACGGCCGGAACGCTTTCGCCTTTCCTGGAATCGACCGGCCCCGGCGTGGTCACGATCGAGCTGCCGCCCGAGCGCGCCTTTTCCGAGCCGGAATTGGCGCGGCGGATCGTCGCTCCCCTCCAAGCGCTGGGGCTGGAAGTGCAAATGGGCGTGGCCGGAACGCCCGACCTGGCGCTGCTGGCGGCGCGCTTTGCCGCGCCCGTGCGCCTCGTGACCCACGCCGCCGAGTTCCTGGCGCCGCTTCCCCTCGCCGCGCTGGCCCCGGGCGAGGCACTCGCCGCAGTGCTCGAATCCTGGGGCATTCGCACCGTGGGCCAGCTTCGCGCGCTGCCCGCGGCGGAAATGTGGGAGCGCCTCGGACCGGAGGCGGTGGCGCTCGGCGAACGGGCGGCGGGCGGATCGCCCCGGCCGCTGCGCCTGGTCAAGCCCCCGGAGTTCTTTGCCGAATCGGCCGATCTCGATCATGCGGTGGAAACGCTTGAGCCGCTCCTCTTTCTCCTGCGGCGTTTCCTCGAACAAATCGCGGCGCGCCTGGCCTGCGCCCACTACGTCGCCGGGCGGCTCCGGCTGGTGCTGCGCTTCGAGCGCGATACCCCCTACCAGCGCGTCTTTTCCATCCCGCACCCCACGCTAGAAGTGGACCTGCTCTTCCGCCTCCTGCACACGCACCTGGAAAATTTCACCTCGGAATCGCCCATCGTGGGCGTGGACCTCGCGGCCAGGGCGGTGCGCCCGCAGGTGCGGCAGATCGACCTGCTCGATCGCGGGCTGCGCGATCCACACCAGTTTGCCGAGACGCTGGCGCGGCTCCAGGCGCTGCTGGGGCCGGGCAAGGTCGGCACGCCGCAGCTCGATTCCTCGCATCACCCCGACGCCTTTGCCCTGCGGCCCTACGATCCGGAAGCTCCCGCGCCGGCCTCGGACGAGCGGCTCGTCGGCCTGCCCTGCCTGCGCTTCCGCCCGCCGGTGGCCGCGCGCGTGCTCCGGAACGAAAGCGGGCCGGCCTTCCTCTACTCGACGACGACGACCGGCCCGATCCACGAAATCCGCGGCCCGTGGCGGCTGGCCGGGCTCTGGTGGCAGCGCGACCGGCAGTGGGAACGCGAGGAATGGGACATCGCCACCGCGGACGGCTTCTACCGCCTGGTGCAGGCCGGCGCGGACTGGTTTATCGACGGCATTTACGCGTGAGGACCAGGCATGGCTTACATCGAACTTCACGCCCGCAGTGCCTTCAGCTTTTTGCGCGGCGCGTCCCATCCCGAGCAGCTGGCGGATGAGGCGGCCAAGCAGGGGCTGGCCGCCATGGCGCTGTGCGACCGCAACGGGGTCCACGGTGCCCCCCGCTTTTACGCCAAGGCCCGCGAAGTGGATGAGGAAAAGCCTGCGCCGATCCGGCCGCTGGTCGGCAGCGAGCTGGTGCTGGAGGACGGCACCGTGCTGCCCGTGCTGGTGATGAACCGCGGCGGTTACCAGAACCTGTGCCGGATGCTCACACGCGCCCTGCTGCGCGCGCCCAAGGGCGAAAGCCGCGTGGCCTGGAGCGAGCTGGAGGAGTTTCGCGAAGGCCTCATCGCGCTCACCGGCGACGAGGAAGGCCCCTTGCGCGCGCCCGTTTCCCGCGGCGACCGCAACGCGGCGGACGCGGCGCTGCGGCGGCTCGTGCACACCTTTGGCGCCGACCACGTTTACGTCGAGTTGCAGCGTCATCGCCTGCCCGGCGAGGACCGCATCGTCGATGGCCTGCGCGACCTGGCCGCGGCGCACGGCCTGCCCCTCGTGGCCACCAACGGCGTGGTCTACGCCACAGCGGCAGGCCGCGACGTGCACGACGTCTTTACCTGCCTGCGCCATCACACCACGCTCGATGCCGCCGGGGCACTCCTGAGCGCGAACGCGGAACGCCGCGTGAAGTCGCCGCGCGAAATGGCGGCGCTCTTCGCCGACCTGCCCGAGGCCATCCTGAACACGGAGCGGCTGGCCGGCCGGCTCGAGTTCACGCTCCAGGACCTCGGCTACCGCTTTCCCGATTTTCCCGTGCCCGCCGGCACCACGATGGAGAAGGAACTGATCGAGCAAACCTGGCGCGGGGCTTGGGAACGCTTCGGCCGGCCGCTCTCGCGCCAGGTGCGGGAGCAGCTCAAGAAGGAACTTCGCCTCATCAACCGGCTCGGCTTCGCCGGCTACTTCCTGATCGTGGCCGACATGGTGAAGTATGCGCGCGACCATGACATCCTCGTCCAGGGCCGCGGCAGTGCGGCCAATAGCGCGGTCTGTTACGCGCTGCGCATCACCGCGGTCGATCCCATCAAGCAGAAGCTTCTCTTTGAGCGCTTCCTCACCGAAAATCGCAAAGCTTGGCCCGACATCGATCTCGACCTGCCCAGCGGCGAGCGGCGCGAGCAGGTGATCCAGGAGGTTTTCCGCCGCTACGGCCGGCACGGCGCCGCCATGACCGCGAACGTCATCACCTATCGCGGCCGCAGCGCGGTGCGCGAAGTGGGCAAGACACTCGGCTTCAGCGAGGACGTGCTGAAGCGCTTTTCCGACCTCTTCGCCAGCGGCGATTTTGAGCACACGCTGGAGTTGCAGGAGCAGGTGGAAAAAGCCGGCATCCCCATCGCGCACCCGCGCTTCCGCCCGCTGGTCGAGCTCTACCATCGCGTCCTCGGCCTGCCGCGCCATCTCGGCCAGCACTCGGGCGGCATGGTGATTTGCGCCGGCCGGCTCGACCAGGTCGTGCCGCTGGAAAACGCCTCCATGCCGGGCCGCACCGTGGTGCAGTGGGACAAGGACGACTGCGAGGATCTCGGCATCATCAAGGTCGATTTCCTCGGCCTGGGCATGATGGCCGTGCTGCAGGACAGCCTGGCGCTGACCCGCGAACGCGGCCGCGGTGTCGACCTCGCCTCCATCCCGCAGGACGACGCGGCCACCTTCGAGCTCATGCAGAAGGCCGAAACGATCGGAACGTTTCAGGTCGAGTCGCGCGCGCAGATGGCCACCCTGCCGCGGATGCGTCCGGAGAACTTTTACGACGTCGCCATTGAAGTCGCGATCATCCGGCCCGGGCCCATCGGCGGCGGCCTGACGCATCCGTATCTCGCCCGCCGCAAGGACCCCTCCAAGATCCGCTACTATCATCCCGATCTCGTTCCGCTGCTGGAGCGCACCCTGGGCGTCCCGCTTTTTCAGGAACAGATGCTGCAGATCGCCATGATCATGGCCGGTTTCAACGGCGAGGAGGCCGAGGAACTGCGCCGCGCCATCTCCTTCCACCGGTCGGAGGAACGGATGAAGAAAGTAGTGAAAAAACTCCGCCGCAAGATGGACGAACGCAAGGTCGAGCCGGAGGTGCGGGAACAAATCATCGACGCGCTCAGCTCCTTCGCGCTCTACGGTTTTCCCGAGAGCCACGCAATCAGCTTTGCCCTGCTCGCCTACGCGAGCTGCTGGCTCAAGGTGCATCGCGCGCCGGAGTTTTACTGCGGCCTGCTCAACAACCAGCCCATGGGCTTTTACTCGCCCGCCACCCTGGTCAAGGACGGCACGCGCCGGGGCGTGAAGTTCCGCCCGGTCTGCGTCGTGCGCTCAGGCGTGCTCTGCCAGATCGAGCACGACGGCGCCATCCGCCTGGGCCTCAATTATGCGCAGGGCCTGCATCGCGAACGCGCCGCCGAATTGGTGCGGCAGCGCGCCTGCCGGCCCTTCGACAGCCTGGCGGATCTCCTGCTGCGCGTGCGCCTGAACAAGGCCGAGCGCCGGGTGCTTGCCCGCATCGGGGCGTTCAACTCCTTCAGCGAGCATCGCCGTGCCGCGTTGTGGGACGTGGAATCCCTTTTTGACGTGGATGATCTTCTCTCCCATCGCCACTTGGGCCGCGCCGCGCCCGCTCCCCTCGCCCCGATGAATCCGCTCGAGCGCATGCAGGCCGATTACGAGGGCACATCGCTCTCCATCGGCCCGCATCCGATGAGTTTCCTGCGGGCGAGCCTCCCGCAGGTCACGCGCGCGGCGGAACTGGCCCGGGGCCGCGACGGCCAGCCGGTCGTCGTAGCGGGGGCCGTCATTTGCCGGCAGCGGCCCGGCACGGCCAAGGGCAACGTCTTCATCAGCCTGGAGGATGAGACCGGGATTTCCAACGCCATGGTCCGCAGCGATCTCTTCGAGAAGCTGCGCCTCACCATCACGCACGAGTCGTTTCTCGAAATCCGCGGCCGCCTGCAAATCCAGGAAGGCGTGGTCTCCGTGCTCGCGCAGCAGGTCGCGCCCCTGCGCGGCCCGATGCTGGTCGACGTGGCCTCGCACGATTTCCGCTAATTCGCCTGCGGAACCTCGTTCGTGCCGGCGACCGGCGTAGCCGCGTTCGTGCCGCCTGCCGCCTGGTCGAGCGCGCGACCGCCCAATCCCGGCGAACCGAAGCGACGCCGAAAATCTTCCATGTTCCGGCGAAAAGCCGCGAACTGCTCCGGCTTCAGGATCGAGCGGAGTTCCCGCCGTGTTTGGATATTGAGCGCCTGCACCTGCGGCTGAATCTGCTTCTGCAGGCTTTTGCGCGCCTCGATGTTGGCCGTCAGCGCCTCGTGAAAGCGCTCGCGCTGGCTCTCGTCGAGGTCAAGACCACGGGTCAAGCGGCGCTCCAGCATCTGCTCGTAAGCGGGCGAGTCGCGCTGCAGCACCGCCGCGACGTGCTGCCGCATGACGATGAACGCGACAAGCATGCCCGCCGCGCACCCGAGCGCAAAAACGAGCATGACGGCCAGCGTCGATTTCCAGTCCCGCATCATCGCGTCACTCCAGGCTGGAAAAGAGATCGACCGCCTCGGGATTTTGCAGCGCCGCCGCCTGCTCCGCTTCCTGCGACGCATGGCTGGCTTCCATCTGGCACACGCCCAGAACGAGCACGATCGCCGCCAGGAACGGCAACAGTCGCCACGCCAGCGAGCCGACGCGCGCGCTTTCCGGACGTTTCGGCAGCCGCGCCAGCAACCGCGTCTCAAACGCATACTCCGCCCGCGCGGTAGCGGGACGCTGCTGCCGCGCCTGCGCAAAAAGCGAATCCAGCAGCGGGTCGGGAGTGGGCGGGTAATCGTTCATTTCGGAGCCATCATAAGTTTGTGCAAGCTGGCCCGCGCGCGGAAAGCGCGAACTTTGACATTGCCCACGCTCCAGCCGGTGAGCTGCGCCACTTCCTGGAGCGAGCGGTCCTCCAGCTCGAGCAGCGTGATGACCAGCCGCTCCTTGGGCGTGAGCTTGCCAATCGCCTCGTAAAGCCGGTCGAGTTCCGGATGTCGCGCGGGCGGCTCGGGCGCGGACGGTTGATAGCCGCTGGCGAGCAGCACCTCGATGGACGTGCCGGCGCGGTCGCGCTTGCGCCGCCGCAAATAGTCGTAGCACTTGTACGTCGCGATCCGCAGGACCCAGTGCTCGAAAGGCGATTCACGCCGAAACTGGCGCAGGTTGAAGTAAGCCTGAATGAAAACGTCCTGGCAGATGTCTTCCAGGTCGGCGGCATTGCCGGCAAACCGCGAGACAAGCCCGAAGACCCGGCCTTTGTGCCGCGCCGCCAGCAAGCCGAACGCGCCCGAGTCGCCGCCCAGCGCGGCCGAGACCAGTTGCTCGTCCGAACTTTCCGCCGCGGCCATACTCCTGATTGAAGCGCGTGGTGCCGGAGGGAAGCGATCATCTTATCTTACGGGTTGTCTGAAGCGCCGCCGTCCGCCTGCTGGAAGCGGTCTTTCCGGTGCGCCTCGATCTGGTCGAGAATCGGCTGGACCGTTGGGTCGGCCTTGACCATCGCGGCGTTCATCTTCTCGCGATGCTCGCGAAACTCGCTGCGGAGCGCCTTCTTGTCATCCACGCCCGCGCTGGAGCCACCGTCTTTCGCCGACTTCATTTCCTGGCGCAGTTTCTCCTGCTCGGACCTGAGATCGGGATTGCTCTCCAGCACCTGCCGCCGCACGCGCAGCAGGTGCTCGCGGTCTCCCGCGCTCAGGAAACTCAGCCGCCGGGCCTTGCCCGGGTTCGACTCGGCGCCCGCGCCGCTTGTGGTGCCGGCGTCCTCCGCCGTCTGGGCCTGGGCCATGCCGGAACCAGCACTGACACCGGCGAGCATCATCGCCAAAAGCATATTTCGAATCGTCATCGTAAGCTCCCAGACGAACTGCTCCGGCGAAAAGTTACAGGCAGATCCGTGTTCCTCTTCTCCTTGGCAAGACGTCACGGGCCACTCACACAAACGGACCCGCGCCCGGCCCCGGGACCGGCGGATCAAGCGGCGCGAACTGGAACCACTGCTCGGGGTGGGCGGCGATGATCGGCAACAGCGCATCGACCAGTTCCTGCGTATGGCGCTGGAGCGTCTCGGACGACTTGGCCGTGCGCTCGATCCGGATCGGCGGCAGCGCCTCCAGCCGGTATCGCCCGTTCGGCTTCGCCACCACCGTGACCGGGATGACCGGGCATTGGCCCAGCAGCGCGAGCAACAGGATCCCGCTCGAGCACGGCAGCAATCCGCCCGGCAGGCGCGCGGAAAAACTTTGCGATGCGTGCGGGCGGTCGAAGAGCGCGGCCACGAATTTCCCCGCCTTGAGATGCTTCACGATCTCGACGAACTGCCACTGCGCGCCGCCGAGTTCCACCGTCTCCACGCCCCAGCGCGCGCGGTAGGCCGCCCGCCACTGCGTGAGCTCGACCGAGGGCTCCGGATTGGTCAGCGCCACCATGGGGTACCCGAACTCGTGCATGACCGCGCTGCCCAGCTCGAAGAAACTCAGGTGCGGCGAGAGCAACAGCGCGCCCCGACCCGCCGCGTGCGCCGCCTGCAGGTGCTCGAACCCGCGGCGTTCGTCCACCAGATCGATCGCCGTTCGCACCGAGCGGGCGGCGTAGAAATAATCGGCCAGGACCTTGCCGAACTCGGCATAGACCTGCACCGGGTCGGGCTCCCGCGCTCCGCCCAAAAGCGCCAGATTTTTTCTTACCAGCGCCACGTGCCGCGGATGCGTCCAGGCAAAGATCCGGCCCCACGCCGCGCCAAGCGCACGGAGAACGGGGCGCGGCAGCGTCCGGCCGACCTGCTCGCCGAGCCCGAACCAGCCCGCCTTGTAGGTCAGGTCGAGACGATGGGAACGCATGCGCTTATGCGTTCGCCTGCTCCAGCGCCGCCGGTTCCGCCCGCCGCGTCGCCTCCGCGAAGCTCAATCGCGGCACGAGCGCATGGTGCCGCTGCAGTCGGCACATCGCGTAAAAGGCCCACAATCGCCAGCGCAAGCCCCACGGCAGGTCGGTGTTTCCGCCCACGAGATTGACGACCGCCCGCGGCAGGCCGAGGAACGGACTCCGCGCCATGAAGACCTCGAACGAACCGCGATCGTAAAACATCCGGATCATGTGCAGGAAGGCGGTCGTCATCTTCTTCGTCTGGCGCGTGTACGTGCGTTGGGCCGCGGCGGACAACATCCCCCCTGCCTTCAGGATCGCCTCTGCGGCCAGCGAACCCGACCGAAGGGCCACCATCACGCCGGAGGAAAAAATCGGATCGATGAACCCCGCCGCGTCGCCCGCCAGCAGCCAGCGCGGCCCTGCGGCGCGCGCAAAGCGGAAGGTGTATTCGCCCTCCGTGTAAAAGGGCGTACTGCGCCGCGCGTCCTTCATGCGGAAGCGCAGCTCGCTGTGCCGCGCGACCGTTTGCTCAAAACTCTCCGCCGGTGAAAGTCCGGCCGCCTTGAAGTCGCCCAGCTCCTGCACCAGCCCGACCGACGTCCGGTTCACGTCCAGTGGGATAAGCCAGAACCAGGCGTTCTCCAGCCGCACGATCGTGATGTGCCCGGCTTCCTCGCCGCTGTGGCGGAAGACGCCTTCGAAGTGCGCGAAAACCGCGATCCGTTTCGGCATGTCGAGATCGCTTTTCGGCACCCCAAGCGCATGCCCCGCCAATGCCGTGCGGCCGCTGGCGTCGACAAGAAACGCCGCGCTCGCCTCGTGCCGCGCCCCGTTCCAATCGTAGCTCACACGCACGCCATCGGCATCGGCGGAAAGGCCCGTCACCTTCGCCCCTTCCCGCACCGTCGCGCTTAGTTCGCGCGCATGATCGAGCAGGATCTGGTCAAAGCGCGCGCGTTCCACCTGAAAGGTCTGCCCGTATCCGGCGGGCAGATTCCGCCCAAAGTAAAACCGCTGCAAACCTGCGGCGTTGCCCAGCGTGAATTCGGCTCCCCGCTTGGGCATAAAGCCGGCCGACTCGAGCTTGTCCCACACGCCCAGTTCGCGCAGAACATCGTTGCCGTAGGGAATAAGCGACTCGCCCACGTGAAAGCGCGGGAACCTCTCGCGTTCCAGCACCAGCACGCGGCGTCCGGCCCGCGCGAGCAGACCCGCCGCCGTGCTTCCCGCCGGCCCGCCGCCGATCACGACCGCGTCCCATGCCTGTTCCTGCGATGCAGAGATCATCCCCGCAGTATCCGGAGAATTGCCGTGGAAGGCAACCCGGCGATGCCCGGCGCCTTCAACGCCAGCCTAGGGTCCAGCACAGCAGCCGTGGCAGGCGTGGCAGCATCCCCGCCAGCAGCCGCAAATGCGTCTTCACCAGCAACACGTTGTCCGGCAGATAGCGGAAATAGGAAACGCCGCCCTCCTGACGCGTCAGGTACCGCACGGCCACCGGGACGTTCAGCGTCCGGTAACCCTGCCAGTAAAGCCGCACCGCCACCTCCGTATCGAAATCGAAACGGCGCGCCGTGCGGATGCTCTCCATCAGCCGCACCGTGTCCTCCACGGGATAAACGCGAAACCCGAAAAGCGAATCGCGGATCCCACCCCACAGCGTCTCGATCTCCGCGAAGGTGTTGCCGCCAAGCCGCCCGTAGACGCGGGCCTTGGGCGCCTCGGGCCCGAACTGCGGCACACCCAGGATCAGCGTGCGCGGATGATCCGCGGCCAGCCGCATGAACTCGACAATGCGGTCGGCCGGATGCTGTCCATCCGCGTCCATCACCAGGGCATGCTGAAATCCCTCCGCGAGCGCGAGCCGCAAGCCGTCGAGCACCGCCGCGCCCTTGCCGCCGTTGACGTCACGCACGATGACGCGCAAGCCCGGCTCCGTCTGGGCGAGCTGCCGCGCCGCCGTCTCGCTGCCGTCCGTGCTCGCGTCAATCACCACCCAGACGGGGCGCCAGCAGGCCATCGCCGCGCGGATCGTCTCCAGCAACTGCGGCCCGCTGTTATAACTCGGCAGCAGCACAAGACTGCCGGTGCTGGCGACAGGGGCACCGGTGAGAGTCGCAAGCATGAAAAGGCGGGGAGGACAGCCGCGTGAGATTACCGGGTCCGGGCGCCAGGGAGCAATCGTGGCGTCGATCAGTGCCCCAGATCGCTGATGCGATCTCCCGCCTTGTTCAGTTCATCGATCAGGGATTTTCGGTAGGCGATCTCCGCCGTCGCCCGAGCGCGGTCGAACTGGTAAAAATTCTCGGGTCGTCCGATCTCCGCTGCGTCGGTCGAGGCGTAGTCGATCAGCCCGGAACAGAGTTCGCGCAACGCATCCGTTTGCTGGGATTTGTCGGCATTGGCCGCCTGCTGATGGTAGGCCTCGGCCAGAGACGCCAGGCGTTCATCGCCGGCAAACAGACGCGGGCTGGGGAAGTAGCCCTCGTCCCCGTTCGTCACGGGCAGGCCTGCCTTTTCGTAGCGGGCGCCGTTGAGCAGCGAATCGAGCATCCGCGTCTGCCGGTGAAAATGGTGGAGGAAGGCCGTCTCGGTCAAAAACCGGTTCCAGTCGTAGGTTTCCCATGCGGGCACGGTATCGATGCGCACGGCGAAATAGCGCGTCTTGCCGAGCGCCGAGGCCGGATTGGCCAGCGAAGCGGCGTCGAACAGATCGTGGGGATGGACCAGCGAACTCATATAGACCGCACCCACCACCTGGCCGCTGGCCACATGCAGGACCGGGCCGCCGCTGTTGCCATGAAAGATCGGATTGCTGATCTCGATCTTCTCCGGGCCGATGGCCTTGATCTCGCCCGAGGTGTCGAGAAACACCTCTCCGCCCTCGCTGTTGCCCGGCGTGAGCACCGCGTCGCCTTCCTTCACCAGTTGGTCCACGTTGGCCGCCAGATCCAGATAGGAATAGTGATCGTCCTTGATCGTCATCATGACGAGATCGCGATCCGTCGCGCCCCGGTAGGCCAGCACGGGGACAAGCCGGCCATCGGTCGTCGTGATCTTGACGTTGGGATTATTGAAGATCACGTGGTTGTTCGTGATCACGACGGGCGTGCCGTCCTTGTCATGGGTGAGGAATCCCGTCCCCTCCGAGACATCGCCTTTGACCAGGACAATGGCGCGTGCCTCCGCGTCGGTTAGCTGCCTGGAGGCCGGCGCGGGGGTGAGATTGGCGACGGTATTAGTCAGGGAAAGGGTCGGCATTGGCAGTGCCTCACCGCCCGGCGCAGGCGAACCGGTCTCCGGCGGAACATAAACGGCCAAGGAAGAAGCCGTGGGCGAAGGACCAACTTCGACGACGCTGACGTGCCAGGCGGACGCGGAGGCGGCCGGCGCGCCGGCGAGTTGAAGGTAGAACGTTCCGCCCCTGGGCTCGTAGAGCGAGCCATCGGCCGTCGCCGCCGTGCCGAACGCCACGGTGCCGTCCGCATTCCGCGCCGTGATCGTGAGCGAGGCCGCGCCGGTCCAGCGCAATTCCCACTTGTCCGTCACGGTAAAGGGAGCCGTGGTCTGGGTGGTGCCCCCGTCGAACGTCGCCACGACTTTGTCCTGGCCCTGGGCCAGGAGGATGCCGCCCGCCAACCAAATGAGGACGCTTAAGCCCAGCCGCATAAGCCGGGCAGGATGACAGGAATAATGACGGCAGGCGAGTCCGACGCGCCGCATCTGGCGTCGGCGCGGGCTTGTGCTAGGATCGTCGGCCCATGTCACCGCGCGCCCTTGTCGTCGTCCTCGCCGCCCTGACGATGATCGGCGCGCTTTCCATCGACGCGTACCTGCCTGCCTTGCCTGCGATCGCCGGCCGTTTTGGGCTGAGCGCGGCCATCGCCCAGCAATCGCTCACCGTCTATCTTTTCGCCTTTGCCGCCATGACCCTGCTGCACGGCACGCTGTCGGATTCGTTCGGACGGCGCCGTGTCATCCTCGTCGCCCTGATCGTTTATCTGGCCGGCTCTATCGGCGCAGGCCTCTCCATGACCTTCGGCTGGCTGATGTTCTTCCGGCTGCTGCAGGGCCTTTCCGCCGGCGCCGGCGGGGTCGTCGGCCGGGCCATGATCGCCGATCGGTTCAGCGGCGCTGAGGCCCAGCGCATGATGTCCTACGTCTCCATGGTCTTTAGCCTCGCGCCGGCGCTCGCTCCCATCCTGGGCGGCTGGCTGCAGGCGCTTTTCGGTTGGCGTTCGATCTTTCTCTTCATCGCCATCTTCACCGGGGTGCTGCTGGCCGTCTGCTGGGCCGGGCTGCAGGAAACGCTGCCCGTCGAGCAGCGGCATGCCTTTCATCCGAAGGTGATCTTTGGCCACTACTGGCAGATTGCGCGGCACGGGCAGTTCATCCTCCAGGTGCTCGCCAGCGCGCTGGTTTTTTCGTCGCTGATGATTTACGTCAGCGCCGCGCCCGCCTTCATCTTCAATATCCTGCATCTCGGCGCGACGGAGTTCAGCTGGCTCTTTGTTCCGCTCGTCACCGGCCTCACGCTGGGTTCGCTCATGGCCGGCCGGATGAGCCACCAACCCGGCGGCGACCGCCGCGCCGTCCACATCGGCCTGGTCGTCTTGGTGATCTCGCTTGCCGTGCACCTGGTGATCGCGTGGTTCCTGCCGTCCCGGCTGCCGTGGGCCGTGCTCCCCATTGCCACCACCACCTTTGGCTGCGCGCTGGCCAGCCCGGCGATGAACCTGCGTTCCATGGCCCATTTTCCTCGCGTCCGCGGCCTCGTTTCCGCGCTGCAGAGCTCTACCTTTCTCCTCCTCTTCTCGGCCACGTCGGGACTGATCGATCCCCTCCTCTTCGACAGCGCCTTTAAACTCGCCCTGGGCGGCGCGATCGGTGCCGTGGCCGGCATCGCCTTCTGGGGCATCGCCGAAGCGATGGAAGAACGAGGCAAGTCGTCTATGCCGATCAGTGGGTAGCCGCCGTCGGCCCGACAGCGGAGCCGCCGCAGCGGAATGCAGCCTGGTAGCCGGCATCGGCCCCATGCCGGAGCCGCAGCAGCGGCGGAATCGGTCGGGGGAAAAGGCACTAC
>CAZZYY010000057.1:0-14778 GCA_964658475.1 uncultured Candidatus Methylacidiphilales bacterium | reverse complement strand
CCCAACAACACCTCTTCTCGCGCCGAAACTCGTCGGAGCAAAAGTCAGCCGCGTGGACGGAAGACTGAAGGTTACCGGAAAGGCCGATTACTCGGCCGACTATCATTTTCCCAACATGGCTTGGGCTTTCGCTGTTAAAAGCACCATTGCAAAAGGTCACGTCACCAATCTTGATATTGCTGCGGCCCAAAAATCTCCCGGAGTTGTCGCGATTTATACATCCACGAACCGACCCAAGATGTACCCGCCCAAAAAGCAGAACAGCGGCGGGGTGATCGTCAGCGAGCAACTGGCGCCGCTTGACGGGTACGAGATCCATTACTATGGCCAGGACGTTGCCTACGTGGTGGCGGAAAGCTACGAGCAGGCGCGCGAAGCCGCCTCGCTCGTGCGCGTCAGCTACGAAGAGGAACCGCCTGCCGCGGCGGAAAATGCCTCCGAACTGAAACCGCCGGAGAGCGTCAACGGCCAGAAGCCGCATCTGGAGAAGAAGGCCGATGGCGTAAAGACCGTCCTTGCCGCCTGGGAAACCAGCCCGGCCCGGGTGGACGTGACCTACGTGACGCCCATCGAGCATCACCATCCGATGGAGCCGCACGCCGTGGTGGCGAAGTGGGATGATGACCGCCTGACCTTCTACACGCCGTCGCAATGGATGTACGGCACCCGTAATTTCCTCGCGTCCAGCCTGGCCATGCCGCAGGAACATGTGCGGGTGATCAGCCACTTTGTCGGCGGCGGGTTCGGCTGCAAGGGTTCTTCGTGGATGTACATGCTCATGGTGGCCACCGCCGCGCGGGACCTGAAGCGGCCGGTCAAGTTTGTCATGGAGCGCGAAAACATGTTCACCTCCGTGGGCTACCGGCCCAGGACGACCCAGCAGTTGATGCTGGGCGCCGGCCGGGACGGCAAGTTGATCGCCATCCGCCACCTCAGCCAGACCGCGCAAAGCGTGGTCGGCAATTTCGTGGAGGGCACGGGGCACGCCTCCAGCGCGGTGCTTTACGCGTCGCCCAACATCGAGATCGACCATCAGGTCTACAAGCTAAACGCCAACGCGCCCACCTTCATGCGCGCGCCCGGGGAGTCGCCCGGGATCTATGCGCTCGAGTCCGCGTTGGACGAGCTCGCCGTCGAACTGAAAATGGACCCGGTGCAGCTGCGCCTGGCGAACATGACGCAGTTCGACCCGATGAACGGCCTGCCGTTCTCGTCGCGCAATCTGGAGGAATGCTACCAGGCGGCGGGCGATAGTTTTGGCTGGTCGAAACGTCCCGCCGGCCCCCGCGCCACGGAGGATGGCGACTGGCTCGTCGGCTGGGGGATGGCGACCGCGTCCTATCCGGCGCAGCGCTCGCCCTCCCACGCGCGGGTGCGGCTGATGTCCGACGGCACGGCCGAAGTCGATTGCGCCTCCCAGGATCTGGGGACCGGCACCTACACGATCATGACGCAGGCGGCGGCGGACAAGCTGGGCTTGCCCATGGAGAAGGTGAAGGCGCGGCTGGGCGATTCCACGCAACCCGAGGCGCCGGTCTCCGGCGGCTCGCAATCCGCCGCCTCGATTCTCCCCGCGATCCAGCTGGCCTGCGACGGGGCGCTGGCTCAGCTTGCCGATCTGGCTTCGGCGGACCCGCAGTCGCCGCTGCACGGGCTGAAGATGGAGGATCTGCATCCGGTCGGCGGCGCGCTGCAGGCAAAAGCCGATGCGCTGAAGAAGGAGTCGTTCACCGACATCATGGGCAAGTCGGGCAAAGGCGCGATCGAAGCGGTGGACAAGTCGGAACCGTCCGGCGGCAAGACGATGCGGCAGGAGCAGGACATGTTCACCCACAAAACCTTCGCCTACCAATCGTTCGGCGCCTTCTTTGTCGAAGTGCGCGTGCACAAGCTCACGTGCGAAACCCGCGTCTCGCGCGTGAGCGTGGCGATGGACATCGGCCAGCCGCTCAACCTCAAGACGGCCCGCAGCCAGGTCATGGGTGGCGCAACCTTCGGCATCGGCGCCGCGCTGACCGAGCACACGATCCTCGACGAAAAGAACGGCCGCTATATCACGCAGGATCTCGGCACCTACCATGTGCCGGTGAACGCCGACGTGCCCGACCTCGACATTCAGTTCGTGGGGCCGCCGGATTATCGATTCAACTCGCTGGGCGCGCGGGGCGTGGGCGAAATCGGCAATACCGGCATTGCCGCCGCCATCGGCAACGCTGTCTGGCACGCCACCGGAGCCCGCGTGCGCGAACTGCCCATCACGCCGGAAAAGATTCTCGAGGCGCTGCAAACCGGCCGCCCCGATAGGTCGGTTTAGGTTGCTGGCTGGCCGATAGAAACCTCGTTTGAGACCGCCCATTCCAAGGGAGTGGCCCCAGGGCGAAAACCTCCGCAGGTAGCCGGCATCGGCTCAATGCCCGAGCCGCAGCAGCGGCGGAATGGGTTCGGAAAAGTCAGGAAGGCATTCCGCTCGCGTTGCTCGCTCCGGGATCGGGCCGATCCGGCTACCGGCTGAGTTCGGCTTGCCAGAGTTACGCTGTGTGCTCGGACCGGCGCTCGCAGAGCGCCGGCTACCTTCGAGACGGCGCACCTTTCGGGTTGACGGCACCGGCTGTTTCTTTTCAGCCAGCGCGCTCGTTTTTCGGCGACGTGCTGGCGCAAAGTTTCCACTCCATCGCGCGTCTGCGAGGAAACCCGCGCTGGCATATGGCCTGCTTGGCAACAGCGATTGCCTGAGAGGCAACATCCACCATGAGCATTGTTCGCAATCCCATCGAAAGCCAGCTCGATTCGTTTGGCCGGCGCCTGCGCGAACTGCGCCTGGCGCGGGGCTGGAGCCTGCAGGAGCTCGCCGAGCGGACCGCCTTGTCGAAGACCTTTCTCTCGCGCCTGGAGACGGGCGACCGGCAGGCCTCCATCGCGGCTGTGCTGACGCTCGCCCGCGTTTTTTCCGTCTCGCTCGCCTCGATGTTCGAGGAAGACGTGGTGATGGACCCATGCCTCATCGTGCGGGCGGCGGAGACGGTTTCCCGCAAGGCGCAGGGGCTGACCTACACGCCGCTTTCCAACGCCGATCACCGCTTCAATCTTCAGCCTCTTCGGCTGGTCATCTCCCCGCGGCGCGCCGGCCGCGCGCATTTCCAGCACGAGGGCGAGGAGTGGATCTGCGTGCTCGCCGGGCGCCTGCGACTCTCGCTGGCGGGCAAGACCTATGACCTGGAGCCGGGCGACGCCGCCCACTTTGATTCGCGGCTGCCACACCGGCTGATCGCGCGCGGGCCTGGCCACACTGAGGTGCTGCTGGTCGCCACGCCGGTCACGGCCGCAGGCCGGGCCCCGGTTCCGGTCTTTTCCTCGCGCCGCGCCATTCCCGTGCTGCTTCCAGCGCCTGCCGCGCGCCAGCGTCCCCAGCCTTAAACCCACCACAGAAACCCACGCAGAAACAAGGAGAGAGAACCATGAGCCTGGAACACAAACTCAAGCCCGCGTGCTTGAACTTCGCCGAGTTATTGGCGCAAAACATCGCGTTGATCTCGCCGACCATGACGGCGGCGCTGATCGTCCCGCTGATGTTCAGCAACTCAGGCAACCTCAGCTGGCTGTCGTACCTCGTCGGCACGATCATGCTGATGTTCGTTGCCTTCAACCTGAACCAGTTCGCCAAGCGCAGCACGGGGGCCGGTTCGATGTATACCTACACCTCGATGGGCCTCGGGCCGACCTTCGGTTCGATGTCGGGCTGGTGCCTCATGTGGTCCTACCTGTTCATCGGCATTGCGGGAACGACCGGCTTCACCATCTTCGCCGGTAAGGTGCTCGATGCCATGGGCATTCATCTGCCGGACATCCTGCTCTTCTTTATCTGCGTCGGCTCGTGTTTCCTCCTCGCGTATAAGGATATCGTCATCTCGACCATCGTGATGCTGATTCTCGAGGCGGTCTCCTGCACGTTGATCATCGGCCTCTGCTGCATCGTGCTGGCGAATCACGGCACGGCCATGTTCGACCCGGCGCAGTACGACGTGAAGTCGCTGACCTGGTCCGGTCTCGGCCTGGGCGTGGTCATCGCGGTCTTCAGCCTCGTCGGCTTCGAGAGCTCCACGGCTTTCGGCGAGGAAGCGAAGAATCCGCTTACCACCATTCCGCGCTCCATCATCTGGAGCCTGGTGCTGACCGGCGCGTTCTTCATCTTTGTCTCCTACGTCGAGGTGCTCGGCGCCCACGGCGCGGCCAAGACGCTCGACACCTGGGACGCCCCGTTGAACATCCTTTCCGCGATGTACCACGTGCCGTGGCTTTCCATTCCGCTGTCGCTCGGCGCCATGGTCAGCTTCTTCGCCCTCGCGCTTTCCTGCATGAACGCGGGAGCGCGCGTGATCTTCGCCATGAGCCGCCACGGCGCGTTCCACGAATGCTTCCGGCGCTCGCACAAGGCGAACGAGACGCCCCACATCGCCCTCGGCATGATGGGCCTTATGATGTTCGGGGTCGTCACCATCTACTCCCTCTGCGGCCGCGCCACGCTCGATGAATTCGGCGATGCCGGCACGATGGGCGCGTTTGGCTTCTGCGGCGCCTACGCCCTGATCTGCATCGCCGCCCCGGCCTACCTGAAGAAGATTGGGGAACTGAAGGCGGGCGGCCTGGTCATGAGCGTCGCCGGGCTCGCGCTTCTCTGCATCCCGGTCGTCGGGAGCGTCTACCCCGTCCCCGCGGCGCCGCTGAACTACTTCCCCTATATCTTCGGCGCCTACCTGCTGATCGGGATGTTCCGCGCGGTCGCCTACAAGGTCCGCGATCCGAAATCGCTGGCCCGCATCCGCGAGGAGCTCGCCGAACTGCGCATGCCGCAGGGCGGTCTCGCGTTCAAGTAAACGCTTCGTCCAAGCCCGGACTTCCTCGCCCTTCCGCGGCGGAGTCCGGGCTTCCGTTTTCCCGAATTTCAACCGAAAGGAAGTCCACGATGATCGCACAAGAAACGCAGGTCGGCTCGGTCGGAACGATCTACCGCTATCCCGTCAAATCGATGATGGGCGAGGAACTTAACGCCGTCATGATCGGCAGCAAGGGCCTGGTCGGCGACCGCCTCTTTGCGCTCTCCGATCCCGCCACCGGCAAGATTGCGAGCGCGAAAAATCCATCCAAATGGCCGAATCTCTTCGCTTTTCACGCGGCCTACACCGCGCCGCTCGACAGCGTCCAGTTACCCGCCGTCCGCATCACCCTGCCCAACGGCGACACGGTCCTCTCCAATGCCGCCGATCTCGAGTCGATCCTGGCCGGCACGCTCGGCAAGCCGGTGCGCTTCCTCAGCGGGGCGCCGGAATCTGGCACGCTGGAGGAATACTGGCCCGACATTGAAGGCCTGCCCAAGCGCGACGAAGTCACCGACGAGGCGATGCCGACGGAGACGTTCTTCGACCTCGCCATGGTTCACATCCTCACCACCGCGACGATGAACGAGCTGCGCCGGCTTTACCCCGAAGGCCGCGTGGAGGCGCGCCGCTTCCGCCCGAACATTGTGATCACCACCCCACCCGAGGCGACCGGCTTCGTCGAAAAAGACTGGATCGGCAAGGTGCTCGCCATCGGGGACCAGGTGAAGTTCAAGATCACCGGTCCCTGCCCGCGCTGCGTCATGACCACGCTGCCGCAGGCCGATCTGCCCAAGGACAACGGCATCCTGCGCACCGCCGTGCAGCACAACAATGCGCACGTCGGCATCTATGCCAGCGTCGTCCAGGGCGGGAAGATCAAGCGCGGCGACGAGGCCCGGATCGAGGACGAGTAACCGGTCGCCCGCCTCTCGGGCCGATCAAAAGCGCCTTCCCCCGTCCGGACGACGCGGAGTGGAGGAAGGCGCTTCGCGGCGGGACCAAATCTTTCTATACTCGATCATGGTCCTGAGCCAGATCCTGATCTACCCGGTCAAGTCGCTGGACGGGATTTCGGTGCGCGAGGCCCGCATCACGCCCGGCGGCATCCTGGAGGGCGACCGCATCTACGCGCTCTTCGACACGGACGGCAAGTACGTCAACGCGAAGCGGACGCCCCGCGTCCAGCTCCTGCGCGCGGAGTTCGACTCCAGCTACGAGATGATCATCCTCGATGCGCCCGGCTCGGACCGCGCGCGCCACTTCTCGCTTCTCGAACCCGACGCGGTGAACGACTGGCTGAGCAAGTTTTTCGGCTTTCCTGTCTACCTCAAGCGCGAGCCGACCAGCGGCTTTCCCGACGACCGCGCCGCGCCGGGCCCGACCATCTGCAGCGAGGCCAGCCTGCGCGAAGTCACCGCCTGGTTCCCCGGGCTCACGCTGGAAAGCGCGCGCCGGCGCTTCCGCACCAACCTCGAAATCACCGGCACCGAGCCCTTCGGCGAGGACCGCCTCTTCGGCTTACCCGGCACGACGCGGCCCTTCCGTTTGGGCGACGTTCGCTTTTGCGGCCACAATCCGTGCCAACGCTGCGTCGTCCCCACCCGCGATCCCGACCAGGCGGATCCGACCGCACAGTTCCAGAAGAGGTTCATGGAGATGCGCCGGAAAACGCTCCCGCCTTGGTCTGAGCCGCTGCGCTTCAATCACTACTACCGCTTTGCCATTAACACCTCGATTCCCGCCAGCGAGCAGGGCAGGACCCTGCGGATCGGCGACCGGATCGAGCTGGGGTGAGGGTCTCTCCGTCGAAAAGATCGCGGATCGTTGGCGGGCAGGCTCGGCCGGCAGCCGGGATCGGCTCGATGCCGGAGAGCGAAGCGAGCGGAATGCCTTCTTGCCTTTTGCGGACCGATTCCGCCGCTGCTGCGGCTCCGGCATCGAGCCGATGCCGGCTGCCTGCGGAAGTCTTCGAAGGGCAGGCTTCGAGGTTTCGACAGAGCAGATGAGATTCTTGGCGGCCATCGCCGCAGGACCGGAGAGATGCGTTACCGCCCGCGCGCCAGCAATCGTTCCGCCTCGTCCAGCGCCGCCTGGCCGCCCTTGCGGTCGCCGATTTCCATCCGCACCAGGCCGAGATTATGCCAGGCACGCGCCAGGTCCGGCTCCAGCTCGACCGCCTGTTCGTAGTGGCGCCGCGCCTGGTCGAGCTTGCCCTTCTGTTGGTGCACCACGCCGGCGTCGAGCCAAATGACGGCCCGCTCCGGCGTGAAGGTGAGCGCGCGCTCGTAGGCGCGGATGGCATTCTCGTAGTCGCCACACTCGTACAGGTTGAAGCCCATCTCCATCCACGCCTGCGACGGTAGCTCCGTTTCGCCCGGCGGCGTGGCGGCGCGCTCGATCGCCTCCAGCGCCTCTTCCAGACGACCGCTGCGCGCCAGAACCATGGCCAGATAATGTCCCGCCAGCGGATAGCCCGGGTTAACCTCCAACACGCGTCGAAACGATTCCTCCGCCGCGTCCACCTCGCCGCGCTGGAAGTAGATCGAGCCGAGCTTGAAATAAGGGTCCGCGTAGCCGTCCTTGTAATTGAGCGCGCGATGGCAGCACCGCTCCGCCTCGTCGAGCTGGTCCAGCGCGCAAAGCGATCCGGCCAGGTTGTCCCACGCCCGCGCGTAGTCGGGCTTGAGCTCGACCGCCTTGTTGAACGACTCGACCGATTTCTGAAACTCCCCGAGCTGGAATTGCAGGGCGCCGAGGTTGCACCAGATCTTGGCCTGCTGCGGATCGATCTCCAGCGAACGCTCGTAGCTCTTCAGCGCGGGGTGGAGCATGCCCTCCTCGTGCTGGATCATGCCGCTGTTGAAACAGGCCTGCAGGTTGTTCGGGTTCAGCTCCACCGCGCGCGCGTAGGCGTTCATCGCCCGCTGGTTCTCGCGGTCGTTCTGAAAGGCGAGACCGAGATGGAACCAGACCTCGCTCGCCTGGTCCTTCGGCACGGACCGGTCGAGGTAACGCATCTGCGTCTCCGCCTCGTCCAGCGCGCCGGCTTCGATCCGGTCGAAGATATCGTCCACGCCCGCGACCGGCAGGCGGACCGTTGCCTTGCCCGGCGGCTTGGCCGGCTTGAGCGCGATCAGCTCGCGCTCGATCTCGCTCATCAGGCTGCCGATGAGCGACGCGCGCGCCTCCACGTCCTCGCGCGAAGCTGATTCGACGCTCACCGTCGTGGTCAGGTGGACGTCCTGCGCGGCCAGGGTGTCGAGCAGCATGGCGATGTGGCCCTCCAAAAACTCGAGCCACTGGAACGGCGCGATGGAGCGGGGCAGGCGCATGGGCCGAGGCGCGGTCTCGCAGACCTGCTCGGTCAGCGCGATCAGCGCGGCCATTTTTTCGTCCAGCTTTTTCTGCGCGTCCGGCCACGCCGATTCGCTGGCGGTCGGCGGCGGCCTCGGCTCGATCCGGCTGCGGTCGACGGAAAGCCGGCCCGTCCGCTTGATCAGTGCCGCGGCGCTCGGCCGATGATGGGTGGGGCTTTTGACACCCATCGATTCCGGCGCGATGGCGGCATGGACCCGCGGCAGGTTCTCGGTCGATTCTCTGTGCTTCGCGTCCTGGTCGAGCCGCTTGAGCGCCTCCTTGATCTTGCCCTCCAACGCATCGTCGTCGACCAGGGCCAGCGCGCGTGTGTAAACCGCCTCCGCCGACTGCGCCAGTCCGAAATCCTCGAACAGCATCCGCCCGAAACGCGCCATCAGGTCGGCCGAGTCGGGGTCCCGCGAGAGCTTGAGCAGAACATCCTTTTGCCGGTTCGTCAGCGCGATGGACGAGATGGTGGCGGCAGGCAGGGGATCGCGGCTGCCCGTGGTGCGGGCCTTTTGCTTGGCCGCGTCGTGAAGGTCGCGCGCCTCCTGGCGTTTCTGGTTCCAAATCTGCTCGATCGCCGTCACCACCACCTGCAGCGTCTGCAGCGTCTCCACCGCCTTCTGGTCGAAGCAGAGGATGAGCAGCTGGCGCCAATGGCGGATTTCGATCGGATCGCGTTCGATCTTGCCCGCGATATCCTGCGCCGCCTGGGTGGTGAAATTCATACGGTCACGGGGAAGAGATAGCGCAGCTTGAGTCAAGGAACCGGCTACGGCAAGCGCCGACCGGCTTCGTGCCAGGCGCGCGGCCGCCCCGTCCAAAAAGCCTTGCCACGCACCCTCACAACCCGAACATCGGCATTTCGCCCCTCCTTCATGAGTCAACCTCGTTACCTTCTCGTCTGTGGATTTTTCGGCGCCGGCAAGACGATGGCGCTGATGGCGCTGGCCCACGAACTTCGCCGTCGCGACCAGCGCGTGGCCGTGATCGTCAACGCGCATGGTGCCGAATCGATCGATGCCGCCGAGTTTCGCGCGGAAGGCTTCCCGACCGAGGAGGTCGGGGGCGGCGATCTCGGCACCCGGTTTAACTCCCTGATGGCGGCGACAAAAAAGCTCGAGGCCGCGGCCACGCCCGACGTGGTGTTGATCGAAGCGGTCGGCACCAGCCTGGATCTGAACGCCACCGTGGCGCGCCCGTTGCGCGAGATCGAGGGCCGGATCGTGGGACCGCTGTCCATCGTGGTTGATCCCACCCGTGCGGAGCAGGTGTTCGGTCTTGCGCCGGGTCACCCGCTGCCGGACGAGCTCTCGTCGCTTTATCGCCGGCAGGTGGAGGAGGCGCACATCCTCGTCCTGGCGGCAAACAACCACCACGATTCTCCCCGGCTGGAGCAGGTGCGTCAAAAACTCGCGGCGACTTTTCCCGCCGCGCCGATCGTGACGTTGGATGATTCCAACACCCATGGTCTCGCCGAATGGATTACCCTGATCGATGGCCAATCGGGCCGGCTCCCACCGCCGCCGCAGGTCGACCCGCTCCCTTCCGCCGGGGACGGAACCGTCGTCGGCTGTCTCCAGGCCGTGGTCGAGTTGACACTCAGCCGGCCAGCGGGTTCCCTCGCGCTGCTCGAAAGCATCGGCCGGCACCTCCGTCACGCCCTGGCTGGCGTGGAAGTTCTTCATCTGCACGCCGCCCTGCGTCTCGACGAGGCGCAAATCGGCACGATTCATTTCCTCGGTGACGACCAGCCCCAAGTCGCGCGATCCTTCGCGGAAGACCTCGAATTCGGCGAGCTGATGATCAACCTCCGCGCCGCGACCCATCCCGAGCAATTGCACACCGCCGTGCGCGCCGCCATCGTCGCCATGGCCGGCGAATTCCCCGGCCTCGTCACCGAGTTCGCGCACCTGCATTACTTCCGCCCCATTCCGCCCGAGCCGGCGCACCGGCTGGACGCAGCGTCCGCGTAGTCATCGCGGTCGGCGATGCTTCAAGTAACGCCGGATGTAGACCAGGTAGCCAAAAACCGGGACGCAAAAAAGCCCGGTCAGCCAAAGAACCGTCTTGTTATGGAGGAGTCCCATCTTCTCCATTTGCGCCATTTGATCGGGCGGGAAATTCATCGCGCGGTACATGTCCAGCACGTCGTGCCGAGCAAAGGTCACCAACCCCGAGATCAGGAAAAAGCCGAAGACACCCACCAGCAGCCACCAGCCGCGCAGGTCCAGGCAGTAGATGCGCCAGGCGGCCACGAGATAAACCACTCCCAGCCCAACGAAGCCCGCATCCGCCGGAAGCCCCGTCAGAAACGTGCCGAAAAACGGCAGAGCGCCCATCCCGCTTAACGGCAGCGCCAGCGTGCTCACGACACTGTAAACCAGCCAGAGCACCACGGCGAGAACGGGCAGCGGGCACGCATCCGTCCAGTCAGGCAGCGGATGACGCGCCTCGCACGTCGCCTTCACGTTCCGGCTGTTGAAGAAAAACGTCCAGATCGCCGGCAGCACCACGAAGATGAATCCGTAAAACGCAAAGATGAAGACCAGAACGCCATCCATGACCAGCGGAGTCGAGGGCGCGGCGGCCGAACCGGGCCGGGTGGATAACTGGTCGAGCATCGGGGGCAGCGTGAACGCCAACATCGTGATCGCGAGCACGCCCACGATCAACCAGCTCCACGAGAAGATAACCAGCAGCGCGCGCCCACCGCTTCGCCAGCATGGATCCGATGCCGAGCCACGTTAGCACCACGCCCAGGAAACCGTAAATCACCACCGCCGGCATCAGCGCGGCCAGCGATGGTTGCGGATGCGGCGGCACGGTAGATGAGGCATGGGCCATGGCGGCACCGCCCAGCAGCGTCATGCCGAGCACAAACACGAGAAGCAAAAAGCAAAGAACGCCCAACCCCACCGTCAGAACGCCGAAAACAATGAGTCCGGTCCGACGATCTTTATATTCCATAAGGATGCGGCATGTTCCGAAGCTGAGCCACTTTGTCGAGACCAATGGCGCCCCGCCTGACCTTCCTGTGACCGGCCCACCGCACCGCGGCAGGAAAATCGTGCCATCCGTTTATCGGAAGATAGACTCGCTCCGATGTCCGACGCACTGACGCCCATGATGCAGCAGTATCATCGGCTGAAGCGGGAGATCCCGCCCGACGCCGTGCTCCTGTTCCGCTTGGGCGATTTCTACGAGATGTTTTTCGGCGACGCGGAAGAGGGCGCGCGGCTGCTCGGCCTCACCCTCACCGCGCGGCAGAACACCCCCATGTGCGGCATGCCCTACCACGCCGCCGAGGGCTACATCGCCCAGCTGCTCCAGGCTGGCAAGCGCGTGGCCATCTGCGACCAGATGGAGGCGCCGCGCCCCGGCCAGGTCGTCCGCCGCGAGGTCACGCAAATCCTCTCTCCCGGCAGCATCCTCGACACCACGCAGCTCGAGCCCAAGCAGAACAACTTCCTCGCCGCCATCGTGCCGCAGGGCGAGGGCTTCGGCCTCGCCGCGCTTGATCTCACCACCGGCGAATTTTGCGCCGGCGAGTTCCCCGGCGCCGAACTGCTCCGCGACGCGCTCGCCCGCGTCACCCCGGCCGAAGTCGTCGTCGCCCAGGGCTGCCGCATCGACCTGGAAACCTCCGCCCTCGCGGACGGCGCGCCGCTTCCTTATCTGCTCGTCGAGCACGATGCCTGGAGCTTCTCGCCCGACGCGGCCGAGCACACGCTGCGCGATCACTTCAAGATCGCGGGACTGGACGGCCTCGGCCTTTCCACCGCGCCCAAAAGCGGTCTCTGCGGCGCGACCTGCGCGGCGGGCGGACTGGTGCATTACCTCGGCCAGGAACTGCGCCGCAATCTCGGGCACGTCCACAGCCTGCGCCTCTGGCAGCGCGAGGACGTCGTCATCCTCGACGCCGCCACGCGCCGCAATCTGGAGCTGACCGACCCGCTGCGGCCCGGCTCGCCCACGCTCCTTTCCGCCGTCGACCGCACCGTCACCGCCGGCGGCGGACGCCTGCTGCGTCAGTGGTTGACCGCGCCGCTGCGCAACGTCGCCGCCATCGAGCAGCGGCAGAGCGTAGTCGGCTGGGCGCGCCAGCACCAGGCCGAGCGCGGCCGGCTCCAGGATGGCCTGCGCCTCGTGCGCGACATCGAGCGCCTCGTCGCCCGGCTCGTGCAGGGCAACGGCAACGGGCGTGACCTCCTCGCCCTGCGCGTCTCGCTCGAGCAACTGCCCGCGCTGCGCCACGCGCTCGTCGATCACGATCTCGCCGCCCTGCGCGAATTGGGCGGGCGCATCCATCCCCTGCCCGAGCTGGCCGAGCTCTACGCTCGCGCGCTCTCCGACGATCCGCCCATGGGCCTGAAGGAAGGCGGCCTCATCCGCAGCGGCCACCACACCGAGCTCGACCAGCTCCGCGCCGCCGCCGTGCAGGGCCAGGAATGGCTCGCCGAGCTCCAGCGCAAGGAACAGGAACGCACCGGCATCAAGTCCCTCAAGGTCCGCTACAACCAGGTCTTCGGTTATTACATCGAGGTCAGCACCGCCAACCTCGCCGCCGTGCCGGCCGATTACACGCGCAAGCAGACGCTGGCCAACGCCGAGCGCTTCGTCACCCCGGAGCTGAAAGAGATGGAGGCGAAAATTCTCGGCGCGCAGGAACGCTCGCGCCAGCTCGAGTACGAGCTCTTCGTCGACCTGCGCGCCGCCGCCACGCCCCACCTGCGCAGCGTGCAGGAGACCGCGCGCGCCCTGCACGAGCTCGACGTCCTGCTCGGCTGGGGCGGCCTCGCCCAGGAGCGCGACTACTTCAAGCCCGAGGTCAACGAGGGCTCGCTGCTGCTCCTCGAGGAGGCGCGTCATCCCGTCATCGAGCAGGTCGGCGCGGAAAAATTCGTGCCCAACGACGTGCGGCTGGAGACGGGCGACGAGCGCCTCGTCATCCTCACCGGGCCGAACATGGCGGGCAAGAGCACCTACATCCGCCAGGTCGCCGTGCTCGCGCTGCTGGCCCATTGCGGCTGCTTCGTCCCGGCGAAGCGCGCGGTGGTCGGGCTGCTCGACCGCATCTTCACCCGCGTCGGCGCGAGCGACGATCTCGGGCGCGGCCAGAGCACCTTCATGGTCGAGATGAACGAGACGGCCAACATCCTCAACCACGCCACCAGCCGCAGCCTCGTCATTCTCGACGAGATCGGGCGCGGCACCAGCACCTTCGACGGCCTGAGCATCGCGTGGTCGGTCGCCGAGTATCTCTGCACCACGCTGCGCGCCCGCACGCTCTTTGCCACCCACTACCACGAGCTGACCGAGCTGGCGCGCCTGCTGCCCGCGACGAAGAACTACAACGTGGCCGTGCGCGAGTGGGGCGACCAGATCGTCTTCCTGCGCAAGATCGTGGCCGGCGGCACGGACAAGAGCTACGGCATCCAGGTGGCGCGGCTCGCCGGCCTGCCCGCGCCGGTGCTGCGCCGCGCCAAGGAAATCCTGCGCCAGCTCGAGGAGGACAACCTCGACGACATCGGCCAGCCGAAGCTGGCCAAGGCGCGGCAGAAGAAGGAGAAGGCGAAGGATGTGCTGCGGGAGCTGGATTTGTTTGGGCGGGGGGAGGGGTAGTCGACAGGCCAACCAGAAACTCGAATGCTCATGAATAGCCTACAGGATCAAATTCAACTGACGTCTCAATTACGGTATAATTTTGAACGCCGCGCCCAAAACAGCGTTTACAGAACTCGCGCTTGGGAATGTTCTAAGAAATTGGGCGAATGCAGAAGCAATCATGCGTGGATGCTCGGCTTAAATCCTTATGATTCACAGGAACGCCGTCAGGTTCGAATTTCCGGGATTCTTGAAGAAAAGAAGCGTAACTGATGAAAGGCCGCCCGTGGATGAGGCAGGAGCTCTTGCGAGTGCTAAAGCTGTACTGCGAGCTTCCATTTGGACAGATGCACGCCAGAAATCCTAGCGTCAAAGCTCTGGCCCTCCAGTCCAACAGAACAGCGTCTTCCATTGCTTTGAAGCTGGTTAACTTCGCCAGCTTGGACAAGGCGCATCTGTCTCGAGGAATTACAGGTATGAGTAATGTCTCGAAGTTGGACAGAGAAATTTGGACCGAGGTCCAATCGAACTGGAATATCATGGCCGACCTACCCACTTCTCCGCTTCTTAATACCAATATTGAGGGAGTGGAGTGGGAACGCGAAACGAGCATTAACGCAGTTATAAAAGCGCGGAGGGGCCAACAATTTTTTCGAGCGTGCGTCCTTTCAGCGTATAATTTTGAGTGCGGTGTAACGGGAATCCGAGATTCTCGCCTTCTTCGCGCAAGCCATATCATTCCATGGCACAAGCAGGAGAAAACCAGATTAGATCCCAGAAATGGGATTTGCCTTAACGCCTTACACGACGCCGCATTTGATACCGGCCTTGTTACATTCGACGAAGATCTGCGACTGATTCTTTCCTCGAGATTAAAGAGTGAAATGCCTGACCTCGTTTTCGGCCGAATGTTCAAGGAATACGATGGAAAGCAACT
>CAZZYY010000056.1:7221-15037 GCA_964658475.1 uncultured Candidatus Methylacidiphilales bacterium | reverse complement strand
CCTTCGTGGAGTGGGTGTAGGTCCTGCGACGGCGCACCGCGGGCGGCGCTTCGCTCAGGAGGGCGGAGCTTTTTTAGCCCACGCTCTGGCGTTCGGGGAGGCAGGGAGGCAGTCCGGTCGCTGCGCTCCCTCCGGCATCGGGCCGATGCCGGCTACCGGGGAGGGTCGCTTCGCGATGGGAGACGGATATTGGGGAGGGGGTTGAGTGATGGGTGGAGGGCAGAGGGCAGGCAGCCTTGGGCGTGTCCGAGCGATCGACTGGGGCGCAGGGGATGAACTTTTGTTTGACCCTGTGTCGGGCTGTCCACTAGACAGAAGCGTGCGTTTTCGCCTTCTTTTCGCTCTGGCCGCGACCGGAGCTCTTTTCGCGGTCCTGAGCGGATGCGGGCCGGGCCACGCGACGATCAATATCGGGCTCGCGGGGTGCCAAAGCGGCGGCGATGCTCAGATCGGCACCAGCATGCTGAACGGCTCGCGCGTGGCGATCGAGGAGTGGAACGCCAAGGGCGGCGTGCTGGGCAGGAAAATCAATCCAATCATTCTTGATGACGAGGGGAAGTCGGACAAGGCGGTGAATGTCGCGCAGACGCTGGTGGACGACGGCGTCGTCGCGGTGATCGGCCATTTCAACAGCAGCTGCACGATCCCGGCCTCGCGGGTCTACAATGATGCGACGCCCCGGGTGCTGGAGATTTCGCCGGGCTCGACGAATCCGACCTACACGGAGCAGGGCTTCCCCGACGCGTTTCGCATCTGCGGGCGCGACGATGCGCAGGGCTCCGTGGCAGCGGCATTCCTGCACGACACGCTGAAGCTGGACAAAATCGCGATCCTCGATGACAAGACGTCGTACGGTCAGGGCATTGCCGACGAGGTGAAGAAGAACTTCGAGGCGAAGGGCGGGACGGTGGTGGTTTACTCCGGGATCGGGAAGGACGAGCACGAGTTCCGCACGAACATCGACGTGATCAAGGGCTCGGGCGCGCAGGCACTGTTCTGGGGCGGGATGTACGGGCAGGGTGGGCCGTTATTCGTTCAGCTGCGTCAGGCCGGGGTGACGATCCCTTTCGCGAGCGACGACGGGGCATTTGATCAGGCCATGATCGACACCGTGGGCAAGGACGCCGCGAACATCTACCTGACCTTCGGCAAGGATTATCACGCCATGCCGGGCGCGGCCGATTTCATCAAGAAGTACAACGACATGTTTCACGAGCCGGAGGGGGCCTACTCGGTCTACGGCTACGACGCGGCGAACGCGATCCTGACGGCGATGCAGCAGGCGGGCACGACGGATGCCGACAAGGTCTCGGCGGTGCTGAAGGGCCAGCCGTTCGACACCATCCTGGGCAAGATCGAGTTCAACGCGAAGGGCGACGTGAAGCAGTCGGGCTACATCATCTGGACGATCAAGGACGGCAAGTTCCAGGTCTTGGGCGGCAATCCCTGACGCGCCGTGACCGCCGACACCGTTCCCGTCACCTCGACCATTACCGCCATCCTCACCGACGGCGTGGTGAAGGGGGCGGTCTATGCGCTGGTTGCGCTGGGCTACACGATGGTCTACGGCGTGCTGGGGATGATCAACTTCGCGCACGGGGAAGTATTCATGATCGGGATGTTCGCCTGCGTGTACGGAATCGGGGCGATGTCGGTGGCGTGGGGGGACCACGCGGCGCTGAACCTGACGCTGGGCGTGCTCATCGCCATCGTTTTCTCCGCGGCCTACGGCTACGCGAACGAGCGGATCGCCTACCGGCGCCTGCGCCGCGCGCATGTGCTGGCGCCGCTGACCAGCGCGATCGGCGTGTCGACTTTCCTGCAATATTTTATCTTTCTCACCGTGAGCAAGCAGAACGTCGATTTCCCGCGCTTCTATAGCGACTGGCTGACCAACGGGCACGTGCGCTTTGCGACAGTGGACGTCACCTATCTGCAACTGGCGATCATCGGCACGACGCTGGTGCTGATGGCGGCGCTGTTTTATTTCATCAACGCGACGCGGATGGGCATTGCGTTGCGCGCGGTGGCGCAGGACCAATTGATGGCCGGGCTGGTGGGCATTCCGGTGAACAAGGTGATCGCGTTCACCTTCGTGCTCGGCTCGGCCTTGGCGGCCGTGGCGGGCGTGATGGTGGCGATGTACAACGACGTGCTGGGTTTCGACGCAGGGTATCGCGTGGGGTTGAAGGCGTTTACGGCGGCGATTTTGGGCGGCATCGGCAACGTGCCGGGCGCGGTGCTGGGCGCGGTGATCCTGGGGGTGAGCGAGGCGCTGACGACGTACTGGTGCGGCAGCGGATGGAGCGACGTGACCACGTTTGTCGTGCTGATGCTGGTGCTGCTGCTGCGCCCGCGCGGCCTGCTGGGCGAGCGCGTAGCGGACAAGGTTTAGAACTCTTATCGGAAGTATCCATGGGCCGCGTTGACTTCAATCCGAGCATGGACAGGTCCCCTGTCGTCCCTCGCGCGTCACGGGGCGCTGCGGCCCGGTTCCTCGCTCGGCTCCTTGTGGGAAACCTTTTGCGACCCAGCGCGGCCCATGGCTACTTCCGATAAGAGTTCGAGCGTAATGGCGCGCTGGAGACCCTACGTGCTCGGGCTGCTGGGGCTGGCGGCGATCACGTTTCCCTTTCTCTGGCTGACGCTGGCGCCGGACTTCGCGCGCAACACGATGCGCGTGGATTGGGCGCCCGGGCATGGCCTCGAATTCTTCAGCGATCTTTCGCCGGTTTTCCTGGTGGCGCTGCTGATCTGGCTGGGAAGCTGGAGCAACAAGCGCTGGCAGTGGCAGGCCCGGCTGGCGGGATTAGTCCCGGCCGAGCGGCGCGCGGAATCGGCCCGCTGGCTGAAGTTCGCGCTGATGCCGTTCGTTCTCAGCGGCGCGTTTTTCCTCAGCGCGTCCAGCCTGGGAATTTTCACCAATGTGGCGATCTACATGATCCTGGCGCTGGGCTTAAACATCACGGTGGGAATGACGGGGCTGCTTGTGCTGGGCTACGCGGGTTTCTACATGTTCGGCGCTTATGTGTTCGGTTTGGGCCAGGAGCATCTGCCGTTCTTTCCGTGGTGGCTGGCAATGCCGCTGGCGTTCGTGCTCGGCGGCGGCGCGGGTTATCTGCTGGGCCTGCCGTGCCTGCGGCTGCGCGGGGACTACCTGGCCATCGTGACGCTGGGATTTGCGGAGGCTTTTCGCGAGCTGATACGCAACCTGCCGGTGACCGGCGCAGACCAAGGCATCCTCCTGGCACCGCAAGCGACGTTCCGGCCGCTGCTGTTCCTGGGCAAGGGACAGATAGCGTTCGTGATCACGGCGTCGCTGGTTTTCCTGGCGGTGTTTTTGATTGAGCGGCTGCATCGGTCGCCCGTTGGAAGGGCATGGATCGCCATTCGCGAGAACGAAATTGCCGCCGCGTCGGTGGGCGTGCCGGTGGTGCAGATGAAGCTGCTAGCCTTTTCATTGAGCGCGGCAATTGCGGCGCTGGCCGGCGTGATCGCGGGAGCCAAGGACGGCTTCGTCAGCCCGGCGCTGGGCGAGTTTCCGCAATCGATCACGATTCTCGCCATGGTGATCCTGGGCGGCTTGGGCAACAGCTATGGCGCATTGCTTGGCGCGGCTCTGCTCTACGCGGTGCCGCAATATCTCGCGCTGCTGCCGTCGACCATCCAGCAGAACCCGGGGCTGCAGGCGGCCATTCCGCCCTTCCTGCGCGACGCGCTGAGCCACTTGTCGGATTATCACCTGCTGCTCTTCGGCGCCGTGATGGTGATCATGATGCTCTACCGGCCCCAGGGGCTGCTGGGCAGCGCCCGCCGCAAAGAGGAGATGTTGCACCGATGAGCGAGGCGCTGCTGGAAACGCGGGGACTGACGAAGACCTTCGGCGGGCTGAAGGCGGTGCAGCAGATCGACCTCAGCGTGGGCGCAAACCGCATCGTGAGCGTGATCGGCCCCAACGGCGCAGGCAAGACGACATTCTTCAATTGCCTGAGCGGGATCTACCGGCCGGACGGCGGCACGATCACGCTGGCGGGGCGCGACGTGACGGGCCGGCCGCCGCACCAGCTCTGCCGTCTCGGCCTGGCGCGGACGTTCCAGAACATCCGGCTTTTTCCCGAGATGAGCGTGCTGGAAAACGTGATGGTGGCGCAGTTCCAGCATCGGGCGCTGGCGCCGCTGCCGCTGCTGTTTCGTTCGGCGAAGTATTGCGCGGCGGAACGGGCGCATCGCGATTCCGCGCGGGAATTTCTCGAGTTTGTGGAGCTGGGCGCACGCGCGAGCGATCCGGCGGGGAGCCTGGCGTATGGCCTGCAACGCCGGCTGGAGATTGCGCGGGCGCTGGCCACGGAGCCCAAGCTGCTGCTGTTGGATGAACCGGCGGCGGGGATGAATCCCCAGGAAACGGCCGGGATGATCGGACTCATCTCGCGCATCCGTGATCGCGGACTGGCAGTATTGCTGATCGAGCATCACATGAAATTGGTCATGAGCATTTCCGACGAGATCCTGGTGCTGGACCACGGGATCCCCATTGCGCATGGGGAGCCCGAAGCCATCCGGAACGATCCGCAGGTGATCCGGGCTTATCTGGGCGAGGAGACTGCGGCGTGAGGGTCTTGGCATGCTAAAGCTGGACCGGGTGCACGCGGGCTACGGCGCGATCGAGGTGCTGAAAGACCTGACGCTGGAGGTGAACGCAGGCGAGATTGTGGCGCTGCTGGGCGCGAACGGCGCGGGCAAAAGCACGACGCTGCTGACGATCGCGGGCGTGGTGCCGGTACGCGGAGGTGCGATCACCTGGCGCGAGGCACCGCTGCCGCAAGGCCGGCCGGACGCCGTGCTGCGCGCCGGCTTGTGCCTGTGTCCCGAAGGCCGTCATATTTTTCCGCGGCTGACGGTGCTGGAAAATCTGCTCAGCGGCAGCCTGCGCCTGCCCGCCGGGCGCAACGGGCCGAAGCTGGACGAGGTGTTCGCCTATTTTCCGTTGCTGGCCGAACGGCGGGCGCAACTGGGCGGAACGCTGTCAGGGGGCGAGCAGCAGATGCTGGCTATTGGCCGGGCGCTGATGGGTGAGCCGCAGTTGCTCATGCTGGATGAGCCGTCCCTCGGCCTCGCGCCCCAGATCGTCGCGAAGATTTTCGAGATCATCCGCGCGATCAACGCGAAGGGCGTGCCGATTCTGCTCGTGGAACAGAACGCCCAGCAGGCGCTGCGAATCGCGCATCGCGGCTACGTGATTGTGACGGGCCGCAACTCGCTGACCGGCACCGGAGGGGAATTGCTGGCCAGCGACGAGGTGCGGCAGGCCTATCTGGGCGAGTGAGGGCGGGCGGAAAAACGAACCGCGGGATGTTCGTTCCAATTCCGGTTGCAGACGCCAGTCGCGCCGCAAAATTGCTCAACGACCAACGCTTGCTCCTTAAAAATCTCCAGTATCGGACTTTCATTCTCAGCCGGGATCGGTCCGATGCTGGAACGATCGCTTGCCATCGCGCCTGTGGGCCGGACGTTGGCCGAGACCACAGGTAGCCGGCGCTCTGAGAGCGCTGGTTGGTGGCGGACGCGTATTCTACTCGGACCGGCGCTCGGAGAGCGCCGGCTACCTGACTGAGGGCGGGACCAAACCTCCAAAGGTCGCTCGCTTTGCCCGAGGCCGGAGCCTCCGCAGCGGCTGAACGGTTCGGGAAAAAAAGCATTTTCCAACGCGCGTCATCCTGCTCGCCAGCGATCCGCGACCTTTTCTCCAGAGCAACCGCGCCGCTCCCCTGCGCGATCTTCGTCGACGCACGGCCTCCGTCGTCCGCTTTCAGGGTTCACGTTTCAGAGGGACGAGAGTCCTTCGCGGAAGGTGGGAAAGGCGGGCGACCAGCCGGCCTCGCGGAGTTTTCGATTGGAGACCCGCTTGTTGGTCAGGCCGCGCTTGCGGTTCGGGTTGGAAGGGCCGGACGGCGGGAGAGGCTGGCCGCGTTTGTCCGCGCACCATTGGTAATAATCGCGAAGGGTGACGGGTTGGTTGTCGGCCGCGTTGTAAACCTCGCCCGCCGCGCCGCGGTCGAGGACGTGAAGGAGCGCGGCAACGAGATCATCCCGATGGATTTGATTCAGCCAGCGCCCGCCTCCATCCTCGAGCACAGCTTCGCCGCGGCGGAACTTGTCGAAGAGTGCGACGCGCCCGGGGCCGTAAATGCCGGCGGCGCGGACAACGAGCGCGCCGGTGGCTACCGCTTCCCTTTCCGCCTCCACCAGGACACGACTGGTCGCGGCGGCAGGTTCGGTGGGCGAGATTTCATCGACCCAAGCGCCGTCGGTCTGGCCGTACACGGAGGTGGAGGAGACAAGGAGGCGCCGCGCGTTGGGCTGGCATGCGTGGATGGCTCTCGATCCCCAGAGGTAGACGTTGCGGTATGCGTCGAGATTGCCGCCGCCGGAGGAAGCGCAGTGAATGACGGCATCGAAGGGGCCGACATCGTGCCAGGCGGCGAGATCCGCGACGTTGCCGGTCAGGACGCGGGCAAAGTTCTCCGGCGCGAGAGCCTCGGCACTTTCCGCGGAGCGAACCCAGGCCGTGACGCTTTCACCGCGGGCGGCGAGAGCGCGAGCGAGCGGCAGGCCGACGTAGCCGGCCCCGACGATGAGCGTGTGGCGCGACACGCTATTTCTCGTTGAGCATGACGACGAGGACCTTCTCCTGCGGCTTGGCGCCGGGGGTAAGGCGTGCGACGAGGCGGCGGTCGGCGCGCAGCCAGGTCGGCTCACCGCTTTTGCTGGCGATCGGGTCCCAGGTCAGGCCCTGCCCTTCCATGTTGAGAATTCCATCGATATCGGAGGGGGTGATGTCGTCTTTGCCCTTGAGGCTGCCGTCCCGGGTGAACATTTCCATGGCGGCGTGATCGCCGTCGAAAAGAACGCTGATGGAATAGCCGTTGCGCTGGAAGATCAAGGTGTTGCCGACTTCCTTGGCCGTGGCGCCATACATGTCGCGAAGCTGGGCGACGGTGTCTCCCACGTGCCCTTGGGCCGTGGAGATCGGCAAAAGCGTGGAAAGGAAGGCGAAGAAGGCGAGAAGGGCCGCTGGCTTCATCGTCTGCATGCTAGCAAAGGAATGGCTTTTCGCCCAGCGCCCGGGCGATGCGGCGTGCTGCTGGACAAAGCGGCTGGCGGAGCGAAAGTCGGGCATGGACGAACGTGAACGGGCCCGTTTTCTTTTCCGGGAGCCGCGGGTTGATCCCACGGCTTACGTGTCGCCCCATGCGGTGGTGATGGGCGATGTCCGGTTGGGGCCGCGCGCGAGCGTGTGGCCGATGGCCGTGCTGCGGGGGGACATCAATTTCATTGAGATTGGAGAGGGCTCGAACATTCAAGACGGTTGCGTGGTGCACCTGGCGGAGGATTTGCCGGTCGTGGTGGGCCGGTTGGTGACGGTCGGGCATGGCGCGATCCTGCACGGCTGCCGGGTGGAGGATGAATGCCTGATCGGGATGCGGGCCACCGTGCTGGATGGCGCGGTGATCGGACGGGGGAGTATCGTGGGCGCTCACGCGCTGGTCACGAAGGAAATGCGGATTCCGCCGGGATCGCTGGTGATGGGCGCTCCGGCCAGGGTGGTGCGGGCGCTCGGACCGGAGGAGATTGCGGGGATTCGACTATGGGCCGATCACTATGTAGACTTGGGGCCCATTCATCGGGAGCGGGATTTGCTTCGGGAACGTGGGGTGGCGAGACCAGGGCGTTGATCGCGCAGAAAATCGTTTCGGGTGGCCTCGGGCCTACGCGCACTATCTGAGGATGTTTGGTTCGCGCTCGGTCAGGTAGCCGG
>CAZZYY010000056.1:0-7181 GCA_964658475.1 uncultured Candidatus Methylacidiphilales bacterium | reverse complement strand
CCCCGGCTACCTGTGGTCTCGGACCGCTGACGCGCGGGCTCAAATGGTCGTTCCAGCATCGGACCCGATTCCGAAGCGAATGAAAGTCCGATGCTGGAGATTTCTGCAAAGCAACCTACCCTCCCTGGGCGGGGACGTGAACGGTGGCGGAAGGGGATATGCCGCCGGCGTTGATGGCGGTGACCTGGTAGTCGTATTGCTTTGACGGGTTGATGTGGTCGTCGCCTTTCTTCTCGTTCTTTTTCTTCCCCTTGTTTACGTCGGTCCAGGTCGTTTCCAGCAGAGAGGTAGCGTAGTTCTCCGTCCATTTGAAGGTATCGCCGGAGTCGGAGCGATAGATCACGTAGCCGGTGGCGCCCGGCACCGGTTGCCAGCTCAGCTGGATGCCCGGTCCTTGGCGGCCGTTGGTCCACGTTCCCGCCAGGGAGCCCGGGGCGGCGGCGGGCGGTGCCGGCAACGGGTCGGCATCGACGGTGTTGGAGGCGGCGCTGGTGCCGCCGGCGCTGACGGCCTCCACGCTGTAACGGTAGAACCTGCCGTCGGTGGGCGTCGTATCGGTGAACGTGGTGCCCGGCACCTGGTCGTCGAGCATGATCGTGCGGAGCACGTAGTAGGCGCCGGCGTTGTTGGAGTGCAGGGTGCTGCGATACACGCGGTAGTAATTTGCGCCGGCGGAAGCAGGCCAGCTTAACGCGACGCTATGATGACCGGAACTAACGAGCTTCAGTCCGGCTGGGGCGGCGGGCGCTCCAGCGGCAAACGTCGCCGCGGGGCTGGCGAGCGCGCTGGCGGGAGAGGGCGCGCTTGCGCCCAGCGGGTTTTTGGAAACGATCTGGTAATAATAAGTGGTGCCGTTCGCGGCCGTCGCATCCAGGTAGGTCATGTTGAGCTGGTCGGTGCCGCAAACGACGCCAGGGGTGCCGGTGACGACGGGGGTAAAGCCGGAGGTTGGATTGGTGGAGCGCCGGACGTCGTAACTGGTTGCGCCGGGAACGACGGGCCACGTGATGAGCACGGCGTTGTTGCCGGCGAAGGCGGTGACGGCGGCGGGCGCGGGCGGAACGTAGCCGGGGAGCTCAAGCCGGAGGTAATCGACCATGAGGTAATTGCTCAGGCCTCGACCGTTCAAGCGGACGGCGATCTTATTCTGGCCGGCATGGAGAAGATTCGCCGGGAAGGATATCCGCTCGTCGGAGAAGGGTCCATGATCGCCGAAATGAATGCTGCTGTCGTCGGAGTAGGCGGGAAAATATCCGGTAGGGGTGAGAGCCGCGGGCGCGCCTTTCGCCCCGGGGACAGTGTTAAGCTCGGTGTCATTGACGCTGACCACCACCTGATTGGTGGCAAAACGCTGGTCGCCATCAAAGCCGGCGGCGCCTAGGTAGACGGA
Source organism: uncultured Candidatus Methylacidiphilales bacterium (assembly GCA_964658475.1). Classification (GTDB taxonomy): domain Bacteria; phylum Verrucomicrobiota; class Verrucomicrobiia; order Methylacidiphilales; family UBA1321; genus JABDGH01. Next base: position 5,791 of record CAZZYY010000056.1, on the reverse strand, counting down.
GGCAGTGCCGCCCGGGTCCGGAGCAGAGGCAAGGTTAAAGAGGATGGTGCCGGTGCACGGTTGGTAAGCACCGGTCGTATCAGGCAGCGAGGGGAGGATGAAGCTCCAATCGGTGGACCAGCGGCTCTTGCCCACGGTGTAGGTGAGCCCATTCGGGAAATCGAAATTGAATTCCATCTGCGGGCCCCAGATGGGCGTAGGGTAGCCAAGCTTCGGCTCTGCGTCGGGGAAGGGATAATCCTCGCCGTGACGGAATTCGTCGACCTTGCGGTCGGGCTGGCCGAGCTCAAAGACCGTCGAGCCGGTGCGAAACGGCGTCCAGTTGACGTTGCCGAGCCGATTGGTGGCGCCGGCCTCAACCTTGACGGCAAACGGCTGGGCGGGCACGTCGACTTCGAGCGGCGGGTTTTGGTCCTTCTGGTTCTGGGACATGAAGGTGCCAGCGGCGCCAGGTCCATAGGCCCAGAGAGTGTAGTTGTCGCCCGGCAGGACGTTGGCCAAGGTGAAGTTTCCCTGCGCGTCGGTCTGGGTCCAGTACTGGTAGGGCTTGAACCATTTCTGGAAGTCGTACGCCTTGTTGATCGTCAGGGGCTGCTGTTCAAGCCCGACCCAGATGCCGGCGTTGGAGGCGTTGGGGTTGCCGCTGTCCTGGATGGTGATCTTGCCCTGCACGGTGCCGCGACCGTCCGCCTGCGGATAAAGAGGGTTCTTGAACCACTGGTAGGGCCACGCCTTTTTCTCCGCCTCGGCCTGCGCCAGCGCGTCCTTGAAGAGAGCCTTGGCCGCCTGCGCCGGGTCGGTGATGGAGGCGGGGACGTTGTTCAGGTAGATGAACCAAGGGCCGCAGGTTTTCGTCCAAAGCTCCCCTTGGGCGAAGCTGCCATCGCTGCCCATGCCGAGCTCGCCGGTCAGGATGGAGTTGTTGAGTTCGCTGTAAGGATAGACCGAGACGTCGCGCTTCATGGGGCCGCCGTTGCTGGAATCCATGTTCGTCATCATCCAGCGGCCGATGTTGAGGCCGTTCGGGCCGACGCTGCTCCAACCCCACGCCTTGAGGCCGGAGTGGTCCTGGCCGTAAATGAACTTGTCGTCGAGTTCGCCCTGGCGGTCGCCGTCGAGGGCGACAGAGATTTCATGCGGCGAATTGGGAACGCCGGTGCCCTTGGTCGTGGGCGTGCCCACAAGGAAATCGCGCGCCTGATCGGCGCTGAGCCAATTGAAGTTGGGCGGCACGCGCGTGACGACACCCCAGGCGGTGAGGTTGACTGCCTGGTCCTGAGCCCGGTGGGTCTGAATGGCGGTGGAGTAAAAGCCGGGCGAACCGCGCAGCATGGAGAAGTGGCACTCGAAGACGCCGAGGTCGGCGGTGTCGCTGACCATCATGACGTCGCCGTAGTTGCCGCCGTTGCCGGCGGGATCGACCGCGATGCTGTACTTGAAATTGGTGGCGTGGAGCGATATGTGCGCGATGTCGAGGCCGCCCATGCTGAATCCGCCGTAGTAGTATTGACCCGGACCCTTCAGCGTGGGGGAGGTGCGGACGGCGCCGTTGTTGTTGTAAGTGTAATCAAGCGTGTCGAGGTGCGGGCTGTCTTTCCGGATGCTGATGGAGCAGATGCCGTTGGCGAGGATGATGTACTTCTCAGTCTGCGTGACGGTGACGTTGGGCCCGGTGCCGTCGCCGCCGCCGGGGATGTTGGCGAGGAGCGGGCTGCAGCCGGCGAGAATCAAGCCAAGGCCGAGGATCGAGCGGGAAAAAGGCAGGGTGAAAAGCATGTGCGGTGGAAGGAAATTTGGAACGGGGACGGCAGGCCAGAGTAGGCACCGTGGCTTAAAAATCTAGAAGACTAACACGGGACGAGCCGCAGGGTTGCGGTTTTGCTGCCGGGGAACGGAACTTTCTGGAACGGTGCGCTCCGGCTCGCGAGCCCAGGAATTTGTCATCGTGCCAGCGAGGGAGCCGCGGTAGGCTGATTCTCGTTCATGACCGACTCTGCGCCGAGCGTTGCGGCTGCGCGCGTCCCGGGGCGCGGCTGGCTACGGCGGCTTTCCGTACCGCTGCTGCGGTTTCGGGTGTGGCTGACGGAGCGGGGTCCATTCGAATTTTTCGAGTCGGCATACTTCTCCGCTGCGTTGGTGGGGTTGTGCGCGGCGGTGACGTCGGTGGCGTTTCGCGAAGCGCTGGCGCGGCTGGAATTTTTGTTCCTGCGCTACAACGGTCCGCTGGAGGGAGCGGCCACGACGCTGCCTTGGTGGGCTCGCATCCTCGTGCCGACGGCGGGGGGTGTGGCGGCGGGCACGATCCTGCTCTTTGCCCGGCGTTGGAAGGATGCGCGTCTGGACTTCATGGAAGTCGTGGTGCTGGGCAACGGGATCATGCGGGTGCGCGCCACGCTGGTGAAAAGCCTGTCGTCCCTGATCACGATTTCGACCGGCGGCTCGATCGGGCGGGAGGGCTCGATGGTGCAGCTGGGGGCAATGGCGGGATCGTTGCTCGGCCGCGGGGCAAAGTTCGGCCCGGCCCGGTTGCGGCTGATGGTCGCCTGCGGCGCCGCGGCGGGCATCGCCTGCGCCTACAACGCGCCGTTCTCGGGCGCCTTCTTCGTGGCGGAGATCGTGCTGGGCTCGATCGCGCTGGAGAGTTTCGGTCCGCTGGTGTTTGCCTCGGTCATGGCCACGGTGGTGTCCACCCAGTTCCTCGGTTCGCAGCCGGTTTATCACATGCCGGAGTTTGGCGCGGTGCCGAATTGGCAGCTGCCGCTGCATGCGCTGCTGGGCGTGGTGGCGGGCCTGCTGGCCCCGGTGTTCCTGGTCCTGCTGCGCAGCAGCGAAAGCCTTTTCCGTCGGCTGAAGGCGCCCCTGGTGCTGAGCCTTGGGCTGGGCGGATTGGTGGTGGGGCTGATTTCGACGGTCCAGCCGGGGGTGTGGGGCAATGGGTACGGGATGGTGGAGGCGATCCTGAACCTGGACTTGGGCTGGAAGTTTGTTTTTACCCTGCTGGTGCTGAAGGTGCTGGCCACCATGGCGACGACCGGCAGCGGCGCGGTAGGCGGCGTTTTCACGCCGACACTTTTCTGCGGGGCGGCGATCGGCGCGCTCTTTGCGCAGGCGCTGCACGCTGTGCTGCCGCATGCCAGCATCTTGATCGGCACCTACGCGGTGGTGGGCATGGGCTGCTTCCTGGCGGCGACGACGCGGGCGCCGATCATGTCGATCCTGATCATGTTCGAGATGACGCGCAACGATGCCGCGATCATGCCGCTGATGCTGGCCTGCGTGTCGTCGTTCCTGATCGCGCGGCAGTTGCATGGGGACTCCGTCTACAGCCGGCAGCTGCTCGGGGCGCCTAATCAGGCGGACACGCCGCTGTTCCTGCTGCACGTGCGCGATTTAATGAAGCGCGACCCGGTGCATGTGGCAGAGACGGCAGGCTTCGAGGAAATCGCGGGGGTCCTGGCCTCGCACACTTTCAAGCATCTGTACGTGGTGGATCACGAGCGGCGGTTCCTGGGCGCGATCGCGCTGCAGGACTTGAAGCCGTTCCTGCAGGAAAAGGACATGCCGCGGATGGTCATCGCGTTGGACCTGATGCACGACGACATGCCGGTGCTCACGGGCGACGCCTCGCTTAAGGAATCATTGGACGTCTTTTCCCGCCACGACGGCGAGCGGTTGCCGGTGCTGGATAACCCCACGGATCGTCGCCTGCTGGGTGCGCTGGCCAAGACCGACGTGTTGCTCACGCTGGCTCACGGCGTGGGAACGGCGGGACGGGATGCGGGGTCGGGGGGAGAGGAGAGGTTAGAAATCACAAGTTAGACGGGCGACGCGCCAGGCGGGGAACTTTTTGGACCAGTCGACAAGAAGCAGATAAAGGAGCATGTCGTCGAAGAAGAAGATGTTCATGAGCACGAGGCTGAGCAGGTGGAAGCTGAGCATCACCGGGATGAAAGCGTGGCGATACCAGGGAGAAATGAGCACCAGCGGGGCGGTGATCTCGAAGAAAGTGATGACCGGCAGGCCGGCCCGAAGGAAGAAAACCACGGGCGGCCATTCGGGCAGGTGCCAGCCGACGTTTGTGTTGAAGTAATAGCCGCGCAGGCTGGCATCGATGGTCCAGATCTCCATCGAGCTGCCCGTGAAGACGGGAAAATCGGCGATGACCCGATTGAGGCCGACGAGCGAGTAGGTGAGCCCGAGCAGCGCGACGATGGTGATTAAAGGCGCCGAAGGAACAGGGGGACGACCTGCCTTCCTAGCGGCAACGTCAACCCAGGAAAAGAGGGCGAGCGCATAGGTCGCGAGGAGCAAAACGATGTCGGTATGAACGGCCGGCCCGAAGCTGCGGATGACGCTGGAGTAGAGCGTGAGCAAGACGGCCGCGACCGTCGCGACGACGAAAAAAGCGCGGTTGGCCAAGCCGGCGATGAGGACGAGCAGAGTGGCGATCCAGAGAAAGGTAAGTCCCGCGGCGGACCAGAAGAACGGAAATACGCCAGGCGGAATAAAGGCAAGCAGGCCGACGGGCTGGACGAGTTCGGGTGGAAGATCGCCAAGGCGCCAAATGGGATCGAGCAGCAGTTTGACAATCCAGAGCAGAAAGATGCCAAGCCGCGTAATCCGCAGCAGCGGCATTCCGGCCTGGGCATGAATCAGCTCGATGGGCCCGGGGAAAGATCGAAGCGTTGCAGGAACTCGCATGAAGGTTGCCGGCTTTCGCCCGCGGGCGGGTGGAGCTTCACCGCCATGAGCATGAGGTCGACTTCGCGCAGCGGGTCGGCGGGGTGGAGGGAGTTATACGTTTTTGCCATGGCGGCGACAAGCAGGTCGAGTCGCTGCGGCTCATCGTGCGGCGGCAGGTCGAACTGTATGATGGAGGGGTAGAGTTGCTCCACCAGGAGGCGGACCTTCTTTTGTGATGCAGTGGTGCCGATCAGCTCCCGGCAAAAAACGGTTTCCTGCTCGCTGACGGCACAGAAAATGTCCCAGACCACGAAGGGATAAAAGGTCCGCTTTTGCAGGGTGAAGTGGCCGGCGACCACACCCAGGATGAGCACGTAGGAAACGGCGCGATATGCGCCGGATGTGCCGGCGAGATAGCGCGCAATCGGCGGTGCCGCCCGCAAGGCGAGCAGAAGCACGACCACGGCATAAACTTGAAGAAGATAGCGGTGGATGGGCCAGGCGAACCACGCAAGCAACCCCAGGCAGAGGCCGATGACGGCAAGGGCTCCCAGGAGAAGCGCGCGATCCGTCACGCGTACGATGCTAAAAGCAGAGGCGGATCGAGCAAGCTTTTGGGCGGACAACATTCGCCGACAGGAGCCGGGCAGCCTTCGCCCTATTGGGCGTCCGGATCGGGAGGAAGAGGAAGATAGCCCATGTCTCTAAGAGAGGATTCATAGATCGACTTTTTTCGTTCCGAATAAATACGTCCGGCCGAATTCAGCCAGCTCCGGGCGTCGCTGATCTTTTGGTGCACAAGGTCCCACGCGGCGTTCCCGAAATAGTAGGATCCGTTTGTTTCAGCTTGGTTGAAAACGTTGAGTTCCTTGCTGGCCACCTGGTCATGTCCGGAAAAGAGATCACAAAGAAAGATCTTATACTTGATCAAGTCGCTGACGGTAGGGTCTTGGTAGTCCTGCAGCGGAACGAAGGCCTGACGGGCGGCATCGAATTGCTTCTGCTTGAATTTCAGGTCGGCCATGTCATAGCGGACGCCATTATTGTCGGGCTTCAATTGCAGTGCGATTTCGTAATCTTTTTCCGCCTGATCCCACGTCTGCCTTTT
>CAZZYY010000055.1:0-15213 GCA_964658475.1 uncultured Candidatus Methylacidiphilales bacterium | reverse complement strand
CGCGCGCTGCGCCTGACGCGGAGGGCGATCTGCCTCGCGACGCGCGCGGCGGAGAACGGGCGCAACGTATTGCCTTCCGACTTTTTCAGCCACGCCTGGCAGGTGAAGACCGGACAAGTGCTCGACGACGCCATGATGCGCGACCTGACCGCAAAGACCGCCCGGCGCGGCGCGGCACACGCGGCGCTTTTTCCCGCGCCACCGGTGGAGGCGCAAGCGATCCAGGCGGCGCATCTCGCCCACGCGGCGCGACGCGATGCGGAGCGGCCGTTTGGCCGTTACGAATTCGCCTACACCCGGGCGCCGGCGGCGCCGGTGCAACTGCCGTGCAAGGAGTGGGAAAACGCGCTGGAGCATCCCGCGGGCGTCTGGCTGTCGCATGTCGTGGGGGTGGAGGCTTGGCCGGAAGGCAGCCTGAACTGGAAGCTCTCGCTCGGTACCTGGACGCATCGGTGGCTGGCGGAAGCGCTCGGCTCGCCGGAGAAGGCGGGCGACCTGGAGCAACGCGTGCGCGCCGCCGCCGAGCGGGACCTGAAGGCGGCGCAGCGGCGGGCGGCGGATGCCGGCATCGATCTCTATCCCTGGTGGCGGCAAATGTGGGCACAGGCGCGCGCGGTGGCGTGTGGCCTGGCGCAGGGACTCGGGCCGGAACTCGCCGGGCGAAAAGCGCTCACCGAGATCAAGCTGCCGCGCAGCCTGAACGTCCGGTTGCCCGGGGCGGTGCACGCCGATTTCGAGGTGCGGGGCCGGGTCGATTTGCTCCTGCTCGAAACGGCGGGGATGATGCCGGCATCGGTCGCGGCGGAGCTGGGCGAACTGACGGACTGCCGCGCCTGGGTAATCGATTTCAAGACCGGCTCCGACGCCGGCTTGAGCGAGCGTCGGTTGCAGAAGGGACGCGGGCTCCAGATCGCGCTCTATGGCCTGGGCCTGCGCGAACTCGGCGCCGAGGCGGTGACGATGAGCGTGCTGACGCCGGGTGCGGAACTGAAGCCACAGCTGGCCGTCGAAAAGGTGCAAGCGATGGACGAGCCGTTTCGCACGCTCGACGCGATTCATCGCACCGGCGTGTTCGGACAATCACCGGCGGAGGAGCGCGAGCACGGGTTCGCGCCGGAATACCCGATCACGACCCGCTTCATTCCGCGCGAGGTGCTGCAGGCGAAGCGGGCGCTTGAGCATGGCGGGGAGGGGGCGTGAAGAAGAAGTCTCAGCCGATCGTGGTGCCGCTCGCGGACGAGGAGCATCGGCAGCGATTCGTCCGCATTCACGACAAGAACATCTCCGTGATCGCGCCGGCAGGGGTGGGCAAGACGCGGAGCCTGGTCGAGCGCATCGTCCAGATCGCGAGCCAGCCGGACGCGGTGGAGCTGTTGCCGCGCCTGGTCGTGGTCACGTTCTCGGTCGCGGCGGCGCAGGAGATGCAGATGCGGGCGCGGGTGGCGTTACGCGGGGCGCAGCTCAAGCTGGGCGTGCAGCGCGCGTTCCAGCAGACCTTCTTCGGCACGATCCACAGCTTTTGTGTGCGGTTGCTCAGCCGCTACGGGCATTACCTCGGGCTGCCGGGCGCGCTCACGCTGCCGCGCTCGGAAGACGAGTTGTGGGAGCGCTTTCTCATTCATGGCGCGCGGCGCGATCCGGCGGCGGAACCGGCGATGCACGACCTGTTTCATTTCTTTACCGTGGATGAACTCTATGGCCTGGGGCGGACGGTTGCGCCCGGGACCGAGGGAACAATGGAGGCGATGGTTCTGCCTGACGTTAAGCGCCTTCTGGTTTTTCCAACGGCGACGCTGCACCCCAGCACGCGCAAGGCGGTGGGCGTGCGGCAGGACGCGCTGAAGCGCTGGACGGAGGCTTGGGCGAGCGGGGACCGGTTTCTTCCCTTGCCGACGTGTTGCGAGAATCCGCCGGAGTTTGCGGAGCTCTGGCGCGAGACCTTCGCACCGCTCAACGAGTGGCTGCGCCAGGGCGCGCTGGAGTTTGGGCGGCGCGTGGCGAATGACTTTGCGGCTTTCCGTCTGCGCGAAGGCGTGATGACTTACGACGATCAGGTGCGGCTTGCGCTCGAGGCACTGCGAACCGAGGCGGTGCGCGAGGAGTTGCGGCGCGAGCGCTGGAGCGTGCTGCTCGACGAGGCGCAGGACACCGACCGGAACCAGTTCGAGGTGCTGGCGCGCGTCGCGGGCCTGCTTCCTGAAACGCCAGGCCAGGCGCCGGGCCAGACCTTCTGCATCGTGGGTGATTTCCAGCAGGCGATCTGGGCGCCGCGGTCCGACCTGCGGGCGTACCAGCAGGTGCACGTGGACATGGTGAAGCAGCCGACCGGGCTGGCGGTTGAGCTGACCGTCACGTTCCGCTGCGACCGGGCGATCATCGATTTCGTCAACCGGGTCTTCGATCCGTTGCTCGACGCGGCGGACGGCCAGGCGAAGTTCGTGCCCCTGCAGCCCCGGCACGGGGCGGAGGACGGGCAGGTGATCCGCTGGACCTGCCCGGTGCCGCCGGTGGGCGACGGGAAGATGACCACCGAAAAGCGGGCACGGCACGAGGCGCAGTTCGTGGCGGAGCGGATGAAGCGGCTGGGCTGCGCGGGCCTGGGCGCGGCGGACTGGAAGGACGTGGCCATCCTCTGCCCGCGGCGCGACTGGCTGCATGTGATGGAAGACGCCCTCCGCGCGGCGAACCTGGAGACGCAGCTGCACTCGGGCGACGAATCGCAGGCCGGCTCGACGCCGCGGGCGTGGCTGACGGCGCTGGTCTGGGTCGCGGCGCATCCCGAGGACGGCTTTGAGATCGCAGGCGTGCTGCGGGACGTCTTTGGCGTGGCGGACGAGGCGATGGCGATCTTCACCGGCGGGGATGGCGATCTGCTGCGGATCGATCGTCCCGTTCGGCATGAGCGCGGCGATGGCGAGGTCGCCGAGGCGCTCGCCATTTTGCGGCGCGCCCTGGAGGGATGTGCGGCATTGCCCCTCAACCTCGCGGTGCGCCGGTTGATGGAGCGGACGCGGCTGCGGGATCGTGTTGTCTCGCTGGGCGAGGAGACAGCGGACTTGGTCGACCGCGAGTTCGGCGAGCTTCTGGGGCGGATTGACGGGCTTGCGGCGGAGGGCATGACTTTACCGGATCTTGCGCGCGAACTGCGAGAGGCGTTGACCGAGGTCTCGCCCGCAGGCGAGGAGGTGCGCGACGGTGCGGTGCAGCTCTACACCTGGCACAAGTCGAAGGGGCTCGAGTGGCCGACGGTGATCGTGCCGTTTGTCTTCCGCAGCTTCGGCGACAAGCCGACGAGCTACCCGCGCGTGATCCTGAACGGCGGGTTGGAGACCATTTACCGCGACGCGGCGGATTACGAAGCGGGCGTCAAGGCGATGGTGGAGCAGCGCGCGCGGCAGCAGTTCCAGCGTCTGCTGTACGTCACCTGCACGCGGCCCAAGCACACGCTGGTGTTTGTCGACGACGAGCCGGTGTTCGAGGGAGCCAAGCCGGTGTTCCCGTACTGCGCGGCGAAGCTGCTGCGGATCGACGAGGATCCCGCACGCGAAATCTGGCGGGCCTTGCCGGCGGAGATCGCGGCGCAACCGGTGCCGGCCCGGGCTCCCCAGGCGGCGCCGGAACTCATCCCGCCTTATCCGGCCCTCGAGCCCGGCGACTTCGAGCTGGCACAAGCGCGGGCGCGGGCCATCCCGCAGCGCATCACGCCGCATGCGCTGGCGCACCGTCCGCCGCCGGAAGCGGAGCCGGAGGTCGCCTCGGAACGCGAGGAGCCTGCGCCCGACAACCCGGCAATCCGTTACGGCACCTGGTGGCACGAGACGATGGAGACGCTGCCGTGGACGCAGCCGCCTGCCGCGTGGGATGAACATCTTCGGGCGGCCATCCGGAGCTCGCCCCAGCCGGAGCGCTCGCAGCGTGAGTGGGAGATCCTGCGCGGGTCGGATTTCGCGCGCTGGCTGGCCAGCCCGGGGCGGATCATTCAGCGCGAGCTGCCGTTCCTTTGGCCGGTGGGGGAGCGCTGTGTCGAAGGCGTGATCGACCTGGCCGTTTTTACGCCGGCGGAAAATCGCTGGCGCGTGATCGACTGGAAGACGAATCGCACCCACGCGGAAAATCTGGTGACGATCTATCGCGGTCAGGTGCAGGCCTACATCGACGCGATGCAGGCGCTGCTGGGCGCGCCGGTGGAGGGCGGGCTTTATCTCACGGCGACGGGGGAGCTGAAGCTGCTGGCCGCCGCTGAAACCGCGCCGACGACTTCGTAGAGCTTGAAGTGCGGCGAAACGGCGCGCAGGCGGAGCAGATCGCCCGGCACGTTGTGGTCGGTAACGAGCATCTGTGCGACGGTCGACTCCGCATTGCCCGGCTCCTTTTCCGTGCTGGGCGGCAGGCCGAGGATTTCCTGCGACGAGCCGAGGAGGGGATAGACGTAGGTCGGTTCGTCCCACGCCACGACCCAGCGCACCTTGCGCCGCTGCAGGATGGCCATGGCGTCGTCCCAGGAAGTGGACGTGTAGAACTCGGCGCTGGCCGCAATGCCGGTGATGCCGCAGTGCGAGCTGCCGCTGACGATGGGCTGGCTGGAGAAATAAAGCAGGCCGGGCGAGAGCCACCACGGGGCGAGGATTCCGCCCGGCGCATCAATCGACTGGGCGAGATGCGCCAGCTCGGGTGAGGGCTGGTTCGCAGGCACCAGCGCCGCGCCCCGGACCTGCACCCAATTGGCGTGCGCGACGTTCACGAGGAAAAGCGTGGCAAGCCCCGCGCGTGCCCAGCCGTTTTTCATCAGCTGACAAAAGCGCGCCAGGCAAAAAAGCTCGGCCAGCATGGCGTAGGGCAGCCAGCGCTGCTCGTACAGAGCGCAAGCGGCCAGGACGAGCGTGAGCACAAGAACGAACCGGTCGGCCAAGTTCCGCTGCCGCCACAGCCAGACCGCTGTGACCGGAAGAGCCAGGAGCATGAGGAAGCTGCCGATCTCCCACGGCGAAAAAGCCTGGGCCGCAAATGCCGCGGAAAACGTCAGGGAATCGAGGAATTGCGGCAGCGGCATGGCGCGCATCTCGGCAATGAACTGCAGCCAATTGGCCAGAACGGGCCGGACTTCCGGCGGCGGCACGTAGACATGAACGCCCTCGACCGTGAGGGCCAGCAGCATGACGACACCGAAGCTGATGGCGAAGCCGGCCTGTTCCCGCCGGCGCACGGCGAGATTGAAGCCCACGAGCAGCAGCACGACGAGCAGCGGCTCATAGAGTGACGTCCAGCAGACAAGGCCCCAGACGATTCCGGCGGCGATGGACCAGGCGCGCGGGTCGTCCTTTTCCCAGCGCTCATACTCGGCGGTCAGGGCGAGGGCGAGCAGCGCGACAATGAGCGATTGATGGCGCGGCCGGCCAAACGCGGTCGCCCAGACCAGCCCGGGAATGAACGCGAGGCCAATAACCAGCGCCACGCGGCCCGCCTTCTCAAACGAGCGCGAACGGAACGCCATCCAAAATGCCGCCAGCGCAAGTGTCAGTACGGGCGAGACAATCGCGCCGGCCCAGTCGAGCGGATAATGGGTGATCAGGGCGAGGGGAGCCCACAGCGCGAGAATAACGTAATCGAATGGGGCGGTGGTGCTGGGCGTGAGGCCCTCGGGCCAGTTCTCGACCGTGAAATGATTCTGCACCAGCCCCTGCCCGTGGAGGATGCGCTGCACGCGCGCGAGCTGCGAATAGCAATCCGCCTCAGCCACCCAGGGACGCAGGCCAAGCGGCGTGGGTGTGGGGCGCCACTCGGGCGCGTAGGCGGTCCGCAGCCATCCGCCCAGCAGAATGGCGGCGAGGACCACGCCGCAAAAAAGCGTGAGCGACGCCGGGCGATTCACGCGGCCATCGTGCCACGCGCGCCCGGCGAGTCAACCAGGCGGCGCCTAGGCCGTGTGATTCATCGCGCCCACGATCCAGAGCAGCAGGATCGCGCCGATGATCGACAGGATGAAGCCGGCCGGATGAAAGAACGCGCCGTCCTTGGGCTTGGAGAAAATCCGCGCAATCAGGCCGCCGACAATCGACCCGCCGATACCGACCCCCACCGTCATGAGGAATCCCATGTGATAACCCATGATCGCATTCGCGATCAGTCCAACGATGAAACCGACGACAATCGACCAGATAATATGAAGCATGCGCAAGCCTCTGGCGCCGGCGGCGAGAAGTCAACCGCAAGGGCCTAGGGGATTGCCCGGATTGCGGGGTTTATTGTTTGACCGAACTTCGGGACAGCCCGATTTTCGCTGGAGGGTCGGCGTTTCGCACAATATATGTTGTATAAAATAGCATTGTTTGGGAGTTTGGGAGGTAGCCGGCATCGGCTCGATGCCGGAGCCGCACCGGCGGCGGAATTGCGTTTTGGAAAAGACAGGCGCTTGGCTCGCTGAATTCGCACCGGCGATGGGAACGATGCCGATCCTCACCTAACATGGCTTCTGGGCGCAATGTGACTGGCGACGATAAGGCATGTCGCTGCCTCATCTTGCTAGGTGCACGTGAGAACGACAGGAAATCCGAACGAAATCAGGTAGCCAGCGCCCTCCGTGCGCCGGTCGGTTGCGGACACGCGTTCTACTCGGACCGGCGCTCGGAGAGCGCCGGCTACCTGACTGAGCGCGGACCTCGTTGAGCAGCTGGAAACGAGCCGATCCCGGCAACGTCAGAGCTGGCTCTGAGACCGTGGTCCGCACTAACCCGGAGGCCAGCTCAGCGCCCGTCCGCCCAGGAGATGCACGTGCAGGTGTGGAACGCTTTCGCCGCCGTCGCGGCCGTGATTGATGACCAAGCGAAAGCCGGTGTCGTGCAGCCCCTGTTCCTTCGCCAGGGCTTGCGCGACGTAGATGAGATGGCCAAGCAGCGCTTCGTCCGGTGCTGTGGCCGCGCCGACCCGCGCGATTTCCTTCTTGGGAATCACCAGGATATGCACCGGCGCTTGCGGCGCGACGTCGTGAAAGGCCAGGCACTGGTCATCCTCGTAGACAATCCGGGCCGGGATTTCACGGGCGATGATCCTGGAGAAGACGGTGCTCATCGGGCAAATGAGAGCAGGTTTGACCATGGCCGTCGACTGGGTTGCTCACTTCTAGCGGCGGTTCATGACTGTCGCACTCCTCGGCGCAATGTGCCCCGCGACACAAATGGTTCACATCGCCCTTCTTGCGGTTTCTAACGCCGCTACGACGCCTTCGCGCGTTTTTTCCTGCCGGAAGCCGGGCGCGGTTTCTCCTCGGGCGCGGCGAGGGCGGCGCCCGCCAGGACCGTTTCCAGGCTGGCGGCTGCATCGGCCTGGGCCACCGTGGCGGCCAGCCCGCCGCGGCTCAGCGCGAGGCGCACGGGCTGGCCCACCAGCTCCGCGCGGGCCTCCCGCATCGGGCGGCCCTCGCGATCCAGGACCAGAGCGTAGCCGCGATCCAGCGTCGCCTGGGGCCCGAGCGAGCGCAGCCGTGCCGCGAGGTGGTCGACCTGCGCGCGCCGCCGCGCCAGCTCGCGCGCGGGCTGATGCGCCTGCAATTGTGTCTCGCGCAGCCGGACCAAGTCCCGGCGTCCCCGTAATGCCCGCGCCGTCGAACTCGCCAGCTGGGCGCGCAGATCGTCAAGACGCTGCGCCCGTTCCCGCACCACGCGGCGCGGCTCGCGCAGGGCGTAACTGCCCGCCAGGCTGCTCAGGTGCCGCCGCCCTTCGCCCAGCTTTTGCCGGACATGGCGTTCCATCCGCCGCTGGAGCACCGCCACCGTCTCGCGCCAGTCCGCCCAGTCGCGCGTCAGCAACTCGGCCGCCGCGGAAGGCGTCGGCGCGCGCAGGTCGGCAACAAAATCGGCGATGGTAAAATCGGTCTCGTGACCCACCGCCGAGATGGTCGGCATGGGCGCCGCCGCCAAGGCACGGGCAACGACTTCCTCATTAAAGCACCACAGGTCCTCCAGGCTGCCGCCGCCCCGCGCCACGACCAGCACCTCCACGGCGTTCTCGCGGGAAAACGCGCGGACCGCTTCCGCGATCTCGTGCTCCGCGCCGATGCCCTGCACCCGCACGCCCCGGACAAAGAGACGCACGCCCGGCGCACGCCGCGCCAGGATGCGCAGCATGTCCTGGAGCACCGCGCCCTGCAGCGAGGTGACGATGCCCACCCGTTCCGGAAAGACGGGCAGCTCGCGTTTGCGCTCGAGCGCGAAGAGGCCCTCCGTTTGCAACCGGCGCTTCAACTCCTCGAAGCGCTGCTGCAGCGTCCCCTGCCCGCGCTGCTGGATTTCGGCCACCTGCAGCTGATATTGGCCGCGCGCCTCGTACACCGTGATCGCTCCACGCGCGAGCACCGCCTGCCCATCGCGCAGCGCAAAGCCGGCGCGGGCCGCTTCTTGGCGGAACATCACGGCGGAAAGCGTGGCTGTCGCGTCCTTCAGCGTGAAGTAGAGGTGACCGGAACCGGGCGAACGGAAGTTCGAGATTTCGCCCGCGACCCACACCTCGCCCAGACCCTCCTCCAGCACATCGCGGATGGCGGAGGTCAGCGCGCTGACCGTGATCGGCGTCCGCATCGAGTCACCCGGCTGTTCCACCGCCAGCCCAAGCTCGCCTGCCGGCTCCGCCTTGCGCTTCATGCCGCCTCGATCTTTTGCTGGATGCGCTCGATCCGCAGCGCCTTGCCCGTGGCCGGGTCGGCCTCGACGAACACGCCGTCGGCCTGCAGACCCTCCCGGGCGATATAGAATTTATTCGGCAGGAGCGTGCGGTATTTCTGCAGCACGCTCGGAATGTCGCGTCCGATCACCGATTCGTGCGGGCCGGAAAAACCGGCGTCGGTCAGGTAGGCCGTGCCGCCGGGCAGGATGCGGTCGTCGGCCGTCTGCACGTGGGTGTGGGTGCCGACCACCAGCGTGGCCAGGCCGTCGGCCGCGCGGCCAAACGCGATTTTTTCCGACGTCGCCTCGGCGTGGAAATCGATCAGGATGCACTCGGCGCCCTCCGCCTTCAGCTTGGCGACCTCGGCCTCCAGCATGAGAAAGGGATTGTCCACCTGCGGGCCCATGAAGGTGCGCCCGAGCAGATTCAACACGCCCAGCTTGTGCCCGTTGCCGCTCACGACGACCGAGCCCGCGCCGGGCGTGCCGGCGGGAAAATTGGCCGGGCGCACCAGTCGCGGCTCCGTGGCGAAGTAAGGCAGGATGTCGCGCTGGTCCCACGCGTGATCGCCCAGCGTGACCACGTCCGCGCCGGCGCGCATGAGCTCGATCGCCAGCTTGGGGGTGATGCCGTTGCCGCCCGCGGCGTTCTCGCCGTTGACCACGAAAAAATCGGGCGCGTATTGCTCGCGCAAAAGCGGGATGGCGGCCCGAATCGTATCGCGGCCGGGTTCGCCGACGACGTCGCCTAGAAAAATAAACTTCATGAGTCTGGTTGGACGGGAGGAATGGAATGACCAAATTACTGAAATAGCCGCCAAGGGAAAGGCCCGCCTTTACGCCCGCCGCGTCCCATTCTCGACAACGCGAGCCCGCCCATCTTTGATCAAGGTTCATGAAGCTCCGCCTTTTCCTTCTTTTTCTTCTTCTCTTCCCCGCCTTCGGCCACGCCGCGGACGGGCAGGCGACGGCCCGCGTGGCGGCGCCTGCCTTCGTGGACGTAGTGACCTTCAAGGTCATCAGCGACGGCGACAAGCGGCAGATCAGCGTGGTCTCCGCGCCCGGTTTGGTGCGCGTCGATTCTCCCGACGACCGACTGAGCGTGCTCTACGATCCCTCCTCGGAGCACTACACAGGTCTCGAACACACCAACTACACCTACTGGGAATTTACCTGGCCGGAGGTCCGCGATGCGGTCGAGAATACGCCCCGTTACGCCGCCCGCCTCCGCGACATGGGACCCGAGCTGCTTGAGGAAAATGCTATCGCGCCCGCAGCCACCAATGCCCCTGCGGCCCCTGCGCCCACCACCGACCCCGCCAGCGACGGCACCGACAACTCGGGCTATGTCTGGCATACGGAGACCGATCGCAAGAGCATTGCGGACATCGATTGCGTCCACTGGATCGGCGAAACCGTTGCCGGGGAAAAGATCGACGCCTGGTGCTCGTCCCGGCCGGTTCCCGAGGTGGAGCAGGCGCTGGCCACTCTGAAGCAGATGAACGAACCGATGGCCATCGTGCCCGTGCGCACGCTTTTCCCGCCTCTCGTCTTCGTGGCGTGGGACGCGCTGAAGAAGGCGGGCGTCACTCCGGTCCAGCTCTCCTGGGGATCCGCCATGGAGTTCAACCAGATGACGCTCATCGGGTTCAAGCAACGCGAGGGCCGGGTGAGCGACTTCGAGGTTCCCAAGCTCTACGTGAAGACCACGCTGGTAACCATGGACGGCATCGGGAACCAGCGCGCGCCAGGCGGGCGCCGGGATCAACCGGACCTGAAGACCCCGACCAGTCCTCTCTTGAACAACCCCTGATAGTCTGCGAGCATCGCCGGATGCCCGAGGATTACGTCCCGGTTTTCCTGCAGGTCGTCGCGGGCATTCTCTTCGCCTCCTCCACGCTGGCGCTCTCCGTCCTGATCGGCAAACGCGGACGCCGCACCCACGCCAAGGACCAGCCCTACGAGTGCGGCAAGGACCCGATCGGCCCGACCCACTCGCGGTTCTCGGTCAAGTTCTACCTCGTCGCGATGCTCTTCATCCTCTTCGACATCGAGGTGGTCTTCATGTACCCGTGGGCCGTCATCTACCGCGAGATGCTGCACGGCCCTCACGCCGCCACGATCTTCTTCGGCATGTTCTCCTTCATCGGCATCCTCTTCGTCGGCTACCTCTATGCGCTGAAGAAAAAGGCCTTCGACTGGACGCACAGTCCCGGCGCCAGGGACAAGGTCTAGCTTTCCCGTCACGCAGCCGGCCCGGTTTAGTCGTATTTCCCGCGCAGATAGCGCAGAATCACGCCGAGCACCTCAAACCCGTAGGCAATCGGCTTCAGGTGCGATTCCTCGTCGCCGTAGTGAGTCGGGATGGGCAGGTCGGCCACCTTCAGCCCCCGCTTCGACCCGACCAGCAGCATCTCGCCGTCGAAATGGAACGTGTCGCTCAGTCGCTCGAACGGAATCGTCCGCAACGCGCGCCCACTATAGAGCATGTAACCGCTGTGGTACTCGGAGAGGTTCAGTCCATAGACGCGATTCTCCAGCCAGGTCAGTCCCACGTTGGCGATGAACTTGTAGACCGGCATTCCGCCGCGCAAGGCGGAGCGGTAGCTTTTCATCCGCGAACCGAGCACGATATCGGCCTCGTCGCGCACGAGGGGCGCGCAAAGCTCCGGCAGCTTTTCCGGCGCATACTGGCCATCCGCGTGCAGCAGCGCTGCGACGTCCGCCTCCAGCTCCAGCGCGCGGCGATAACCGGTCTTTTGGGCCGCGCCGTAACCCTTGTTGTGCTCGTGCAGCAGCACCTCGATTTTCGGATAACGTTGGAGCAACTCGGGCGTGGCGGAGCGTGGAATGTCCGCGCCGCCGTCCTCCACCACGAGGATGCGCACCACCTGCTGGTGAATCGCGGCCGGAATACGCGCCAGCACGCCGGGCAAGGTCTCACGGGCGCGGTACGCCGGGATGACGACGACCAGTCGGCGCCCTAGCAGAACATCCGGTGCGTCCATGTCCTGGGCGTTTTGGCGTTAAGAATTTCGAGGTCGAGATGATAGCGAAACTTGCGCACGCCCCGTTTTTCGATCCAGCCGGCCATGTCGCGGATGCTGTCGCGCAGCCGGTACTTGGTCTGATAGCCGAGCAGACGGCGCGATTTCTCCGCGCTGCACGCCGCGTGCTTGACCTCCTGCGGCCGCGGATCGACGAAGACGGGATCGAGCTTTGGAAAATTCAATACGTCCGCGATCAGCTCAGCCAGCTCCAGAATGGTGATGAACTCCTCGTCCGGCCCGATGTTGATCGTCTCGCCCACGACGTTTGCCGCGTCCAGGCAGCGCGAGAAAAGCGGTAGGATATCGCGCACGTCGGTAAAGCAGCGCTTCTGCTGCCCGTCGCCGTAGATGAACGGCTGTTTGCCCGAAAGCATCAGGTTGATCATGATCGCCGCCACGTTGCGATAGGGATCGTCGTACTTTTGGTGCGCGCCCACGATGTTGTGCGGGACGAGGTTCACCCACTCGAACCCGTGCACCTCGGCCAGGATGGCCAGCACCTTTTCCGCCGCCATCTTGGAAACGCCGTAGGGATCGACCGGCAGGGGCGTCATGTCCTCCGTGAACGGCAGCCGGTCCTGCCGCCCATAGCGCGCCATGCTCGAGCAATTGATCACCCGCTTGATCCGGTTGGCCGCGCAGGCGCTGAAGACGGTGGACGAAATCTGAAACGTATTCTGCGTCACAAAATGGGGCGAGAACACGCTCAGCCCCTCGTACGCCGTGCAGGCGGCGTGGATGACCACGTCATGCCCGGCGGTGAGTTTCTTCATCGCGTTCAGGTAGGTGCAGTCGACCTGCGAGAACTCGGCCTCCTGCGGCACGTTGTCGAGATACCCGCCAATCAGGCTGTCGCAGCCGGAAACGCGATGCCCGTGGCCGATCAAATCCTCCGCTATGCGGCTGCCGAGGAAGCCTGCGAGGCCGGTGATGAAGACGTTCATGAAGCGCGCAGGCTACGAGCCAGGGTGGAGGTAATGGTGCAGGAAATCGTTGGCCCCGATCAGCCCAAAAGCGAACCCGATATAGCAGCTCACCTGGAAGAGAAGAATGAAGCAGACCCATTCCCAGGTCCGGAACGGGCCTTCATTGCGCCGGGCCAGCAGCGTCAGCGCGGTCAGGAGCAGCACCGGCATTTGCAACTCGATCTGATAGCGGCAGGTCAGAAAGAAGAAAGCCGAGATGAACAGCGCGTAGCAAACGGCCCAGGCGGAAACCATCCCGCCAAAGAGCTGCGCCGCCCCACGCTCGGGCCACGCCATCCGGCGGACATACCACCACCACGCCCCCGCCGTGAGCGCCAGCGGGCAGGCCAGGAACACGCCGGAGGTCGGTTCCCGCTCCCGCTCGGGCAGAAAGATGCCGGGGATCCGCAGGTCACAACCCAGCCCCACGCAGGGAAACTCCACCGTGGTGTGCCAGGGCTGGATGAAGTAGGACCAGAGCGAATCCGGGATGTTCCGCAGCTCGAAGTTGGGCTTGAACCAGACGTCGCCCCAATTCAGAAGATACTTGTTGCCGAATTGGAAGATGCTTCCAAAGCGCTCGTAGTTGTAGGTGAAGAGCGCGGCGAACGAGAGCGCGGCCGGGATGGCGATGGCCACGAACTCCTTCCCCGCCGCCGCGGTGAATGGCCGCCGCCCGTGCCGCCACGCCCAGAAGAAGGCCAGGAAACCGAAGAGAATCACCGTGGTGGGCCGGCAGCCCACCGCCAGCCCCGCCGCGCAACTGGCCAGCGCGAGCCCGAGAATGCGCCGGTTCTCGTGGCAGATGCAGAAAAGGATCAATACGAAAAACAGCAGCGCGAAGAGCGCGCCGCCGCTGATCGCCGTCTCGTACATCGCGGTCCGGCTGAGCAAGAAAGGCAGCAGATTTCCAAACCCATAAAAGACAAGAAGCAGGCACTGGAAGCTCACCGGCACCCGTGGAAAAAAGTAAACGCCCAGCATGTGCAGCAGCACCGCGAAGACGACCAGGTTCGCCATGGCCAGGAGGTACACCGTCACGTGCTGCGAAGGCACATAGCCGAAGAAGAAATGCCACGGCAGGTCGATCAGGATCACCGGTGCGGCGCCGAAATAGACGTAGTATTTTCCATGATAATAGGCGTAATCCCACGCAAACGGAATCTCAGGCCCGCGAATCGATGGATCGTACGGGTTCTTCACCTTCGCCAGCCGCGGATCGGGCACCAGCGGGATCGAAAGCGTCCCGCGCAGGAACCCGTTGGTCAGGTCGCCATAGGCGCCCAGGCGGTCCGGCGCATTGGCAAAGATGTTCCAGATGCGGCAGGGATCGTCATCGCGCGCGCACTGCCAGAAATAATAGACGCCGAAAAAAAGCAGCACGGCGCCGTAGCACGACAATCTTCGCAGGTGCGACATGAGGAAGAAGCGGGAAGGCCGCCCCTCGTCAGAGGGCGCGAGCGGGCGGGAACCGCCTGCTTTTTTGGCATGACCCCGCCCTGCTGGAAAGCAAAAGCATCGCCGCGTGACGGAGATGAAATCCTTCTCCAGCGCCACTGCCCGACTCATCCCGCGCCTCGACAATCCCGCCCGTCCGCCGTTTAAGTAGCTTCGGTGATCTTCGCCGCTTTCGATCTTCCAACCCAGGGCTCGTCCGCGCTGGGCATCTCCTGGCCCGACGTCGCGCTTTCCTTCTTCGCCATCGTTCTGGAAGGCGCGCCGTTCCTCTTGCTCGGCGCCATCGTTTCCGGCCTCGTCGACGTCTTCCTGCCTGCCGGGCTGGTGAAAGACTGGCTGCCGCAATCCAAGGCCAAGGGCGTTTTCGCCGCTCTGGGCGCGGGCATCCTCTTTCCGCTCTGCGAGTGCGGGGCGATGCCCATCGTCCAGCGGCTCATCCGCAAGGGCGTGCCGCCCGCCGTGGCGCTCACCTACATGCTGGCCGCGCCGGCGCTGAATCCCCTCGCGATGTTCAGCACGTGGCTCGCGTTCCGAAACCAGGACCCGTGGCTGATGGTCATGCTCCGCGTGGGTTTCAGCGCTATCGTGCTGATCTTCCTCGGCTTCTGGTTCGCGCGCCTGCGGCCAGATCAAATGCTGCGCGCCGATTTCCTAACGGGCGGCGCCAGGCGGTCGGAGCAGACGCCCAACCCCACCCTCGTGCTCACCCCGCGCCCTGGCGCATCCTGGGGCGGCCTGCAGCAATTCACCGGTGCCGTGATCCGCGATTTCACCGGCGTGCTGCTCTTCCTCATTATTGGCGCGGCGGCGGCGGCACTCTTCTCCACCGGCTTCAACCGCAGCCTCATTGCGCCGCTCGGGCAAAACCTGGTGCTCGGTCCCCTCGCCGGCATCGTCCTGGCCCAGCTCCTCTGCCTCTGCAGCACGACGGACGCCTTCATCATCGCGGCCTTCACGCCGTTCTCCCTGCCGGCCAAGCTCGCCTTCCTCGTCGCCGGCCCGCTCATCGACCTCAAGCTCTACTGGCTTTACCGCAGCGCCTTCCGGCCCTCGCTCGTGCACGGGTTGTGGTTGCGAGCGCTTGGC
>CAZZYY010000054.1:0-15264 GCA_964658475.1 uncultured Candidatus Methylacidiphilales bacterium | reverse complement strand
ATCATCCACAAGACGAACAACGTCGGGAAACTCAAGACGCAGTCGGCGGTCGAGATGATGAAGGAGATCAATCCGCTCATCGAGATCAAGACCTACGACACCTCGCTGCGGTCCGACAACGCGCTGGACCTGCTGCGCGATTACGACGTGGTGATCGACGGCACGGACAACTTCCCCACGCGCTACCTGGTCAACGACGCCTGCGCGCTGCTCGACAAGCCGAACGTTTACGGCTCGATCTTCCGCTTCGAGGGGCAGGCGACCGTTTTCTGGGCCTCGCAGGGACCGTGTTATCGCTGCCTCTTTCCCGAGCCGCCCGAGGCCGGCTCCGTGCCCAGCTGCGCGGAAGGCGGCGTGCTCGGCGTGCTGCCGGGCGTGATCGGCACCATCCAGGCGACGGAGGCGGTGAAGCTCATCATCGGCCAGGGCGATCCGCTCATCGGTCGGCTACTCCTATTTGACGCGCTGAAGATGAAGTTCAAGGAACTCAAGCTGCGCAAGGATCCCAAGTGTCCGCTGTGCGGTCCCGCCCCGACCGTGACGGAGCTGATCGACTACCAGTTCTTCTGCGGCGAGGCGCCGGCGCAGAAGAAGGCGACGTTCATCGAGGAGATCGACGTGGAAGACGTGAAGGAGGCGCTCGACTCGGGGCGGATTCCCGCCGAGATCGACCTGCTCGACATCCGCGAGCCGTTCGAGGCGAAGATCGCGCAGATTCCGCAGTCGAAGCTGATTTCGCTGCAGGATTTCAGCGGACGCATGCACGAGCTCGATAGCGCGCGCGAAATCTGGCTCTATTGCAAGGACGGCGCGCGCAGCGGCAGGGCGTGGAAGCTGCTCCATGATGCCGGCTTCCGAAAGATCAAGAATGTGGCCGGCGGCATCGATGCGTGGAGCGAGGACATCGACCCGAACGTCCCGAGGTATTGACACCACGATGATGATCCAGCGCGGCCCGGTGAAGGCGCAGACCGAGGCGAGTCCCGACGTGGACGTCGAGGAGAAGCTGAAGGAGGCGTTCGCGCGCGGCTGGTCGGTCATTGTCTGGAACGACCCGATCAACCTCATGGATTACGTCGTCTATGTTTTCAAAGCCGTGCTGAAGATGAACGAGCAGGACGCCTCGCGCCACATGTGGGAGGTGCACCAAAACGGCAAGAGCGTGGTCGCGCGCGAGACGCGGGAGAAATCGGAAATGATCGTCCACCGCCTGCGCGCCTTCGGGCTGAACACGACAATGGAGGAGGCGGCCTGAACGGCCGGCGCGATCCCATGACCTGCGAACCGATGGACGAGGCGCGCTGGCGGCTCACCTTCTCCGAGCCGGAGGCGGCGTTTCTCATGAACGTGCTGGCGCGGCTGGCGAAACATTATCGCGAGGACATCAACGAGGTCTCACCCGGCCTGCGCGCCTTTTGGCAGAACGGAATTTCGGCGAAGATCGAGGACAAGTCCTCCGGCGAATCGCGCGAGGTGCTGGCCGAATCGCGGGCCGAGCTGCGCAGCGAACGGCGGGCCCTGGCCGAATCGTGGCTGCGCGACTTCGAGCTGGCGGAGGAGCCGTGGGTGATGGAGATGACCACGGCGGAGCGCGACGAGTTTGTCGCCATGCTCAACGACCGCCGGCTGGTCCTGGCGGTGGAAAGCGGTGTGACGCGCGAGGAGACGCCGCCTTTCGGCAAGGTGGCCTTGGAGGACCGCCGGGCGGCCATCCTGGAAATTGATGTACTCGGCCACTTCATCATGGTCATGCTCGGGCCGCAGATTTTTCGCCCATGACCGCCCCGCTCCAAACGATCCCCTTCGACCGCACCGGCTACGATGGCTTCATCTTCGACTGCGATGGCACGCTGGCCGACTCGATGCCGATCCATTACCGCGCCTGGACGGAGTCGCTGACGGACAAGCTGGGCCGGCCTTCCTTCGAGTTCACGGAGGAGCTTTTTTATCATTTTGGCGGCATGCCGGCGCGCGAGATCGTGGCGAAGTTGAACCACGATTTTGGCTGGACGCTCGACCCGGAGAAGACGGCGCAGGAAAAGGAGGAGCATTTTCTCACGCTCCTGCATCTCATCGGCCCGGTGCCGGAGACGATGGCGGCGCTGCATTCCCTCGGCAAGGAGGCGAAGGCGGCGGTGGCCTCGGGCGGCCTGACCTATATCGTGCGCGACACGCTCCGCTTCATCGGCCTGGAAGTGGGACCGACCGAATACATCAAGCATCTGGTCGGCTCCGACCAGGTCAGCCACGGCAAGCCGAAGCCCGATCTCTTCCTCAAGGCTGCGGACAAGCTCGGCCTTGCGCCCGGGCGCTGTCTCGTCTTCGAGGACGCCGAGCCTGGGTTCCAAGCCGCGCGGAATGCCGGCATGGATTTCATCGACGTGCGGCCGTACCGCGCGAACCTGCGCCGCGCGGCGATTTATTAGTGTGGCGGGGGGGTTGCCCTGTAGAACCTCCAGTACCGGACTTTCATTTTAGCTGGGATTGATCCGATGTTGGAACGACGGTCGAGCATCACGCCAGCGGGCCGGGCATGGGCCGAGACAACAGATAGCCGGCGCCCTCGGAGCGCCGATCCGAGTAGAATACGCGTCCGCAACTGACCGGCGCTCGGCGAGCGCCGGCTACCTGTTATCTTGAGCCCGATCTACTCCGGGCTTTCGCAATAGCGGGCGAGGAGCCAGAGGACGTCGGAGAGCCGGTTTAGGTAGCGCACGGGAAGGCTGTTTTCCGCGCTGCCCAGCTCGATCACACGGCGTTCCGCGCGGCGGCAGACAGTGCGGGCGACATCGAGCGCGGCCGCGGGCAGGTTCGCACCGGGCGTGGCCCAGCCCTCGAAGCTGATCTTCTCGCCTTCCAGGCGCGCGACGAGACCGTCGAGATGCGCCAGCGCGATCTCCTCCAGCTTGGGCAGCTTGTCCGCGCGGTAACGCGGCAGGTCCTCGGGCGCGACGGCCAGTTCGCCCATCAACGCTACGAGCTGTTTCTGGAAGGCGAGCAACTCTTCGCCGACGCGTGGGGGCACGACTTGCGCACGCGCGAGACCGAGCGCCGCGTTCAATTCGTCCACCGCGCCGCATGCCTCCACGCGGGGATCGGTCTTGGCCACGCGCCGGCCGTAGAGCAGGCCGGTGGTTCCACCGTCTCCCGTGCGCGTGGCAATCGACATGCCTTCATCTCGCCAGAAAATCGTGGCGACACGATGCAAAACTTGCGGCAACGTCCCGGCATGAAACCGGTGCGGCTCATGTACGCGGCGAGCGGGCACGATGCCGACCTGCTCTACGCCACGCGCTTTTATGCCGACGATCCGTTTCTTTGGTGGGAGGTGCGGGGCCGGCGGCACCTCGCGCTTTCGCCGTTGGAGATCGACCGCGCCCGGCCAGTGGCGCAAGGCCGCGTCCACGCATTGACGGAGTTTTTGCCCCAGGGCCGCAAGAGTTCGCCCGCCGCGCTGATCGCCGGCGTGGCGCAGGCCTGCCGCACCCGGTCTTTCCTCGTGCCGGAACAATTTTCGGCCGGGCTGCTAGAGCAGGCGCGCGCGGAAAAGCTGCGGGTGAAGGTCTCGCGCGAGCCATTCTTCCCCGAGCGCCAGCGCAAGACGAAGGACGAGGTGGCGGCGCTGACCGATGCCCTGAGCGTGGCGGAAGCGGGCCTGCGCCGCGGCATCGACGTGCTGCGCGCGAGCCGCCCCAATCGGCGTGGCGCGCTGGTCTGGCAGCGGGCTACCCTCACCTCCGAGCGGCTGCGGGCGGAGATGGATTCGGCCGTGCTGCACGCTGGAGGCTCGCCTGCCAACACCATCGTGGCGGGCGGCGAGCAGGGCTGCGATCCGCACGAACGGGGCCACGGTCCGCTGCGCGCCAATGAGGCCATCGTGCTCGACATCTTTCCCCGCCACGCGCGCAATTTTTATTACGGCGACCTGACGCGCACAGTGGTGAAGGGCCGCGCCTCGGAGGCGTTGCGTCGGCAGTACGCCACGGTGCAGCAGGGCAAGCGCTGGGTGATGTCGAAGATGCGCGCCGGCGCGGACGGTCCCGCGCTGCAGAAGGAGCTGATCGAACGCTTCAAGCACGACGGCTTTCCCACCGAGCAGCGCGACGGCCGCTGGGTCGGCATGTTCCACGGCGTGGGCCACGGGCTGGGGCTCGACCTACACGAGACGCCGCGGTTCGCCGCGGGGAAGCTTTTCGCCGGGCTGAGCATCACGGTCGAGCCGGGACTCTACTATCCGGGGGTCGGTGGCGTGCGGATCGAGGATGTCGTCGTCGTTGGCGCGAAGGGCGTGAAGAACCTGACGAAGTTCGAGGAACAGCTGGAGATCCGCTGACACGCGCTGAGCGTACGAGCCCGCGGATCAGACCGACGTTCGCGCGATTGTGCTTCGCGTTTGCCGTGTCCATCCTTGTCGCATGACTCGGGCGTTGCTTTTGCTTGCCTCGTTTGGCCTCCCCTGGTTGGCGCACGCGGCCCCTACCCACGACGACTCCTTCACGAAGGACGGCCTCTTCAAGGCGGACGCCAGCAAACTCACCGACACGCAGCTGGTGGTCAGCCCCGCCCTGCCTCTCGACCCGACCAAGAATGTCCTCTGGTGCGGCACGTTTCAGCTCGCCTGGAACGAGCTTGTTCGCCTGGTGGGCGAGAAGCCGCTTTTTGCGCCTTCATCGCCCGCGGTCGATCTGCTCAACCGATCCGCTTTCAACAAGGCGGATCTCGATCCGTCCAGCTATATCGCCCTGGCCGATTTCGAGTCCAATCAGGTGGAGGCTAAAATCCGCGCGGCACTGGAAAAGACCTTTGGCGGCGCCGCTTCGCCGGAATTGATTCCGCCCGTTCCTGTGCATCCCGGGCCCGACGACTTTGTTGCCTACGCCTATCTCTACAAGAATCTGGCGTTCGCGGAACCGTTTACCGACGGCTCGATGAAGTTCGACGGCCGGCCGGTCAAAAGTTTTGGCTTCCCCAGCGAGCCCACGGACGAATTGACGCGGCAGGTGCAGATTTTCGATTACCGCAGCCCGGACGATTTCGTCCTCTCCATTCAGACGCGATCGACCGCAGACCAACTCATCCTTGCCAAGGTCGCGCCGGGCGACACGCTCGAGGCGACCGTCCAGGCCGTGCTCGGTCGCATGACGGCTCACCCACTCGAGTCAGCGTCCAGCTCCGATTCGCTGGCGGTGCCCAAGCTCAACTTCGATCTGCGCCGACATTTTTCCGAGCTGGAGGGTCGTGTCTTTCAGCCCGGCCCCCTCGCAAAGGTGAAATCGAATCTCGTCATCAGCGACGCCGAACAACTCGTCCGCTTCCAGCTCAATGAAAAGGGTGCCGTGCTCAAGTCGGAAGCCGTCATCGTGATGAGGATGTCCGTCGCCATGCCTCGCCATTCGCTCGTCTTCGACAAGCCCTTTCTCATTTTGCTCAAGCAACGCGACAGCCCGCGTCCCTACTTTGCGCTTTGGGTCGGGAATCCAGCGCTGCTGATCCCGGCGAAGGCTGACACCACAGAGTAAACGACCCGAGAGGACGCCGGCGTTATGACGGCGCTGTCCCAAACTCGTGGCGCGCTTTCTCCTCGTCAAATTCGCCCTGCCAGCGGGCGACGACCACGCTCGCCAGGCAGTTGCCCAGCACGTTGACCGAGGTGCGTGCCATGTCCATGAAGGCGTCCACGCCGAGGATCATGGCCGCGCCGGCCAGCGGCAAATGATAGGTTTGCAGCGCGGCGATCAGGACCACGAGCGAGGCGCGCGGCACGGCGGCGACGCCCTTGGAAGTGAGCATGAGCATCAACATCATGCCGAGTTGCTGGCCGGGGCCGAAATGCGGCGCGCCGGCGCTTTCCGCCGCTTGCGCGATGAAGACCGAGGCGACGGCGAGATAAAGCGTGGTGCCATCGAGGTTGAACGAGTAACCCATGGGCAGGACGAAGCCGACGATGCCGCGCGGCACGCCGAAGCGTTCCATCTTCGCGAAGGCGTCGGGCAACGCGGCCTCGCTGTTGGCCGTGGCGAACGCGAGCGTGAACGGGTTGCGCACGGCGCGGACGAACGGCAGCAGCGGGATGCGCACCAACGCGATGACTGCGCCGAGAACGACCACGATGAAAATCAGCAGCGCGGCGTAGAGCGTGAGCAGCAGCTTGCCCAGCGAGACGAGAGCGCCGAGGCCCTGCGGCCCGCTCACGGTCACCGCCACAGCCGCGGCGACACCGATGGGCGCGAACTTCATGATCACGCCGGCGAACTTGAACATGACCAGCCGCAGGCTGTCGCACCAGGCCAGCATCGGCTTGCCTTCCTCGCCCGCGAGGCTGACCGCCATGGCGAAGACGAGCGAGAAGGCGACGATCTGCAGCACGTCGCCGCGCGCCATGGCGTCGATCACGCTGGTGGGGAAAATGTGTAGGATGGTTTCCGGCACGTCCATCGGCCGGGCGGTGGCCATGGCGGCCAGCCGGCTGGTATCGCCGCTGAGCTGCACGCCCGCGCCGGGATGCGCGAGGTTGACCACCGTCAGGCCAACAAGCAGCGCCAGCGCGGTGAGGATCTCGAAATAGACGATGGCCTTGAGGCCGATCTTGCCAACCTGCTTCAGCTCACCGCCTCCGGCAATCCCCTGCACGATGCTAGCGAAGATCAGCGGCGCGATCATCATCTGGATCAGATGCAGAAAGATGTCGCGCAGGAGCGCGGCTTGCTGGGCGACGTGCGGGAAAAGCCACCCGAAGATCGCGCCGAAGATCAGCGCCACGACCATCTGCTTGCTCAGCGTCAGCCGCCACCACGGGCCGGCGGGTTCGGGCTCCGTCGCGCGGTGATCCGGCCGCGTCATTCCGAAATGGAGCGGCCGGTGGTGCGCGACACGGTGACCACGACGGACAGCCGCTGCCGTTCCGCCCCCTTGAAAACACCGCGCAGGGGCGAGACGTCGTTGTAGTCGCGCCCGACGCCGAGCTGCACGTGGCGCTCGCCTTCCATCATGTCGTTGGTGGGATCGATGCCGAGCCAGAGTCCGCTGGGCAGGAAAACCTCCACCCACGCATGGCTGGCAGTCGCGCCGGCCAGGCCGGTCTCCTCGTCGACCGGCTCCGTCTCGATGTAGCCGCTGACATAGCGCGCGGGCAAGCCGGCGCAGCGGATGAGCGCGATCATCAAGTGGGCAAAGTCCTGGCAAACACCCTGGCGCTTGTTCAGCACCTCGGAGATGGGGGTGCGGACATCGGTGACGCCGGGCACGTAGGAGAAATTCTTGTAGATATAGTGGTTGAGATGAAGGATGCGCTCGGCGAAGGAGCCGCTGCTCGGCAACAGCTCGCGCGAAAGCGCCTCCAGCTCCGGCGTGATCGGCGCGTGCATGGAAGGCATGAGGAAATCGAAGAGCTCGCGCCGATGCGGCCAGTTCAGCCGCACCGCTTCGCTCACGGAAAGGTCCAGCCCGGTGAGCGCGTCCTTGTGCGCCAGCGTCTCGACCGTGCTGCGCGAGGTGACCGAGAGCGTCTTGTGCCGGTAGGGCACAGAAAGACATTCGACCGTGTTGCCGTAGTAATCGACAAACTCCTCCAGCTCGGCGCGCGGCGTCACCTCGGTGACATGGCGGTGAATGATCTGCAGGTTGCTGCTGCGCGGGCGCACGCGCAGCTCGGTAAACGACTCGATCGCCGGGGCCGAGTACTCGTACGAGGTGGTATGGACGATGTTGAAAATCATCGCATCGCGTGCAGGTCGAAGAGCTCCGGCTCGCGGATCACGCCCTGGTGGTCGAGGTAGTGGTCGGAAATCAGCACGTTGAAATCGAGCATGAGATCGGTCAGCTCGGTCAGTTTCTGGCTGAATTCCGGCGCGGGGGAGTTGGCGAGGCCATCGACGCCACGGGCGGGATCCTCCGCGGAGAAATACTCGCCGAGATCCATCAGGTTGAGCTCGGCAATCACCCGCTCGCAATGGCGCAGCGGGGCCTCGGCTCCCTTGGCCGGCCGGTCGCCCATGGTGGTCTTGAGCGCGCGCTCCATGCGCGTGAGGCAGTAGAGCGCGGAGCGCGGAAAGTCGGCGTCCTGCAGAAGCAGACGCGCGGCACGGGCGGCCACCGGTCGGGCATGGAAGAGCGACCGGTAGGCGTACTGGCCCGCCACCATCTGCAGCAGGAGGTCGAGGCTGGCGCTGCTGGCGGCGTCGACCCGCGTTTCCTCCTCCGGCGCGAGCACCTGCTGCAGGATCAGGATGGTCATCAGGCTGCGCTCCGCGTAGACGCCAAGTTGCCAGAAGTACCAGGCGTCGTCGTGCAGCATGTGCTTCTCCAGCGCGCCGCTCAGCTCGTCGAGCTGCATGATCACCTCCTGGTGCAGCGATCGGTCCTCCAGCCGGGTGCGCACCTCGTCGCTGCCGGCCTGGTCGGCGTCGTGACCGAGTTGGAAATAGAGCCGGTTGAGGACGGACGAGACTTCCGGCGGCACATGCTCGCGGACGCTTTCCGCGTTCTGCCGGCAGCGGCGGATGAACTCGATGACCGAGCCGCGGTTCTTGCGATCGAGCAGGAAGTAGAACGGCACATCCTTGGCGCGAGTCAGCTCCTTGCTCGGCTTGACGAAGAAATCGGCGGAGAGCCCGTTGATTTCGGCCAGCGCCGCCCAGAGACGCGCGCGCGTGCCGCCGCCCGTCGCCTGGGGCGGCGGTTGCATCTGCACGATGCGCACACACCGGGCGGTCGCCTCCGCGCGCTCGGCGTACCGGCCCATCCAGAAGACCGATTCCGCCACGCGGCTGGTCAGGCGCAGGCGGCGGGGGGCTTCCTCCACGATCGGGAAAAACGAGAATTCCGGGACCGTGGGCCGGCGCAGGATCCAGACGTCCTTGATCGCGTCGGTGGTCTGCACCAAGGCGCTGCTCAGCGCGGTTGCGCCGCCGCTCCACGCCAGCGCACAGGGCGCCACGCGGTTCTGCGCCAGCGCAAAGGCGCGCACGGTCACCGGCTGCTCGCGCAGGCCCGTGGCCGTCCAGCAGGAGTGCCGCGAGCCGGTGGTGGCCTGGAAGGCGACGTGCTCGCTCGGGTTCGCCTCCACCTGTTGCCAGAAGCGGTTCCACTCGAAGGCCGGCATGTGGCGGGCGACATATTCCTGGTCTGGTCCGCGCCGCCAGGCGTGATAGATGACATAGGACTCGCGCTTGTCCTTGACCTCCTCGCGCACGTCGATGTCCCGCAGCTCGAACCCGTGGGGCGAAGGCAGGATCATGCGTTCGCCGGTGTAATACTCGATGATGCTGGGCAGATGCGTGGCCAGTGCGCGATTGTTCGCCAGGTCCGAGCCGAGGCCGTTGGCCACCGCCAACGTTCCCTTGCGCACGCACGAGAGCAGCCCCGGCACACCGGCCCGGCTGTCGCCATCGAAGGTGACGGGATCGAGCAGCGAGGTGTACAGGCGGCGCAGGACCACGTCCACCCGCTCCATGCCGGCGATGGTCTTGAGGTAAAGCCGGCTGTCGAGCACGACGAGATCGTTGCCCTGCACGATCGGCACACCCATCTGCCGGGCCAGCGCGGCGTGGTCGAGATAGTGGTCGTCGCCCTGGCTGCCCTTGGCCAGGAGGACGCTGCGGGCCACGCCTTCCGGCTTGCGCGCCAGCTCCTGCAGCACGTCGAGCACTTGGGCGGGAAAGTCCTCCACGGGCAGGATCTCGCGGGCATCAAAAAGGCGCGGCGCCACCTGGCGCATGACCTGCCGCTTTTTCATCGCGTAGGTTGCGCCTTCCGCGACGCCCAGATTCTCGTCGATCACCATCCATTCTCCCCGCGCCGTGCGCTGCAGATCGAAGGATGTCAACTGCAGGTAGGGCACCGGCGCGCTGGGGAGGCGGGCGCAGCCGCGATGAAAATTCGGATCGGCGTAGACCGCATCGTACGGCACCACGCCGGCCTTGAGGATTTCCTGGCCGTGGTAGATGTCGTGGAGGAACGAATTCCAGGCGCGCACCCGCTGCGTCAGGCCGTCCTCGATCCGCGCCCATTCCTCGCCGCCGATCACCACCGGCATCAGGTCGAAACCGGCATGACGGCGGCTTTCCGGACGGGCATCACCGCCGGGAAAATAGGCGCCGTCCTCCTCGTGCATCTCATCCGCGAGCGAGAAGATGCGCTCAAGATGGTCGGGCGACATGGCGCCGAGTTGATGCTGCACCTCCTGCACGAGAGCGGCGGCGGCCGCGGGGCGATTCGCTTCGGGTTGGGCCTCGCCGGTGGTCGGAAAGGCAGTCGCGGACATGAAGTAAAAAATGCCGCAGGCGCCGTGCCGAGGGAAGGAGAAGTTTGTGCGCGGCTTACGGTTGCTCCGAATGCGCGGCCTTTTGCACCGCGTGGTCGCCGCTCTGCTCCACCTTCTGCGTCGCCGACTGAATCTGGCCGCCGAGTTTCCCCGCTTCTTCCGTCACGGCCACCACGGCTTGGCGCGCGGCCGGCCCGAGGTAGAACTTGAAGAGATGGTAGTAGAGATCGACCACTTCCCGCCCGACGCTGAACGCATCCTCCTTGCGCACGACCCCGGCATGCGCCTGCGAGAGGTTGTGGATGCCTTCGCGCCGAAAGGCCAGCTTGGTGCGCGTGATGTGGTAGTAGCTGGTCACGATCATCACGCTGGCGTAGCGCCGTTCGCGCATCGCGAAGGCGACGTCGTGCGCGGTCGCGTCGGTGTTGACGCCGCCGTGGTCTTCCAGGATGGCGCGGCTGGGGACGCCATGGGCCATGAGGTAGCGTGCCATGGCCGGCGCTTCCGAGTGGCCATCGCCCTTCAGGTGATCGGCCCCGCTGACGATGATGACAGGAACATGGCCGGCCCGGTAAACCTCGACCGCGCGGTCCAATCGCTCCTGCAGGACGGGCGAAGGCTGGCCATCGGCCCTCACCGCCGCGCCGAGCACAACGGCGCAGTCGGCCTTGTCGCCGGAGTCGTTCATGCCGTCATAGACGATCCAGACCGCCGTGAGCACGAGCGCGAGGGCAAAGAGCGTGAGCAGACGCGACAACAATCGAAAGAAACCGCGAATCATCGGCGCACGTTGCCCCAAGAGCCGCGTCAGCGCCAGCCGGAACGGGCAGGCGTTTGCTTTGGACGGCGGGAGGGAATCTTACTCCAGCTTTTGTAGCCAACCGACGAAGGCCCGCTCGCTCGCCGCCGCTCCTTGGTAGCCGGGGCTGTCCCAGCCCCGGAGCCGCATCGGCGGCGGAATGCAGTCCGGCCATTTTTCTCAAGGCAGAGACAAGGAAGGCATTCCGGTCGCTGCGCTCCCTCCGGCATCGAGCCGATGCCGGCTACCGTCAGACCTGGCGGCGCAGGGCCTTGGCGCGACGGACCCAGACGGCTTCCCGCTGGCGCTGGAACTTGGTGGTGTACGCCGCGCCACCGATCACCTCGTCGAGATTCCGCGCCGCGTCCTCGCGCGAACCTCCCGATTTCAAGAGCAGTTCCGCGTACTGCACCCGGGCCCGTGAATACTGGTAGAGATCCAGCACGCGGCGCCAGGTGGCCAGCGCCGCTTCCGTCTGACCGGCGGCGGCCTGCGCCTCGGCCAGTGTCATGAGGGTAAAGCCGTAATCGTGCTTGGGATTGACCGCGCACACGCTGGTCAGCAGCGGCAGCGCCTCGCCCGGCCGGTTCTGGCGCATGAGGCAGGTGCCGAGATGCGCACGCGTATCCTCATCGCCCGAATCGCGGTCGTAAGCGGCACGGTAGGAGGTCTCCGCGTCCTTCAACTTGCCCTGGCTGAAGTAAATGTCGGCCAATTGGAGGTGCAAGTGCGCCTTGTCGAGGTGGTGGATCTCCGCCTTGAGCCGCGCGATTTGCCGGCGATCCGCCGCACCGGGGAGCTCGAAGCCCGCCAGCGGATTTCCGATGGGCCCGGCCTGCCGGTAGACCATGAGGAAATAGAACACGGCCGACAGCCCCCAGCCGATGAAGATAAAGACCGCCCAGATGTATTCGCCGCGCCGGAGCGCATCGACGAACATCCAGATCTGGAAGGCGGTAACGGCCAGCGCGAAGAGTCCGACCCCGCCGCCGCTGGCCAGTTGCATAATCGTGTTGAGCACCTTCTCTTAGTCCCAAAGCGGACATCGACCGTCAATCGAACAAACCAGCCTAGAAAAGATCGGGGGGTTTTTCGGACCGATCTCTTGAAGATTACAAGTTGCTGCCGGGCCTGCCCCTTCCTGATAAATACATGCAGTACTATTACTATCAACCACTTGCAAGACCACTAATCGGAGGTACAGACGACACCTAATCTTGACAATGATCGCTTCGCCCGTAGTCTTCACCCTTTAATCGCACCCCCTTATGGTACCTATCTCCCAAGCCTGGACAGTTGCGTCGTACGTTGCTGTGCAAAAGTACATCAAAGGCCGCAAGCGCTATCCGCTCGTCCTGATGCTCGAGCCGCTTTTCCGCTGCAACCTGGCCTGCGCCGGCTGCGGCAAGATCCAGTATCCCGACCATGTCCTGAGCAAGCGCCTCACTCCGCAGCAGTGCTTTGATGCGGTCGAGGAATGCGGCGCCCCGATGGTCAGCATCCCCGGCGGCGAGCCGCTGATCCATCCCGAGATCAAGGAGATCGTCGACGGGCTGGTGGCGCGCAAGAAGTACATTTACCTCTGCACCAACGCCCTCCTGCTCAAGCGCAAGCTGGACCTTTTCACGCCGTCCAAGTACCTGACCTTCTCCATCCATCTCGATGGCCTGAAAGAGAATCACGACACCGCCGTGTGCCGCGACGGCACTTATGATACCGCGGTGGAGGCGATCAAGGAAGCGGTCAAGCGCGGCTTCCGCGTCTGCACGAACACGACGCTCTTCAACCACGCCAACCCGGCCGAAGTGCGCGAGTTCTTCGACGTGGCGATGGACATGGGGGTCGAGGGCATGATGCTCTCGCCCGGCTACATCTACGAGAAGGCGCCCGACCAGGCCGGCTTCCTGCATCGCGACACGAGCAAGCAGCTCTTCAAGCAGATTCTCGACAAGCCGAAGAAGAGCTGGAAGTTCAACCTGTCGCCCCTGTTCCTGAAGTTCCTGCAGGGCGACTTCGACTTCGAGTGCACGCCGTGGGGCAGCCCGGCTTACAACATCTTCGGCTGGCAGAAACCGTGTTACCTGCTCCAGGACGGCTATGTGAAGACCTTCAAGGAGTACATGGAGGACACCGATTGGGACAGCTACGGCAACAAGAGCGACAACCCGAAGTGCCAGGACTGCATGGTCCATTGCGGCTTTGAGCCCTCCGCGGTCGACGCCACCTTTGGTTCCTGGTCCGGCTTCCTGGCCACGGCCAAGGCGACCCTCACCGCCTAATCCCGCCTCCGCTTCATGCCAGCCGACGTCAAGACAGGCCCGGGCGCGCGTCCCGCCACTCTGCAGGGCAGTGTATTTGTGTTCCAAAGCGAGCAGGACCGGGTCGAGGCGATCGACAAGGCGTTCGATTACCGGGGCGACGTCACCCTGCAGGTGGCCGGCCAGACGATCGAGGGCTATATTTTCAATCGAGATGCCGCCGCCCGTCCACCGCGGGTGGAGCTGTTCGTCAAAGGCAGCGAGGAGCCCCAAATTATCCCCTATGCCGACATCGAGTCGATCGCCTTTACCGGGCGTGACACGGCGGACGGCAAGTCGTGGGACGCCTGGGTGAACAAGAAGGCGGAGCAGCGGCAAGCGGAGGCCGAACGCCTGGCCGCCGAGGCTGCGGCCCGCGGGCATCTTTAGACCGTCCCACGCCTCCTGACCCTTGCATCCGGTGGGCACCCACTGGACGGTTCGCGCGTTTGGGATAACCTCGTCCACAAATGCGTCCCTCCCGGCCGCGTTCGTCGTCCATCCCTTCATGAGACTTTCCATCGGCGTTAAAATCGCGCTCGGCTTTGCCCTTGCCCTCACCGCCCTGCTTTGCCTCGGATTCCTGACCTTCAGCGAACTACGGGCGTTGAACGAGGAATCGCGCCTGGTCGATCATACCTACGAGGTTAAAGGCAAGCTTCAGGCGCTGACCTCCGGCCTGTCCCGCGCCGAAAGCAGCGCCCGCGGCTACCAGTTGATCAACCTGCCCGGGCTGCAGGCGGAAGCGGCCGAAGCCGCTGCGGCCGTGCGCGACGAAGCGGCGCAGATTCGCGCGCTCACCGCCGACAATCCATCGCAGCAGGTCCGAGTCGACCGCCTCGAACCGCTCCTGGAACGGCGGCTCGATACCCTTCACCAGATCAGCACGACTGCGAACCTCTCGCCGACGGACCGCGACACGCTCGTGCGCGATGGGGAGTCGGTGATGGACCAGGTGCGTCAGACCATCGGCGACATGGTGACGGAGGAGGACCGGCTGCTCAAGATTCGCAGCGACGGCGAAGCGCAGCTTTCCAACCATGTGAGGCTTACCCTCGAATGGGGCACCGCGCTCGCGTTCCTGCTCATTGGCGGCGCAGGCCTTTTGATCACTTATAGCATCACTTCTCCCTTGAGCGTCCTGGCCGAGGGCGCCGCCCGGCTGGGTGGCGGCGACTACACCCACCGGGTGCAGGTTCGTTCGCGCGACGAGGTGGGCCTGCTGGCCACCAACTTCAACCGGATGGCGGCGCAGGTGGAGGATCGGCAGCGCACGCTGACCGAACAGGATTGGCTCAAGAGCGGCCTGACCCGCCTCAGCGGCCTGCTGCAAGGTCAGCGCGATCCCGCAGAAGCGTGCCGGATCGTGCTGACGGAACTTGCCACGCTGGTAAACGCCCGTCATTCCGCCCTCTACGTGACCGCGGGGGAAGCCCAGCCGCGGCTTGATCTTCAGGCCACCTATGCCGCCGACCATGCGCCCCTGCAAATCGCACCGGGCGAAGGGCTGGTTGGGCAGGCCTATCTGGACCAGCAGCGTATCCAGCTTGAGGAAATCCCCGAGGGATACCTGAAGATCAACTCCTCGCTTGGCGATGCGCCGCCTCGCGCGCTGGTGATCGAACCGGCGGTCTACGACAATCAGGTCCGCGCCGTCCTCGAGCTGGCGCTGGTGCAGCCTCCCACGCCAACGCAGCTGGCGCTGATCGACCGGGTCGCGGACAACCTGGGCGTCATTCTTACCACCATCGCCGCCAGCCAGCGCACGGAGGAACTCCTGGCCGAGTCGCAGAAGCTGGCCGGGGAACTGGGCACCGCCAATCGCGATCTGCGCCAGTCTGAGCTCCTGCTTCAGGAGCAGCAGGAGGAACTCAAGCAGACCAACGAGGAGCTTGAGCAAACGAACG
>CAZZYY010000053.1:0-15563 GCA_964658475.1 uncultured Candidatus Methylacidiphilales bacterium | reverse complement strand
GGTCATAGACCGCCGCTACAGACTGACCGGGAAGGGTGGGCCTGGGAGGCCGGCCAGGGGGCGTCGCGTAGTTTACGGTAGCGAATGACAAGCTCCCTCCCCCGGAGCAAACCGCTCCCGCATGGCCGATGACCCCCAACGCTTCGAACGGATAGCCGCCGGCGCCCTGGGAACATGGATAGGCCGACGGCTACCGCCTACACCCCCTTGGAGACCGGCACGTCGTCCAGCGCGGCGCGGATGGTGACGAGGACGTTTTCCGGGGCGTAGGGCTTGGCGATGAAGCCGGTGTCGTGCAGGTGTTCCTTGACCTCGGTATCGACGTAGCCGCTGCCGAGCACGCACTTCAGGCCGGGCCGGAGACGCTGCAGGATCTCGCTCAGGTCGAAGCCGCTTAGCGTGGGCAGGCCAAGGTCGGAAAAAAGCAGCTGGATTTCCTCGCGATGCTGCCCGAAGAGCGCGAGGGCTTCCTCCGCGTTCCCGGCGGTCAGCACCCGATAACCTTCCGATTCCAGCATGAAGCGGAGGAAGGAGAGCACGTCCGGCTCGTCGTCCACGACGAGGAGCGTCTCGGTGCCCCGCACCGGCTTGGACACCGCCACCGGTTTGTCGGTCGGCGGGCGCTCCTCATTGGTGATGAGCGGAAAGTAGAGTTCGACCGAGGTTCCCTGGCCCACGGCGGAGCGAACGTCGATGGCGCCGTTGTGCATCTGCATGACGCCGTAAACCACCGGCATGCCAAGCCCGGTTCCCTTGCCCTTGGCCTTGGTGGTGAAGAAAGGCTCGAAGATGCGGCTGCGCGTTTCCTCCGTCATCCCGCTGCCATTGTCGGAGACCTGCAGGTAGGCGTACTCCCGGGGCGGCAGGCCCTCCAGGCAGGGAATGCTGGCGGTCTCGGTCAGACGTCCCGTGGAGACGACGATCCGGCCGCCCCGCGGCAGGGCGTCCCGCGCGTTGGCGATGAGGTTGATGATGATCCGCTCCACCTGGCCGGCATCGATCCGGATCCTGGGCAGGGAATCATCCAGCGCCATCTCCAGGCTGATGCGGGGGCCGAGCGGGGCGCGCATCATCTGGATGGCTTCGCGGACCATATGGTTGAAGTCGGCCAGCGCGAAGACCCCGCCGCTTTTGCGCGCGAAGGCCAGCATCTCCCTTACCAGGTCGGACCCGCGCGTCGCCGCGTGGTCGATGATCCGGGAAATCTCGCGCACCCGTTCCGCCGAGCGGCATTCGCGATTGAGCAGCGAGGCGTGGCCCTTGATGATGGTGAGGATATTGTTGAAGTCATGCGCGATGCCGCCGGCCAGGGTGCCGACGCTCTCGAGCTTTTGCGCCTGCTGCAGCCGCTTCTCCATCTTGCGATTGCGCTCGCGTTGTTCCACCTCCTGGATGGAGCGGCGCACGGCCGCCGGCAGCCGCGAGAGCTGGCCCTTGAGGACGTAATCGGTCGCCCCGTTGCGCAGCGACTCGATGGCGATCTCCTCCCCGATCGTTCCCGAAACGAAGATAAACGGCGTTTCCGGCGCATACTCGTGCGCCAGCGCCAGCGCCTGCAATCCCGAAAAGCAGGGCAGGGTGCAATCGGCCAGGATCAGGTCGTACTTCCTTGCCCGAAGATTCTCGACGAACTCCGCCCGGGTCTCGCGCCGGTCTACCTCGCACTCGATGCCGTCTCCACGCAGGATGCGCGTGACGATGTCGGAATCGTCGACCGAATCCTCCACATGGAGAATGCGCAGCTTCATCTGTAGTCGGCTCCTCCTGCGTCTCTCCGCCCACCAATGGCCGTACCGGCCTTCGCCACATGAAGCAGAGAGAAAAACATGGCGAAACCTCTCTTTTAATGCTCGGAAAACCGAGGCGCAACGTAAGGCAAAAGTTGTTCTGTCATGTTAGGTAAAACAGCCCACCGGTTGCTTTAATGTGACACACCACCCTTATAAAACAAACCGCGAAGGCGTGTCGCATGCCCTCCATTTAAAGACGATTTAGGCAATATTGTGTTTCGGCAGGCCTGGACTGCCATTCTCCGTAACCGTACCTCTCCGGACAACTCGGCGGGCTTGCCATCATGCAAACACAAGCCTGGACGGCGCAAAATGCGTTCCGATTCCCGCCGTGTTTCGCACGGTCCAGAGGACGGGCAAGGGCTTGAGCCGTGGCATGTGCCCTGCAATCCCCGTGTAAGACCTCAACTCACTCACCTATGAAAAATCATCTCAGGCTTTCTTCGGGCCTTCTCATCGCCGCACTCACCATCTCTCCTGCCTTTGGTCAAGCTGCCGGCGGGGGCGGGGCGGGTGGCAGCGCCGGTTCGGGCAACGGGGGAGCCGGCACGGGGACAAGTTCCTCAAGCGCCAGCGGCCTGAACGGCGGCACATCGACCAGCGGCAGTGAAGGCGCCGGAATCCAAGCAGGAGGCACGACCAGCGGCAGTGGCATGAGCGGGTCGGGCGCCTCTGGCGGCATGAATGGCAGCGGCGTTAATGGGAGCGGCGCCTCGGGTAGCATGAACGGAGGCGCCACTGGCAACGGCGCCATGGGAGGCTCGAACTCGCCCGGCACAATGTCTCCCGGCACCGGCTCGAGCAGCAGCTCGACCTCGCCGGGCAACGGCGGCACGACGACCTCGCCTCAGTAGTCTTGGTTACCTGCGGATGTTCGGTCCGCGCTCGGTCTGATAGCCGGCGCTCTCCGAGCGCCAGTTTGAGTCGAACACGCGTCCGCTACTGACCGGCGCTCGGAGAGCGCCGGTTACCTGTTCTGTGTGCCAAGCGATGGGCGCGGGCTGCCTTTCGCATGCTTTCGTGCGGGCTTTGGAAATCGGTTGGCCAGCCTAAGCTCTGCCGGTAGGCTCCCGGGCATGCCCCGCTGGTTCTGGATTCCGCTCGTGGTGCTTGGCGTGGTGGTCATGTTCCTTCTTGGCCCAGCCACGGAATGGATCAACTCCCTGGTGCACACCGACGCCTTCCGGCACGACATCGAGGCGAGGGCGGGCGCGGCCGCCGGCGGAAAGATCGAGATCCAGGACATCGAATTCAACTTGTGGCGCGGCGTGCAGTTGCGCGGGCTGGTGACGAAACTTGCCACCCCGCAGGGCACGATCACGGCCAAAGTCGAGAGCGTGAATTGCTCCTATTCCCTTTTCGAACTGCTGCGCCGCCGGCTGCAGCTTAACCGCGTGACCCTGGTCAGGCCGGAAATCGAGCTGACGCAGCAGCAGCCCTCCGCCGTGGCCACGCCCGCGCCCACCGGGACGGCGAAGACCCACGCCTCCCCGGCGCAGGCCGCGCAGGCGCCCCCGCTCCAGGTGGTGCTGGAAAGCGGCAAGGTGACCGACGGCCATTTCACGATCCGCGATGCCAGCGGGGCGATCAAGGCCGACCTGCAGGGGGTGAAGGTCACGGCGGAAACCGGCGGCCTGTATGACAACGGCGATGCCTCGGGCGAGATGTCGATCGCGACCATTGCGCTGCCGAAGAACCTCTCGATCACCGATTTTTCCACGCCTTTCAAGGGTCGGCTGGGCGCGATGGAGGCCGACCCTTTTGAAGCCAGGGGCTTCGGCGGGAAGATCACGGGCCACTATCACCTCGACCCGGGAGGAGCTCCCTCCACCCTGGACGTCAGCGCATCGGACCTCGACATGGCGCAGATCACGCGCGCGGCCAATCCCGGCTCGGCCACCATGCTCAGCGGTTCCCTCAGCCTCCAGAGCACCTTTCGCGGCCCGGAAACCGGGACGCTGACGGGCGAGGGGGACGCGCAGATTACCCACGGACGGCTGGAGGGCGTGGCCATGCTCAACAACATGGGGTCCATCCTGCACATCCACGGGCTCGTGAACCCGTCGCTGAAAAGCGTGACTACCCATTTCCAGGTCGAAGGCGGCACCACCCGTTTCTCGCATCTGGTCGTGGCCTCGGACGACTTTGACCTGACCGGCGACGGGACGATCACGCCAGACGGCCATCTGGACGCGGAAATGGTGCTGACGCTGCACGGCGGGGCGATGGGCGGGGTGCCCGGCCTGGCCGCCGCGCTCTTTTCACGCGTGCCGGGCGGCGGGGGCTCGATTCCCTTCCACCTGAGCGGGAGCGTGTCCAATCCGCAGACCAATCTCAGCCCCCAGCTGCTCAATCCGATGCCCGAGGCGCACCAGGCGGAGCATCTGATCGAGAAGGTGACCCATCTTTTCTAAGCCGATGGCTGCCCGACGGCCCCACTTCCGTGGTTAATTTGGAAAGCAAGGTCTCCGATATAGAGTAATGAGTAGGAAGGGCTTCTCCTTCGCGCCGGGAAGAACATATGAAGGGCATCATCTTTAACGTTTTGGAAGAGTCGGTGACGACCGAGTTCGGCGCGGATACGTGGGACGACCTGCTGGAGGCCGCCAAGGTGGACGGTGCGTACGCCAGCGTGGGCGCCTACCCGGACGAGCAGCTCTATGCGCTGGTCGGCGCGGCTTCCCAAGCGCTCAAGATGCCGGCGGACGACGTGCTGCGCTGGTTCGGCGAGCGCGCCCTGCCGCTGTTGGCGGAACGGTACCCGGGCTTCTTTGCCCGCCACAGCACGACCCGCGGGTTTATCGTCACGCTCGACTCGATCGTGCACCCGGAGGTGAACAAGCTGTATCCCGGCTCGGAAACGCCCAAGTTCGAATTCGACACCTCCTCCCCCGACGTGCTGGTGATGATCTATCGCTCCAAGCGAAAGCTGTGCGCCCTGGTGGAGGGGCTCTCGCGCGGCGCGGCGGATGTCTATGGCGAGACCGTCGAGTTCAAGCAGACGGAGTGCATGCACCACGGCGCACCCCATTGCCGGTTCGAGCTGACGTTCGCAAAAAAAGCTGCGGCATCATGATGGAGCCCGAACTTCGTCGGGACCTGGCGCGCGCCACCCTGCGCGTCGACCGGGAACGTCGTGCCCGGCTCGAGGCGGAACACCTCGCGGAAAAGAAAACGCGGGCGCTCTACGACCGCCAGCGCGAGCTGGAACTGCTGCATCGCATCACCGACGCGGCCAACGGTGCCACCTCGCTGCCCGACACGCTCCAGTTCACGCTCGACGAGATTTGCGCCTACACCGGCTGGCCGGTGGGGCACGCCTACTTTTATGACGAGCGGACCCGGGTGCTGGTCCCCAGCAGGCTCTGGCATCTGGATCATCCCCGGCGCTTCGACACCTTTCGCGCGGTCACGGAGGCGACGAGCTTCGGCCTCGGCGAAGGCCTGCCAGGGGCCGTGCTGCTGACCGGGGAGCCGATGTGGATTCCCAATGTGCTTAACGCGCCGAATTTCCCGCGCGCCAGGGCTTCCGCCGACATCGGCGTGGTGGCGGCGTTCGCGTTCCCCGTGCTGGCCGGGGAAAAGGTGACGGCGGTGCTGGAGTTCTTTTCCGGCGAGCAGGTGGAGCGCGAGGAAACCTGGCTGAAGATCGCGGCGCAGACCGGCATTCAGCTTGGGCGCATCTTTGAGCGCCAGCAATCCGCGGCCGACCTGGAGCAGGCCCACCGGGAATTGATGGAGCTCTCGCGCGGCGCCGGCATGGCGGAGGTTGCGACCGGCGTCCTGCACAACGTCGGTAACGTCCTCAACAGCGTGAGCGTGTCCGCCACGGTGCTTGGCGAGCGCCTGCGGCGGTCCCGGATCGGCAGCCTGCGGGCGGCCGCCGCGCTCCTGCGCGAACAAAACGGCCACCTCGCGGAATTTCTCACCACCGATCCGCGCGGCCGGATGCTGCCCGACTACATCGCGAAGGTGGCCGAGCAGCTCGAGGGCGAGCAGGCCGGCTTGCTGGAGGAGGCGTCATCCGTGGCGGAGAACATCGAGCACATCAAGAGCGTCGTGGCCATGCAGCAGCGCTACGCCAAGGGCTCCGGACTGATCGAAAACCTCGATCCGGCCGAGCTGGTGCAGGACGCGCTGCGGCTGAATGGCGCGTCCCTTGAGCGGCACGAAATCGAGCTTGAGACGGAATTCCTCGAAGGCACGCCGCTCGTCTGCGCGGACCGGCACCAAGTGCTGCAAATCCTCATCAACCTGGTCCGCAATGCCAAGCACGCGCTGGAAAGCCGGCCGGCCGAGCGCCGCCTGACCGTGCGGGTGGCCCCGGCGCAGGCGGATCGCGTCACCGTGACCGTGCGCGACAATGGTGTGGGCATCCTGCCGGAGAACCTCAATCGCATTTTCAATCACGGCTTCACCACCAAGGCCGACGGCCACGGCTTCGGCCTGCACAGCGGCGCGAACGCGGCCCGCGAAATGGGCGGCCGGCTCTCGGCGCAGAGCGAGGGCCCGGGCCGGGGCGCCACCTTCACCCTCGAACTTCCCGCCGCACAAGGCGCCGCGGCGCCTTCCGCATGACCTTCGGAGATCTTCAACCCAACCGCCGCATTCTGCTGATCGACGACAATGCGTCGATCCACGAGGATTTTCGCAAGATTCTCTCGCCCGACCATGCCGGCGAGGCCGTGCTAGACGACATGGAATCGATCCTGTTCGAGCGCCCGGCGCCCCGGCCCCGCGCCGCGGGCTTCGAGCTCGATTCGGCCTACCAGGGTCAGGATGGCCTGGAGATGGTCAAGCGCGCGCTGGCCGAAGAGCGTCCCTATGCCATGGCCTTCGTCGATGTGCGCATGCCGCCGGGTTGGGATGGCGTGGAAACGATCTCGCGTATCTGGGAGGTCGATCCCGATCTGCAGGTCGTGGTCTGCACGGCCTATGTCGATTATTCGTGGGAGGAGCTGCGGTCCAAGGTGAGCCAGCCCGACAACTTCGTCGTGCTGAAGAAGCCCTTCGACAACGTGGAGGTGCAGCAGCTCGCGCACACGCTGACGAAGAAGTGGCTGCTCAACCTCCAGGCCAGCCTGCGCACCGCCGAGCTGGAGGAGCGGGTGGCCAACCGCACACGGGAGCTCGAGCAGGCCAACCGGTTGAAGAGCGAGTTTCTCGCCAACATGAGCCACGAGATCCGCACGCCCATGAACGGCGTGATCGGCATGACCGACCTGCTCCTCACCACCGAGCTGACGCCGGAGCAGCGCGAGTTCGCGCGCATCGTCCGCATCAGCGGCGAATCGCTGCTCATCGTGATCAACGACATCCTCGATTTCTCCAAGATCGAGGCGGGCAAGCTGGTGCTCGACCATTCCGACTTCGACCTGCGCGAGGTGATCGACGACACGATGGACCTGCTGGCCGCGCAGGCGCACAACAAGGGGCTGGAGCTGGCCGCTCTCATCCGGCCCGACGTGCCCCTGGCCCTGCGCGGCGATGCCGGGCGGCTGCGGCAGATCATCAACAACCTGATCGGCAACGCGATCAAGTTCACGCCGCAGGGCGAGGTGGTGCTGACCGTCTTCCTCGTCGGCCACAACGGCACGCCCGTCACCCTGGGCTTCGAGGTGCGCGACACCGGCATCGGCATCGACCCGGCCACGCAAGTGCGGCTTTTCCAGCCCTTCAGCCAGGCCGACGGCTCCAACACGCGCAAGTTCGGCGGCACGGGCCTGGGCCTCGTCATCTCCAAGAAGCTGGCCACGTTGATGCACGGCAACCTGCAGGTGGCCAGCGAGCCCGGCAAGGGTTCCGTCTTTTCATTCACTGCGGAATTTGAGCGGCAGGCGGCCGAAATGGCACCGGAGCATCTCGACCTGGGCGGGACCCGGCTGCTCATCGTGGACGACAATGCGACCAACCGCGAAATCGTCGAGCACCACGCCCGCGCCTGGCGGATGCCGAGCGCCTCGGCCGACGGCGCCACCCGGGCGCTCAAGCTGCTGCGCGAGGCGGCGGCCGCCGGTGCGCCCTTCGAGCTCGTCATTCTGGACATGCAAATGCCGGACGTGGATGGGGTCATGCTGGCCCGCGCGATCAAGGCCGACCCGGCGATCGCGGCGGCGCGGCTGGTCATGCTCACCTCGCTCGGTCATCCGCTCGGCACGGCGGAAATGCGGGAGACCGGCATTGAGGCCTGCGTGCTCAAGCCGGTGAAGGAGTCGCGGCTCTTCACCGCCATCGCCGCGGTCATGGCGCGGACGGAAAAGCTCGCCACCCAAAGACTGCCCGAGGTGGCGGTTGCGCCCCCGGAACCGGCCCGAGTCGCCGCGCGCATCCTGCTGGCGGAGGACAACGTGATCAACCAGAAGGTGGTGCTTGGGATGCTGCGCAAGCTGGGCCACGCCGCCGATGTGGTCAAAAACGGCGCGGAGGCGCTGGCCGCGCTCGACCAGCATGCCTACGAGCTGATCCTGATGGACTGCCATATGCCGGAGCTCGACGGCTACGAGGCCACCGGGATGATCCGCGCCCGGCGGGACGCGCGGGCCGGTGTGCGCATCGTGGCCATCACGGCCAACGCGCTGCTCGGCGAGAGCGAACGCTGCCTGGCCGTCGGCATGAACGATTACCTGAGCAAGCCCGTCCGGCTCGACGCTCTGCACGAGATGCTGGGCAAGTGGCTGCCCGCGCAGGCGGAAGAGACGAAGTAGGGGCGTCTCCGCGTTGCGGAAAGCAGATGGCGCACCTGCGCGCAACGT
Source organism: uncultured Candidatus Methylacidiphilales bacterium (assembly GCA_964658475.1). Classification (GTDB taxonomy): domain Bacteria; phylum Verrucomicrobiota; class Verrucomicrobiia; order Methylacidiphilales; family UBA1321; genus JABDGH01. The sequence continues at coordinate 7,021 of CAZZYY010000053.1, read as the reverse complement.
TCGGCCCGTAGCAGTCTCAGTCAGGTAGTCGTCGTCGCGAACCCAGCGCACCCCGCCTACGACGTTGCGCCGCTCTTGAACGCCTTGAGCGGTGCCGCGTCCTCGAACGTCTTGTAGTACGGATCGAGCGGATAACAGCCCGACCGCAGGCCGATGCGCGGCGCGGTCGTGCAATCGCTGAAGGTGCGGCAGATCAACTTCGGCTCGAGCAGTTTTCCGGCGGTCGTCGCGTCGGCGAGCACATGCGGATACGAGAGCACCATGCGGCCCAGCCCGACGAAATCGACCAGGCCGTTGCGCACATAATACTGCGCGACGTTGGGCAGGTAATCCTGCAGGTAAGAGTAGGCCGAACCGACGAGCAGCAGGTTGGGGAACGCCGCCTTCAGCTCCGCCACGACCTTGAGCTGCCGCACGACGGAGATGAGAGGGTCTTCATGCGGCTGGTAACCGTCCGAGGGCGGGTAGGCCGCGGGGCGCTGGATGTGCGGGTTATAATAGGGGCTGCCGGCGGAGAGATTCACCAGCTTGATGTCGAGATCGGAGAGCAGCTGCAGGAACTGCTTTGTTTCGGTCAAGTCGTAGTCGAGCGGATTGTCCTGGTTAACGCCGAAGCCGTAGCGATAGGGCAGGCACTTGGAGAAATCCTCCGGCATGCCCGGCCCGGGCTTGGCCGGCTGTGAGAGCGCGGGATCGGGTCGGAAGGGCACGAAGTCAAACGCGCTTAGGCGCACGCCAATGGCCAGCCCGGGCGCGGCGGCGCGGATGCCCGCGACGATCTCGCGCACCAGCCGCGTACGGTTCTCGAACGAGCCGCCGTAGGGCCCGGGCCGCGTGTGGGCGCCGAGGAACTCGTGCAACAGGTAACCGTGGCAATGCTTGATGTCGACGAAATCGACGCCGATGTCGGCCGCGACCCGGGCGGCGGCGACGTAGGCCTGCACCAGCTCGCGCAGCTGGTCGTCGGTAAAAATCTGGTCGTCGCTCTGCACGTTGAATTTCGCGTCGAGCAGCGGATGGCGGTAGGCGATGCGCGATTCCCACACCTTGCTGTGCGGGCGGCAGAAGCGGCCGGAGTGGGTGAGCTGGAAGCCGATGACGACGTCGTCGGTCGTGCCGAATTTTTCGCGGTGCGCGTTCAGCAGCGTTTCGCGCAGCTGCGCGATGCCGGCCTGGTTCTCGCGGTTGATGATGAGCTGGCGCGGATTGGCGCGGCCGTCGGGCCGCACGGCCATGGCCTCGCCGCCCCAGATGAGTTTCGCGCCGCTTTCGCCGAAGCGATGCCAGCGCCGGATCATCGGCTCGGTCACGCCGCCCGTCGTCGTGCCGTCCCAGCCTTCCATCGGATGAATGGCCCAGCGGTTGCCGATGGTGCGGTCGCCCCAGGCGATGCTCTGCCGTAATGGCGACTGCTCGTTCGTCAGAATCTCGTCGTCGAGGCCCAGCTCGAGGCCGAGCGAGGCGACGTGCTCGCGCAGCGCGGCGGTGGTCTTGAGCGTGGGGATGCGGACGAGCTTGAAGGGAGCGGTCATGGGAGGGAGGAGCCGAGGTTGAAGAAATGAAGATCGGGCCGGCTTTGCGCCGCGCGCTGCACCATCACGGCCAGCTCGCGCGCATGGTAGTCGCCCCACATGGAGGACTCGCCACACGGCACGTGGCGGCCCGGCGGAATGTAGTCCCAGCCATTCGGGCGATGATAGACCGAGTGGAGGATGAGCCCCTCGTGCTGCGGGTCGGTGGAAAGATACGGCTCGCTGAACAGGCGATGGGCGACGGTGAGCCCCGCTTGGTAATAGCGGATGCTTTTCTGCGTCTGCCCGATGCGGCCGAGATAGCCGCCCAGCCGCAAGAGCCCCTGCGCCGCGATCGCCGCCGCGCTGCTGTCCACCGGCTCGTGCTCGTTGAAGGGCTCGGCCGGCCGGTCGAGATAATCGCCCAGGCGCACGAGCTCCGGCGCGCCGGTGTCCCAGTAGGGAATGCCGTCGGTGGGCAAGTTTTCGATATAGAAATCGGCCGTCGCCTCGGCAACAGCGAGAAACCGATCGAGTACGTTTTGCTTGCCGCCGTACGATTCAAATTCCGCCTCGGGCCGGGTCTGGAGCCACTCCAGCTCCTCGGGATAACCGCAGAGAATCCAAGCCAGCCCGCGCGTCCAGGTCGTGAAGCCCGAGTAGCCCTGCTGGCTGTTCGGGCAGCGATACGCACCGTTCACCACGTTGAAAACCGACTCGTGCGCCGTGCGCCCGCGAACGTCATAAGCGTCGCGCCCCTCGCCGAAATAAACGGCATAGCGCGCCGTCGTCTCCGCATGTTGAAGCAGGCGCTCCAGGAGCGAAATCGGGCGGTCCATCTCCACCATCAGGCGATGCCCGAGCTGGTGGCTGACCGCCAGCGCGCGCAGCGAGCGGATGGTATCGGCGAAGAGCGAATGGGGTCCGTTGAAGGAATAGATATAGCCGGAATCCGGCGTGAGCTGCGTCCAGCGCGAGGCCTGCACCGCGCCGGTGACCTTCAGCGCGAGCTCGTAGAAATTCCGCTCCCACGCGTTTTCCGGGATGCGCTTCTCCTGCATGAGCCGCAGCAGGTTTCCGTAAGTGCTGACGTTGTTGAAGCCGTGATCGTGCACGCCGATGTGCGTGAGGTGTCCCGCCATCGCGTCGAGCGTGCCGCGCCGGCCGATTTCCAGGAACGCCTCGTCGCCCGTCGCCTCGAACTGGTAGATAGCCGCGCCGAACTGGAAGCCCTGCGTCCATTCCGTCCAGCCGCGCGAGGTGTACTCGCCCTTGATGGTGAAGACGGGCGTGCCGTCCTGCGGCCGCCAGCGCTTTTGCAGCCGGTTGATCTTCTCGCCAGAAACGCGGAAGAGTTCCTGCACCTGCGGCAACAGAGCCGAGGGCGTAAGCTGATGATCGATTTGCAGCATGGCGTGGAAAGAGTTAGAGGCGGCGCAGGTGAAAGCCGCCGTCGAGATCGATCGCGGCGCCGGTCGTGAACGGGAAATGACCCTCAAGGATCGCCTTGGCCGCGAGCCCGACATCGTGCGGCGTGCCCCAGCGCTTCATCGGCACCAAGCCCTCGCCGAGCAGCTTGTCGTACTTGTCCTTCACGCCGGCGGTCATGTCGGTGGCCATGATGCCGGGCCGCAGCTCGAGCACCTGCACGCCGCAATCGGCCAGCCGCACGGCCCAGAGTTGCGTGGCCATGGCGAGACCCGCCTTGGAGATGCAGTATTCGCCGCGATTGACCGAGGCCGCCGCCGCCGAGAGCGACGTGACAAAGATCAGCTTGTAACCGCTGGCGATGCGGCTCTCGCCCGGGTGCGCCAGCCAGTGCCGCGCCGCCAGTTGCGAGAGGAAATAGGGCCCCTTCAAATTCGTATCGAGCACCTCGTCGAAAATCTCCTCCGTCGCCTCGGTGATGTCGGCCCGGATGCGCGGCGCGATTCCCGCATTGTTAATGAGCGCGTCGAGCCGGCCATAGGCGCCGAGCACCTCGTCGAAAAGCCGCTGGCGATCCGCCGCCACGCCCACATCGCCGCCGACCGTGGCAAACGTCTGCGCTTCGCTCGGCGCCAGCTTGCGGCAGGCCAGCGCGGTCTCCTCCGCGGCCTCGCGATTGCGGGCGTAATGGATGGCCACGGAAAAACCGGCGCCGGCCAGCGTCTCCGCGATGCCGCGACCCAGGCCGCGCGACGATCCGGTGACCAGCACGACAGGGGCGTCCGTTTTCATGAGCCGTCCAGCCTCTCAAACCGCCCCGTGCGACGCAAGCTTGGACCCATGAAGTAACGGGAAAGGGCAGCGCGTTTGCTCTAAACAGCCTTTATTCCTTTTCACGCGCCGCTTATCATGGAGTCTCTTTCCCCGCACCATGAATTTTCTCCTTTTGCTTCGTCGGGCCGGCTCGGCCCTCGTCCTGACCCTGTTGGCCTGTTTCGCCGTCAGCGCGTTGGCCCAGACTCCCGATGTGGCGCGCACCCCGACCCGGCCGCCGCCGGACAAGCGGAAGTTCGTCGGCGAGGCGGTGGAAAATGAAATCGTGCGCGTGACCAGCGCGATCAAGGACCCTGACGTCGCATGGATCTTCCAGGCCTGTTATCCCAACACGCTGGATACGACGGTCAACTTCACCACGCTCAACGGCAAGCCGGACACGTATATTGTCACCGGTGACATCAATGCCATGTGGTTGCGCGACTCTTCCGCGCAGGTCCAGGCCTATCTTCCGCTTTGCAAGGAGGATCCTCATCTGGCCGAGATGGTCTCCGGCCTCATTCACCGGCAGGCGGCCTACATCCAGCTCGACCCGTACGCCAACGCCTTTCAAAAGGACACCCTGCATGCAAGCGCACATAGCAAGGATGTCACCGAGATGCGGCCCGGCGTTTTCGAGCGAAAATGGGAGCTGGATTCTCTTTGCTACCCTATCCGGCTGGCTTACGAGTATTGGAAGACGACGGGTGACACTGCGCCATTCGACGCGGACTGGTGGAAAGCCATGCACCTGGCCGAAGCCACCATGCGGGACCAGCAGCGGAAGAATGATCAGGGGCAATACAGCTTCATCCGCGGCCGTGCTCCGGCGGGGCAGGATGGCCATGGCGCGCCGATCAAGCCCACCGGCATGATCTGCTCGGCCTTTCGCCAATCGGACGATGCGACCACCTATCTTTTCAACATTCCGGAAAACCTTTTTGCGATCCAGGCGCTGGGCTATCTGGCCGAAATGGCCGATGCCTTGGTGCCGGGTGACAAGTTCGGCGCGGAATGCCGCGCCTTGGCCGCGGAGGCGCAGCACGGGGTCGACACCTATGGGATCGTGGACGATCCAAAATGGGGAAAAATGTACGTCTTCGAGTGCGACGGCCTGGGTCACACGCTCAAAATGGAGGATGCGGGCATTCCCGGCCTGGTTTCCATCCCGTATCTCACGCCATCGCTGAAGGGCAATCCCGTGGTGCTGAACTCGCGCCATTTTGCCTTCAGCAGCGACGACCCTTTCTGGATTACAGGCACGGCAGCGGAGGGGACGGGCAGCCCGCACGTGGGCAAGGGCAACATCTGGCCCTTGGGACTCATCATGCGGGGCATGACGAGCACCGACCCCGCGGAAATCACCAAGTGCGTGGCCATGCTGACGGTCTCGTCGGCCGGCACGGGCTTCATGCACGAGTCGTTCAACAAGGACAATCCAGCCAAGTACACCCGCCACTGGTTCGCCTGGGTCAACAACCTCTACGGCGACTTCATTCTCCAGGTTCTTCGGGAGCATCCCGAGATCCTCGCCACGCCCATTCCATCAGGATCTCACTCATGAGCTACCCCATCCACTTTGCCCGTCTGCTCCTGGGGGCACTTGTCCTCACGGCGTTCGGTTTTGCTTTTGAATCAGCCATCGTCGCGCAGACGACTGCCGACGCGCCGCGGAAGTCCATGCGTCCGCCGCCGGAGAAACGCAAATTCGTCAGCGAGGCGGTGGAAAAGGAAATCGTTCGCGTGACCGCCGCGGTTGCCGACCCCGACATCGCATGGATTTTCCAGGCCTGCTACCCGAACACCCTCGACACCACGGTCCATTTCTCGGACACGGGCGGCAAGCCCGACACCATGGTCGTCACCGGCGACATCAACGCCATGTGGCTGCGCGATTCCTCCGCCCAGGTACAGGGCTACCTGCACCTGTGCCAGGAAGACCCGCACCTCGCCGAGATGATCGTCGGGCTGATCCACCATCAAACGGCCTGCATCCTCCTCGATCCCTACGCCAATGCCTTCATGCCGGATCCCACAAAGGCCAGCCCGCATGCGCGCGATAAAACCCTCATGCTCCCGGGCGTTTACCAGCGCGATTGGGAACTCGACTCGCTCTGCTACTGCATCCGCCTCGATTACCAGTATTGGAAGATCACCGGTGACACCGCGCCCTTCGACGACGATTGGTGGAAGGCGATGCACCTGGCCGAGTCGACCATGCGCGATCAGCAGCGCAAGGACGGCAATGGCCCGTACCGCTTCGAAGGCCGCCTGGCCAACTCCGGCTGGGGTCCGCCCATCAAGCCCACCGGGATGATCTGCACTGCCTTCCGCGCCTCGGACGATCCGGCCACCTACCTCTTCAACATTCCGGACAATTTCTTCGCGATCACCGCGCTCGGCCAGCTTGCCGAAATGACCGACGCCATGAAGAAGGGCGACCCGTTGGCCGCCGACTGCCGCGCGCTCGCCGCCGAGGTGCAGAAAGGCGTGGATGAGTACGGCGTGGTGGACAATCCCAAGTACGGCAAGATGTACGCCTATGAAGTCGACGGTCTGGGCCACTCGCTGCTCATGGAGGACGCGGGATTGCCCGGCCTGGTCTCGATTCCCTACTTCACGCCCTCTCTCGCCGGCAATCCGCTGGTCCTGGCCTCGCGCAAGTTTTCGCTCAGTACGGACAATCCCTATTTCTCCCGCGGTACGGCGGCGGAGGGGACCGGCAGCCCGCACGGGGCCGGGCATCACAAGGACTTCAACTGGATTTGGCCCCTCGGCATCGTCTCCCGCGCGCTTACCAGCAACGATCCGGTGGAGATCACCCATTGCCTGGCCATGCTCAAAAACTCGTCCGCCGGCACCGGCTTCATGCACGAATCTTTCTTCAAGGACGACCCGAGCCAGTACACGCGCCACTGGTTCGCCTGGGTCAACAACCTCTACGGCGAACTGATCCTCCAGGTGCTCAAGGAACATCCCGAAATCCTGGCCAAGCCCATCCCCCCGGATTTTTAGGGGACCGCGCCGCAGAGGGGCATCGTACGAGTCCCACGGGGCTCAACGGTCCTGTCGGGTGAACGCCGCCGGCTTTTTGCGTTCGACTTCGTCCACGGCCTTGGTAGCCTGAGCCAACTATCGCCGGGGACCGCCAGGGGTCCCGGCCTCCGCGCATCAAGGAGCTGTGGCCGAGTGGCTGAAGGCGATGGTTTGCTAAACCGTTGTACGGCCTTAAAACCGTACCGAGGGTTCGAATCCCTCCGGCTCCGCTT
>CAZZYY010000052.1:0-15631 GCA_964658475.1 uncultured Candidatus Methylacidiphilales bacterium | reverse complement strand
ATAGAGCCGTACGACAAAAGGCAGCCACTTGCGGCCGTTCGCGTCGGCATGCTTGCCCGTGATCTTGATCACGGCGCGGATCGGTCCCTTTTGCTCGACCGTGACGGCGGCGATCTTGCCGAGAAAAGTCTCGTGCGTGATTTCGTCCGTGGTGTCGAGATCGGGCGTGCTACTGGTGCGGCAGACCAGTTGGCCTCCGGTGGCGAGCGTCCGGCCGCCGCGCGTGATGGAGTCGATCAGCGTCGTGCCGCTCTTCGCCAGGCGGCATTGGATCACCCCGGTGTCGACCGTGATGCTGTCGTCGTTCTCGGTCACGGTCACCGGCGTCGCAGGAGGAACCGCCGGACCGGTGGCGAGTTGCAAGGGTCCGGCCGTTGCCGTGGAGGATGCCACGGCGTTGGCCGTCCACTTGACCGAACCGTCCGGCCAGTAGGCGATGGGCCAGCTCTGCATCGGCACGGCCTTGCCGGTGGCGTCATGCAGCGCGAAGGTCGCATCCTTCTGCACGGTTCCCTGAGGCCAGGCCACGCCCCACGTGCTACCCGCCGAAAACGCCAGACCGGTGCTGCCCTCGAGCCAGTGAACTTCGCGCGCCGGGACAGGCGTGGGCGCGCCCTGCAAAGTTAAGCCGGGAAGAACCAGCACCCAGGCAACGACCCACCGCCACCGAGGAAGGAACTTCATAGGGGATGACAGGACGATGGCGCTTAGTGGCTGGTCGAAGTGGCGGACGGCGACAGAGGCCAGAGCCACCACAACGCGCTGGTCACGCCGCGCGGGTAATGGCGGCAGCCGTAGGCGATGTGCGTGCTGGTGTAAAACTGGTCGGTCCAGCCCACGGCCGGTGCGCCCAGCACCTCGTAGGCGTAGTTCGCCTCGTCGGCCGTCTTGCCCGTCACGTCGTTTTTCAGCCCGAGCACGTTTTCGGCGACATATTGATTGAGGTAGACCTTGCTTACCCAGGTCGTCTTGCTGGATGACGAAAGGTTCCATGCGCCGGTCTCGGAATCCACGCAGACGCCGGGCACGAGGATGGTCTGGAGGTGGGTCTTATAGTCGTTCATCAGTTCGGCATTCGGGCCGGTGAGCGAGACACGATCCCTCAGTCCCATGGCGTAGGGATACGCGAGCCCCTCGACCGCCGGGATGATGGAGGACTCGGCCGCCGTCCCGCCGAAAAGCGCCGGGAAGGTGTGCTTGGTCGCGTCCCAATGCGCGAGGAGGCCCTTGACCGTGTAGCCCTCCGCGTCCCTGGCCTGTTTCGCCAGATCGGATTCGCCGAGTTGCTGGAAGACCGGCTGCAGCATGATGTAACAGGCGAGCGATTTTCCGGTGATGTACAGGCTGTCGATCGGGTGTTGCAGAGAGGCGTCCATCGCATCGTAGGTGGTGATTTCGCCGCTGCGGTCGCCGTGGCTGGAAACGTAGGAGGTGATGCCGTCGCGCTTCGCGGGATCGGGATCGTCGCGGACCTGCATGGATTGGAGCGCCTGCCTGAGCAGGTCGCGCTTTCCTTCCAGCCACGCGTTGTCGCCCGTCGTCTTCCAGTAAAGCGCCGCGCAGATGATCCAGTTTTGCAGCTCCTCCTGCGTCATGAGCGTCTTGTAGCGGGCGCCTTTTTCCTGCGTGGAGAAATTGAGGCGGCTGCCCATGTCGTGGCAAAAACCGATCCCGCCGGGGATCTTCGCGGTCTGGCCCGGCAGCGAGAGCTCGTCGACGTAGGAAAACGGATAGACGAAATGATCCAGCTCGTTGCGCACCGTCCAGGGATGCATGGCCAGCTCGTAGAAAACGTGATCGACGGTCAGGTCGAAGGTGTTGATGCAGGAACATTCGCCCTCGATCACCGTCCAGATCGGGTCCTTCTTGTCCGTGGCGTGCAAGACCGTGTTGTACTGGTAGGAATGGAGCGCGTCGGCGGCGACGAACTGACGCTCCTCATCCTGCCCGCAATCGGCGAGCTTCTTGTCGACCTCAGCGCACCGGGCCATGACGGCGGGCAGCGAATCCGCGGCGGTCTTCAGCACGTCGTTGATGTCCTTGTAGAGAACGTCGCACATGAGGTGCAGCGGTTCCGTCTGCCCCGGCGCGACCTCAATCGACGACTCGACGCCCGGCAGGTACTGCGCGATGTAGAACGTGACCGTCTTCTCGCTCCCGGCCGGCACGTGGACGCGGAAGGCGGAGGTGGCGCCGTCGATGCCGAAGTCCTTCTTCACCTGATCGGCGGTGACGAGCTCAGCGTCCCCTTTTTTTACCGCGATCGAGCTGTTCTGGTCCACGACGTACCCATCAAAGCCGTCCCAGCCCGGTGAAGGCTGCGCGGCCTGCTCGAGGCTGAAAAGGAACTGCGTTTCCGCGGTGCCGGACCGGTTGTCGATGTGGTACTGCATCCAGGTCACTGGCAGGACGAAGCGCCGCTTCTCCGCGTCAGTCGCGGTGTTCCAATCCTGCATGTGCCAGACGGGCGTGTAGTGCGTCCAACTTACCCCCAAGGGAATGTTCCACGCATCGGTGCAGGCGCCGAGCTTGCGCGTGACCTCCTTGTCGGTGATGAGCGTGCCGGCCGGCAGCCCTTTCTGCGCCGAGGCGAACGGCATCAGGCGTTCGGTTGCGCCGTTCTTCACGGCAACGATCATGCCCTGGTCTGGGATGAGCGTGCCGTCGCCGCCCGGCTGCTTGCAGACCTGCACGCCGCCGCTGTTCTCCATGCCGTAGATCAAGGTGGACCAGGAACCTACGGGGCTGTGATCCACATCGAAGAAGGGAACCTCGCCCACGGCGACCTTGCGGAAGGGCTGGTGTCGCGAGTCGAGCAGCGTCAGTCGTTCGCCCTTCATCCAGTCTTTCGCCGCGCCAAATCCGACCACCTTCCCGTCGGCCCCGGTGATGCGCACGTAACTCACGAAGGCCGGCTTGGCCAGGGCGCCAAACTGCAGCGCCAGCGAACCGCCGGCGTGAACGAACGTGGTCTTCATCACCCACGGCTTGTTCGCACCGCCGGCTTTGGCGAAGACATCGAGGTTGGCGTCCAGCGGGCTCCCATTGGCGGAAAGCTGAAAGGTATTTTGGCCCGGGCCGGTGGCCGTTACGTCGACGAAACCGATCTCCAGGTTAAGCGTTTGGGCGCTGGCGTCGCGGAGGAAGAGCTCGAAGTTGTTGCCAACGATCTCGCCGCCAAACAGCTTCGCGTCCGTTCCCGGCGGAAAGTTCTCGACCGGCAACGCCTGATATTTCGCGTCGCCATCGCGCAGGAGAGTCGTGGCCACCGGGTCGGCCTTGATCGGGACCGCCAGTCCCATGAGAAGAACCGCCGCAAACGCGGAGCGGGACGGAAAACGTTTCATGTCGATGTTGAATGAACCCTTCTGCCGGCGCTTCGTTGCTGAGGCAGCGGAAGAGCGGAAGGACGAGGATGACATCTGCCCGGGAGAATTCAATTTTCCTGACTGTCACCCTACCGTCGCCGCGACTTTTCCAGAGCGTCCAAGCGCCGCCGCGTGCTCACGTTCCGGAGGGCATGACTTCGAGGCCGGCAACTTCCGCGTCATCAGCCGAGCCCTTGGAAAAGTGAATGCGAATAGACGAGTCGGGGCCGGGCATGATGTGAGGAAAATCCTTTACGACCGCTTTATCCTTGGCGCCGCCTTCTGCGATAATATCAAAATCGGAAAGCACGGAAGTCCCGTTGATATCGACATTGAATTTGCGTTGGCCTGCCGAGGAAAACTTGAAGTCGACGAAATGCAGGCGGACGGTGTAGCCCCCCGGAATCGGATTGACGGGTATACGATACGTGAAATCCCCGTAACGCTCCGTTTGGTAAATGGCCTCCGGTGCGGCATTAGGCACCTTCACTTCGATGGCGTCCTTCGTCGAATCTACGGTCCCGGTGTCATACCCGAGGTCGAGCTGGAAACCGTGCGTATCGCCGCCCCCGCAATTGATTCGAGAGGTGACCTGCGGCCACTGGGGAAGCGAATCGGCCCACAAGGGGTTCCCGCCGGCGAGCAGGATCCAAAGAGCAAGAATGGACGTTATCCCGTTTTGAGCATACCCGCGCTTTCTGGGAGGACGGGCGAAAGATGCAGGCATTCAGTTTAACCCCTGATTTCACGAAAAGTTAACCGGGAAGGACAAGCGGGGCCTTAGGCTGATGATCCAAGGGCTGCTCCAAGGTGCTGCCGTTCGCAGAAATTCATTCCAGGTGGAAAACCTCGCGCAGCGGGTGCGAGACGGGGCTGTGGTCCGGATTCGAGGGCATGATCTCTCTCATGTGCGCCCACCATTTCCGGCAGACCTCGGTCTGCGCGATGGCGGCCCATTTCGCCTCGTCCTCGATCTCCGCATACCCGAAGAGCTGGCGCGTTTCCTCGTGCAGGAAGATGGAGTAGTTGTGCACGCCATGCGCGCGCAGCACCTGCTCGAGCTCCGGCCAGATGGGCCGATGACGGCGTTCGTATTCCTCCTCGCGACCGGCCTCGACCGACATGACAAAGGCTTTTCGGATCATGATGTTTGGTGGAAGTAAGGTTGAATGACCGATTTCAGACAGGAGTTACATGAAGAACATGAAGTAAGACGCAGCATGGAATCTCGCTGGTCCTCATGTTTCTCATGTTACTCGTGTCTGGTTGGTTCTGAGTTTGCCCGTTCGCGCCTACCCGCCGATGCTCACCACCACCCAGAGTAAACCTAGAATGGCAAAAGCAATCACCCAGCAGACGGCGAAGCCGACGCTCTCGTCCCACGTCCAGCGGGTGAACTCCCAGGCTGAGCCCGGGAAGATCTTGAGGTGATCGAGCGCGTGGGGCTGCGCGTAGTTGATCTCCAGCCGGCGCTTGTCCTCGTCCCATTCGGGGATCACCTTCGTCTTCATCTTGACGAAAAACCGGTCGTCGCGCGCCTGCTGCGCCGCCTGCTGGGCCTGCCACGCCGCGCGGCTGCGGCCCAGCCGTCCCAAGGGCAGGTAGCTCAGCGTCACCAGCATGAAGGCGGGGAAAAGGCCATCGAAAAGCCAGCGGCAGGTATAAAGATCGGCGGCATTGAAGCGCGAGGAGGGAACGCCGAGGCAGGCGAGGAGGTAGGTCTCCACGTTGAACCGCCCGCGGCCTTCCAAGGGTGAGGCCGGGTCCGCCGCGTTGGACCGCACCACCGTGTCAAAGTAGAGCGCCGGGGCGGGCAGCGTCTGCTGCGTGGCCACCGGATCGCCGGGCTGCGCGGCCTTTCCCGCTGCGACGTCGGCGGCGGTCGCGGGAACGGTGTAGAAGACCTGCTGCGGCTGGCCCACGCGCAGGAGCGCGGGCGTCCGCGCGAAGGCCGGCCAAGTTGGCAGGATCCACGGCACGAAGCTCATGAGGATCAACCACACGATCATGCCGATCATCACGGCCGGGGCGGTCAGCCGCCGCCAGAAATAGAGCATGAACCCCGCCGTGCCCATGAACGCGCCGAAGGTGATGAGGAAGGACAGGATGGCGATAAAGTCGTTAAGAATCAGGCTGGCCGGAATGCTCAGGAGGAGCACGATCGGGATGCAAAGCTTGCTTACGAGCAGGTAGTGCGGGTCGGAGCGGCGGGGGAACGCAATCGCGTACATGTTGCGCGTCATCAGCGCGGAAAGATTCACGCATGCCACGCCCACGGCCGGCATGTGCCCGAGGATCATGCCCGAGATCATCAGGCCCATGAGGCCCGGCATGAGCAGCCGCTGCGCGAGTGCGCCCCAGGTGTTTTGCGGATCGGCCAGCGCGTTGCCGTGCGGGAAGATCGCCAGCGCGAGCAGGCCGCAAAAGAGCCACGCGATGGTCACGATACGCTTGGAAAACCCGCCCATCACCGTGCCCATGCGCAGCGCGTGTTCGCTCCGCGCCGAGGCCGCCGCGGGGCCCATGTTGACTCCCGCGATGGAGGCCACGGTCGAGGTGAAGATGATGGCGAGGATCGAGTAGAGCGTGTACTGGTTGCCCGCTTCCGAGCCGAACAACTGGAACTTGGCCGCGTTCACCTGGTGGTGCAGCGCGGTGAAGCCACCGATGGCATGCAGCCCCAGCGGGATCATGATGAACGACAGGATGATGATCAGGATGCCTTGGAACGCGTCGATGATCGCCGCCGCCTTCAGTCCACCGAGCACGATGTAGGAACCGACGATCAGCGAGTAGCCGACGTAAAACGTGACCGGCGTGAGGTAAGACACGTACGACTGCAGCTCGCCCCGGCTGGAGAGCGTGCCGAGAAACCCGTAGCGGGCGTCATCGGCGTGCGACCACGCCGGCGTGCCGTGCCGGAGCTTGAGCGCCTCATATTCATGGAACTCGGCCACTGAGACCTCTTCCTGCGGCGTCCACTCCGCCGCCGGCTTCAGGATCATGGCCGAGGCGACCTTGTAGGAAATCACGTTGCCCATCACGATGATCCCGAACACGATGATCGACGCGAGGACCGCATAGACGGTGGCCAGCCTTTTGTCGCCAAAGCGGTCGATGAACAGGTCCGCGAACGTCACCTGCCGGCTGCGGCGAAACCAGACCGGGAAGAACCAGTAAAACGGCGTGGTAAAGAGCAGCTGGAAGTTGATCCACGACCCGCCCACGCCCTCGCGATAGACCTCGGCGGAGACGGTCGGCGCGCCGTTGGAATCGGCCATGTTGCCGAAGTTAAGAAAGAACTGGAGCAGCCAGCCCAGCTTTCGCCCGCCGACGAGGAAGTCGGTCGCCTTCTTCTCGCCCGTTTGCGAGACCTTCCAGCCCAGAAAAACGGTGCCGACGAGGAAGAGAACGACGATCGCCAGATCGACGAGGCTTAATCCGTAAAGGGTGGGCATAGGACCGAATCCGCGTCGGGAAAAGGTAGCTTAGGCGGAAACTCAGAAGGGGAAACCGCGATTGCGGGTCGCCGGGGAAACCCAACAACCGGCGGGGTTCCAGTCCACGAAGATCGGCTCGGCCAAGGGAGGGTAGCTTTACCGTATCCGCGCCAGGCGTCGCAACAGAAATGTACCCGGCGGCCGGGGGATTTCGCCTTGGAATCGACCGCCGCGCCTTGGATCATTGCAGTTGCCAGCGCTTCGCTTTTGTTTCTAATTGCGCCCCTGCCCTCATGCCCGTCCAGACCCGTTTTTTGGTAGCCGCCGCTCTCCTCAGCGGCGGTCCGAGTAGAAGGCGCGTCCGCAACCGACCGCCGCTAGGGACAGCGGCGGCTACCACGGGCTTCTTGTTCCTCACCTCTCCCGAGATGGAGCTCCATCTATGAACGCGCCTCCGCGCTATGCGCTCATCGGCGCGACCGGTATTGGCGCCTTTCATCTCGCCGCACTGCGCAAGCTCGAAGCCACCAGCGCGCTGCAGATCGTCGCCGTGGCCGATCCCGCCTTGGCCAAGGACGAGACGCTCGCCGGCGATCTGGCCGCCCGCGGCACGTCGCCCCATTTCGACTTCCGCGAGATGCTGCGGAAGGAGACGGGCCTCGACGTCGTGGTAATCTCCGCGCCGATCCCGCTCCATCTGGAGATGACGGCCATCTGCCTCGATCGCGGCCTCTTTGTTTACCTGGAGAAGCCGCCCGTGCCCTTGATCCAGCAACTCGAAATGCTTCTGGCGCGGGATGGCCAGGCGCGTATTGGCGTCGGTTTCCAGATGATCAACGCCCGGTGGGTGCAGGAATTGAAGGCGGGCATCGTCAGCGGCGCGCTGGGCCGGCTGGAGGAAATCCGCATCGGCGCCTGCTGGCCGCGGCTGGATGCCTACTACAGCCGCAACAGCGCGGCCGGGAAAATGACCCTGCGCGGCGAACCGGTCTTCGACGGCCCGGCCACCAACGCGCTCGCGCACCTGATCCATAACGCCATGTACTTCGCCGGCGCCACGCCCACCGGCTTCGGCGTGCCGGACGAGGTGACCGGCTCGCTTTACCGCACTCGCGCCATCGAAAGCTACGACGTGGCCGACCTGCGCGCCGTCTTCTCCTCCGGCCTGCGGCTGACGGCGGCGCTGACTCACGCGACGCAGGAATCTTTCCCCTTTCAGGTCGAGGTCCGGGGCAGCGCAGGCTGCGTCCGCATCTCCGGTGACGGCACTGTCTTCGAGGGCGACCTGATCTCGTTCGATCCACGGCCCGAGACGTTCGAGGAACTCGTGGAAAAAACACACCGCCAATATCTTGACTTCGTCCTCGGTCATCAGCCCGCGCCGGCCACGTCGTTGGAAGACACGCGCGGCTACCTCCTGGCCACCAACGGCCTACTGCTTGCCTCGGGCGGCATCCACCCCGTGGCCCCGGAGTACATTCGCAGCTACCGGCGAGGCGGGGAAGGCGGCTACGATGTCGCCGGTCTTCGCGCCGCCGTGCAGGCCACGGCGGAATCAGGCCGGCTCTTCACCGAGCAGGGACTTCCCTGGGCCGTCGAGACACGGCCCGTTCCGGTACGTGGCCTGACCTCCATCGATTTCGCCTCCGCGTGGACCGGCTAAAACGTCGTCGCAGCACCGCAACCTCGCACCCGGCTTTGGGTTAGAAGATCACCCCATGAAGTCCGCGATGCTGCCCCGCCTTTGCCTTGTCGGCCTCTCGCTTCTTCTGGCCGGGACCGCTTCGCTTTCCCGGGCGGACGCGGCGGTCGCGAACCCGCCGGTCACCATCGCCGATGCCGGCGCCACGGTGGTGATGGACAACGGGGTGCTAGCGCTGACCGTGCGCAAGAGCGACGGAAACCTGCTCAGCCTCGTTTACAAGGGTAATAACCTGCTCCAGTCCGGCGAGGCGTACTGGAACGTCTACGGCAGCACCCCGACCTCCGGCGTGCCGGTCAAGACGCAGACCAAGGGCCAGCCGACCGTCTTCACCGTCACGCAGGACCCGACGAAAAACGGCGGCAACATCGGCGAGTTCGAGCTCCTTTTCCCCTACACGAGCCCGACTGGCGCCGCTCCCGCCCCGGCAGACGCGAGCGCGACGGGAGCCAAGCCTCCCAGCCCGCCCGTGCCGCTGGACATCGCCATCCGCTACACGCTCAAGCGCGGGGATTCGGGCTTCTACGGCTGGACCAGCGTGGCGCACAAGGCGGGCAACGCGGCCTTCGACCTCGAGGCCTGCACGGTCTGCCTCAAGCTCGATCCGAAGACCTTCGACCACCTCACCATCGATAGCCGCCGCAACCGGCAGATGATCACCGGCACCGACTGGATGCACGGCACGCCTCTCAACCTCAAGGAGGCGCGCCGCATGACCACCGGCATCCACCAGGGCGAAGTCGAGCACAAGTACGACTACAACATGCTCTTTTCGGAAACGCCCGCCTACGGCTGGAGCAGCTCCGCCAAGGACGTGGGTATCTGGATCATCAACCCTAGCACGGAGTACATCAGCAACGGCCCCACCCGCGTCGATTACGGCGGCCATATCGACCTGAAGGACTATCCCAACGCAAACCCGACCCTGCTTCTCATCTGGCATAGCTTCCATTATGGCGGCACGCCCGTCTCCATCGCCCAGGACGACAACTGGAAAAAGGTGATCGGCCCGTTTTACGTTTACTGCGACAGCGCCGCGACCCCGGACGCCATGTGGCACGAAGCGCTGGCGCGGGCCGCGGTGGAGAAAGCGGCCTGGCCTTATGACTGGGCAAAGATGGACGGTTACGCCAACGCGCCGGACCGCGGGACCGTGACCGGCACGCTCCACGTGAGCGATCGGCAGCAGCCTTCCGCCACCGCGGCGAACGCCTGGGTTGGCCTCGCGGCTCCGCCGTACCTGGCTGTTGACCAGCAGAACAAGCCCTTCAACGTGGCGTGGGAGACCGACGGCAAAAACTACGAGTACTGGGTCAAGGCGGACGACCAGGGCGCCTTCACCATCCACGCGCGTCCCGGGACCTACGAGCTTTATGCCTTCAACAACGGCATCTTTGGCGACTACAGCAAGGCCGACGTGATCGTCACGGCGGGCAAGACGCTTAATCTCGGCAAGCTAACCTGGGTGCCCGTCCGCTACGGAAAGCAGATCTGGGACATCGGCATCCCGAACCGCAGCGCGGAAGAGTTCCGCCATGGCGACCACTATTGGACCTGGGGCCTCTACAATCTCTATCCGCAGGAGTTTCCCAACGGGGTCAACTACGTCATCGGCACGAGCGACTACGCCAAGGACTGGAATTACGTGCAGCCGCCCAGGCTGGACGCGGACGGCAAGTACGAGGGCACGACGTGGAAAATCACCTTCGACATGAACAAGATTCCGCCCGGCAAGGCCACGCTGCGCCTGGGCATCTGTGGGACGCGCAACACCACCATCGATGTGGGCGTCAACGGCCATCCCGTCGGCTCGACCGGCCTCCTGCCCTCCTCGGGCGTCATGCATCGTGACGGCATTCGCGCGGTGGAATACTATTCCGACATTCCCTTCGACACCTCGCTGCTCACGACCGGCACCAACGTCATCACGCTGACCACCCACGCGCGCGCCTGGACCGACGGCGTGCTTTACGATTACCTGCGGCTCGAGATCGGCGACGGCCCGCCCCCAACCACCGCCTCGGATTGAGCGCAGACGAAGCGCCCTCGCGCGATCCGACCTCGGCCGCGCTGAAAAATTTTCTTATGACCCCGACCCTTCGCTCCTTTCTTTGTACCGCCGCCTTCCTGCCGGCCGTTATGCTGCCGGCCTTCGCGGGCAAGCAACAGCGCGTTCCGCTGGAAAGTCTGCAGACACCGATCTACACCGTCCAGGGTGACGCCTTCGTCGGCCACAACGTGGCCAAATATTCGAATCGGCCGCTCTACTGCAACCATATTTACGCTATTGTGCTGGCGGGGGACAAGCCGCTCTGCCAGGTCGGGAACATGGGCCACATCCTCGGGGACCTGATGTTCGCGCTCGTGCGCAACGGCCAGGGCAAGTGGCTCCAGGACGCGTCCGACATCACCTCCACCTACCGGCCCGGCCGCATGGAATGGACGGTCAAGGACGCCGCCTGGGGCGGAACTTCCGTCCTCCTCGAAGCGGTGCCCGCGGCGAACGGCACCGGCATGGTCGAGCACGTGCGGGTCGATGACGCGCAGCCGGGCGACAAGCTGGTCTGGGCTAGCGGCGCCGCGCGAATCGAGAAAGCGAGCATCCTCTGGTCCTACGACATGATCAGCCAGAAGCCGAAGTATCTCTACCGCGGCTTCACCCCGCAGGATTCCGACGGGGACAAGGCCACCGCCAACGGCAGCTCGTGGACGCTGCAGGCGCCCGCCGACGATGCGCCCACCGCCGTCGGCACCTGCAGCGCGCCGACCCAAGCCATGGTCGCTGATGCCGGGACCTGGATGGATCCGAATGCGCTCACTTCCAGCCAGCCGAGTTCATCGCCGCTTGTCTGCGGCACCATCGATGCGGCATCCGGAAAGGACATCTACTGGTCCCTGGTCGGTCCCGATGCGGACCCGAAGCAATCGCCCGCCGACGCCTTTGCGGCCGGCATGCAGCGGGAAAAGGACATCGAGGACCGCGTGGTCATCGACACGCCCGATCCCTGGCTCAACGCGGGCATGGGCGCCTGCACCAACGTGGTCGACGCCTGCTTCCGCGAGGGCATCTATTCCCATTCCGGCATGCGCTGGTCGACGGCGCTGCTGGGCTGGCGCACGATCTTCGGCGGCACCGTGGTCGGGTCGCACGACGACGTGAAGACGGAGGCCAAGCTGGCTATCCCGCACCAGATCGGGCTCGAAACACCCGTGCCGCCCGGCATGACGCAGCCGCATGCCGATCCCGCCATCGGCCTGACCAGTCAGGCGCCCGATTCGCGCATGTTCGGCAAGGGCCGCGTCGATTTCCACCAGCCGCACCATTACGACATGCAGAGCCAGTTTTTCGACCAGATCCAGCACGCCTGGCGCTCAACCGGCGATCCCGAGCTGGAGAAGCTGCTCAAGCCCTCGCTCGACCTCGATTGCGAGTACATCAAGGACTGCTTCGATCCCGAGGGCCTGGGCATTTACGAGAGCTACGCCAACACCTGGCCGACCGACGACCAATGGTACAACGGCGGCGGCACCTCGGAGGAAACCGCCTACGCCTATCGCGCGGAAAAGACGGCGCTACAGTTGGCCGAACGCGCGGGCGACAAAGCCGGAGTGAGGCTCCATCGCCATGCGCTGGAACGCATCCACGACGGCTTTTTCAGCCTGCTCTGGAATCCGGCCAAGGGGTATCCCGGCGCCTATCGCGAGCAGTACGGCCTCAAGCGCCTGCACGAGAGCGGCTGGCTCTACGCCATCTTTTGCCCCATCGATGCGGGCCTGCTCACGACGGAGCAATCGGCCGAGGCGCTCTACTACACCGAGTTCGCGCTCGAACGCGACAAGATGCCTTACGGCGGCGAGCAGTGCTGGCCCTCCAACTGGGTGCCCTCCATCTGGTCAGTGCGCGAGATGTGGTCGGGCGACGATTATCAGCTCGCGCTGGCCTACGCGCAGGCGGGACTGCCCGACGACGGCTGGAAGGTTTTCCGCGGCATGTTTCCGCAGCAAATGCTTTTCGGCAACGTGCCGGGTGACATGGGGCACCCCGCGGGCGGCACCGATTTCAACGACTGCAACAGCATGTTCGCGCGCTACGTCGTGGAAGGCCTGTTCGGCTACGTTCCCGATTACCCCGACAACCTGGTGAAATTCGCGCCGCAGTTTCCCAGCGACTGGGACCACGCGTCGCTCAAGACGCCCGACTTCTCGCTGAACTACCAGCGCGACGGCGCGACCATCCATTTGAAGCTGACGGTCGCCCACGCTGCGCCGCTGGAGGTGCAGGTGCCCGTCTCGACCCGGGGCATCAAAGCCGTGACGGTCGACGGCAAGCCGGCGAAATGGAAACTGCAGCCCGGCTTTGGCCGCAGCGTGGTTGAGGTCGAGCTGCCGTCCACGTCGTCCGCGGATGTCGCGGTAACCACCAACGACGCCCTCTCGGTTTATCCCGCGACGTATCTTTCCGGGAACTCCGGCGAGCCCGCGAAGCTGCAGATCGACGACGCGACAATCGTCGACTTCCACGATCCCGAGGGCGTTCTCGAGCACGGCAAGATTTCCAATGGCGCAATCACCGGGACCTGGTCAACCAATGCCGGCGACCATCAGGTCTTCGGCCTGGCCAAGCTCGGCGACGCGAAGCAGTGGCGCATCTTCAAAGTCCACGTCACCGACGTGAAGGCCGACCAGATGCTGGCCAACAAGACGAACACCGATGTCTCGGCCGGCGCGCAATTCACACCGGTGAATATGACGTCCCAGCTCAACGGGGACATCCGCGAGATTTATCATCAGCAGTACGTCTCGCCGCGGCCGAACACCTGTTCGCTGCGCATCGCCACCGACGGCTATTCCTCCTGGCAAAGTTACAAGGGTGGCCACGGGCCGGCGATTGACCTGGCCAAAGTCAGCACGCTGCTCGATCCAAGCGGGCGGCTGCTGGCGGGCAAGGGGGTGCCGTTTCAGTTCTCCGCCGCGCCGAAGAACATCGCCTTTACCTCGCGCTGGGATAACTGGCCGAAGACCGTGGAAGTGCCGGTAAACCAGGAAGGCAAGGCCGCGTGGTTCCTCATTTGCGGGACGACCAACCCGATGGAGGTCCGCATCCCGAATGCCGAACTGCGGATGAAGTACGCGGATGGCGCGGTGGAAAAACTGGAGATCACGCCTCCGTTCAATTTCTGGACGCTCTGCCCGTTTGCGGGCAACGATTACGACTACCAGCGCGACGGCTTTTCGCTGCCGAAAGTGCCGCCCACCACCGTGCAGCTTGGCGCCAACTGCCGGGCCGTCCTGCTCAGCTGGCATCTGCGGCCGGGCGTTGCGCTGCAAAGCGTGACCCTGGAAACGCTTTCCACGGAAGTCGTGGTCGGGTTGATGGGCGTGACGATCATGCACTAAGGTGGGTGTGGCTCATCGCTTCTTCACTCCTGGTGGAACTCTCGCCCGCGGTTCGGCTCTGGCCTGGCTCGCGTTGCTGGGGGTGACGGCTTCCTGCTCGGGCGCGGAGCCGCTGCTGATCTGGTCACCCCAACCGGCGGCGGACTGGAACGAGGCTTTCCCGATCGGCAATGGCCGGCTTGGCGCGATGGTCTTCGGCGACGTCGCGTCCGAGCATCTGCAACTCAACGACAACACGCTCTACTCCGGTGAGCCCGGCGACCGCGACCTGCCGCTCAACGTCGCGCGTGACCTTCCGCAAGTGCGCGAGCTGCTCAAGGAAGGAAAATATGCCGAGGCGCATGCCTACGTCACCGATCACTGGCTGGGCCGCGCGCAGGACTGTTACGAGCCGCTCGGCGACCTGCACCTGGATTTCCCGCGCCCCGGCGAGATCACCAACTATCGCCGCGAATTGAACGTTGCCGATGCCGTCGTGCGCGAAAGCTACGACCAGGCCGGCGTCACTTTCACCCGCGACATCTTTGCCAGCCATCCCGCGCAGGCGATCGTCATCCGCCTGCACGCATCGAAGGGCGGCGCGCTGGCCTTTACCGTCCGGCTCGACTCCGTGCACCCGACGGCGAAAACCGGGGCGCTACCCCAGGCGGACGAACTGAGCATGTCCGGCCAGGTGCCGGGCTTCGCGCTCCGGCGCTCCCTTGCCGCAGTGGAAAGGTCCCACGAAACCTGGAAATACCCGGAGATCTTCGATTCCACCGGTCAGCTCAAGCCGGGCGGAAAGACCGTCCTCTACGGGCAGGAAGTCGGCGGGCGCGGCACCCGTTTCGATGTCCGCGTGCTGGTCCAGAAAACGGACGGCACCGTCACGCGCACGAACGATTCGCTCTCGGTCCGCGACGCCAGCGACGCCGTCCTCATCCTCACCACCGGTTCGAGCTTCAACGGCTTCGACAAGAGCCCCTCGCGCGAAGGCAAGGACGAGTCGGCGGAGGCCAGCGGCTTCCTTTCCGCCGCCGAGGCTCAATCGTACGACACGCTGCGGCAGGCGCACCTCGACGACTATCATGCGCTCTTCAATCGCGTGACGCTACAGCTGGGCGACTCGCCGGGCCGGAGCGACCAACCCACCACCGAGCGCGTAGCGCAGTTCGATCGTGGCGGCGATGAATCGCTCGCCGCGCTTTACTACCAATTCGGACGCTACCTGCTCATCTCCGGATCGCGTCCGGGCGGACAGCCGCTGAACCTGCAGGGCATGTGGAACCCCGACGTTATCCCGCCGTGGGCCGGCGACTACACGCTCAACATCAACCTGGAGATGAATTACTGGCCGGCGGAGGAGGGCAACCTGGACGAATGCACCGCGCCGTTGCTGCAGCTGATCCAGGAACTCGCGGTGAACGGCCGCAAGGTGGCGCACGACATGTATGGCCTGCCCGGCTGGGTCGCGCATCACAACACCACCATCTGGCGCGACGCCGAGCCGGTGGATGGCGATGCCGGCCCGGCCTTTTGGAACATGTCCGGCCCGTGGCTATGCCAGCATTTGTGGACCCACTATCTCTACATGGGCGACAAGGCTTTCCTGCGCGACAAAGCCTATCCCGTGATGAAGGGCGCTGCCGAGTTCCTCTCCGCCTGGCTTGTTCAGAACAGCGACGGACAATGGGTGACGCCGGTCGGCGGATCGCCCGAGAACCGTTTTCTCTACACCGACTCGA
>CAZZYY010000051.1:0-16019 GCA_964658475.1 uncultured Candidatus Methylacidiphilales bacterium | reverse complement strand
ACCGGCACGTTGCCCGGCAGGAAGGAAGCGAAGAAGACCATGAGCTCGCCCGCAAAGTTGGCCAGGCCGGGCACGCCCATCGAGGCCATGGACGCAAAGCTGAAGAGGATGGCGAGCACAGGCGCGCGCTTGGCCAGGCCGCCGAGTTCCGCGAACCGGTTCTCGCCCGCGCGGTGCGTGATCTCGCCGCTCAAGCCGAAGAGCAGCGCGGCACTCAGTCCGTGCGCAACCATGAGCACCACCGCGCCGGTCACGCCGATGACGTTCCAGCACGCGATCCCGAGGAAGAGATAACCCATGTGCATGATGCTCGAGAAGCCGAGCATGGTCGGCAGTTCCTTTTGCGCGAGCGTGATGAAGCCGGCGTAAAGGAAGTTGCCGGCCAGCAGCAAAAGCAGCAGCCACTGCCAGAAGACGAAGCCGTCATGCAGCATCGGGATGGTAATGCGGATCATCCCATAGAGCGCGTACTTTTTCAGAATGCCGGCGTGCAGCATTGCGGCGGCGGGCGGAGCGGAGGCATAGCCCGGCGGCGCCCAGGAATGAAAGGGAACAAGGCCGACGAGAATCCCGAACCCGATGGTGAGCAGCAGGAAGATGATATTTTGCGACTGGTGCGCCAGCGGGTGCGCGGAGATGTAGGCCTGCAGGGCGGGGATGTCGAAGGTGCGGTCGGGCGGCGGCAATTGCATCACCAGCGCGATGAGGCCGGCGAGCAGGATCAGGCTGCCCGCGAGGAGGTAGATGGTCACCTGGAAGGAGGCGAACTGCCGGTTCTGCGAGCCCCAGATGCCGATGAGAAGGAAGGTCGGGATGAGCGCGAAATCGTGGAAGATGTAGAAGAAGAAAAGATCGAGCGAGGTGAACGCGCCCATCGCGCCCAGCGACATGAGCAGCAGGTAGCAGTAATATTCGGCGGGCCGGCGGACCAGCCCCGGCGCGATGGCGACGGCCGCGAAGCTGACGATGGAGGTCAGGAAGACAAGCGGCAGGCTGATGCCGTCCACGCCGAGATGAAAGTGGATCGGCGGCAAGCCAGGCATGTTCACCCAGGCGTAATTCATCTCGTACTGGTAGCCGCCCTGCGCCGCCGGATAGAAGAGAATCAGGCCGATCGCGTAGAGTAAATTGAAGGCGCAGGCAAACCCGGCCGCGCGGCGCGGCGGCGCCTTGCAGAGGATGAAGATGATGGCCGCCAGCGGCGCGAGCAGCAGCAGCAGCAGCCGAAAATCCTGGGGTTGAGAGGGAGCCATGCCGGTTAGTGGGAGAAAAGCGTGAAGTAGATGAGCAACGCGCCGCCGATGCTCAGGATAAAGGCGTAGGTCTGGAGGCTGCCGGTCTGCAGCAGCTTGAAGAGCTCGCCCACGCCCGCGCTCAGGTAGGCCGAACCGCGCAGGATGGCGCCTTCCAGCACCCAGTCGTCGATCCAGCCGAGGAACCGCGCGAAGAGCTGCTGTCCGCCGACGAGGCTGTTGTCGTAGAACTCGTCGAAATAGAATTTATTCGCGAGCACCTTGAGGTGGAGCGGATCGGAATCGCGGCCGCGATAAAGCGCAAAGGCCAGGATCATGCCGCCAAAGACCATCACCAACGGCACCAGCGTGCCCAGCACCAGGCCGAGGACGGGCAGGGCCGGCGTGGCGTCGCTGGCGGGAAGCTGTCCCGTGCCGCGCAACTGATCGACCGACCAACCGTGATAAAAGCCCTCGATGCCCAGCGCAAAGCCGCCGACGGCGGAGAAGACCGCGAGGATGATCAGCGGCACGGTCATTACCGCGCCCGATTCATGCGGATGCTCGGCGGCGTTGGTCCGCGCCCGCCCGAAGAACGCGACCACGACCAGCCGCGTCATATAGAAGGCGGTGAGGAACGCGGTGAACGCGCCGACCCAGAAGAAGAGCGGATGCGCCTGGTAGGCCACGGCCAGAATGACGTCCTTGCTGAAGAAGCCGGCGAATCCGGGAAAGCCGATGAGCGCCAGATAGCCGATGACGAAGGTCCAGAAGGTGAGCGGGATTTTCTTCGCGAGGCCGCCCATCTTCCAGATGTCCTGCTCGTCGTGCAGCGCGTGAATGACCGACCCGGCGGCGAGAAAGAGCAGGGCCTTGAAGAACGCGTGGGTGCTCAGGTGAAACATCGCGGCCGCGGGTCCCCGGCAGCCCACGGCCATGACCATGTAGCCGAGCTGCGAGAGCGTGGAGTAGGCGAGGATGCGCTTGATGTCGTTTTGCTGGACCGCGATGAGCGCGGCGAAGATGGCGGTGAAGCAGCCGATGCTCGCGATGAATTCCATGCCGGCGGGCGAAAGCAGCAGCAACGGGTAGACGCGGCAGAGCATGTAGACGCCGGCAGCCACCATGGTCGCGGCATGGATGAGCGCGGAGACGGGCGTTGGGCCTTCCATGGCGTCCGGCAGCCAGACGTGGAACGGGAACATGGCCGACTTGCCCATGCAGCCGGCGAAAAGGCCGACGACGAGGACGAAGGCGAGTGTGCCGGAGAACTGCTGCACGCCACCCTGATTGATGAGTAACGGCGCCTTGGCCGCGAGAGTGGTCGGTGGATTTGCCGTGGCGAGTGCGTGGTTCTCGACCACCGGCGCCGGGTGAAGCATCGTGCCCTGCAGCGCCTCCGGCGTGACGGACACGGAGCCAGTCATCATCCACAGCGTGAGGATGCCCACCATGAACCCGAAGTCGGCGAGACGATTGCAGACGAACGCCTTATTCGCCGCCTGCGCAGCCGATTCGCGGTCGAACCAGAATCCGATGAGCAGGTAGGAACTCAGGCCCACGCCCTCCCAGAAAAAAAACATCTCGATCAGGTTCGTGGCGATGACGATGCCGGTCATCGAGAACATGAAGATCGACAGCCCGCCGAAGAAGCGCGCTTTGGCCGGGTCGTGCGACATGTAGCCGATGGAAAAGATGTGGACGAGCAGCCCGACGCCGGTGACCACGAGCAGCATGCCCTTGGCGAGCGGATCGAGGATCATGCCGATGTCGATTTGCAGGCCGGGAAACGACATCCACTCGAACGGCATGGGTTCCTTCACCGATCCAGCCGCCACGCCCAGCGCGAGCAGGAAGCACAGCGAAGCGGAGGCGACCGAGGCGTAGATCGCCATGTTGGGCTTGCGGTGCAGATAGACGAGGGTCGAGGCTGCGGAGAGCAGCGGCAGGATCAGCAGCCACCAGGCGAGTCCGGAGGAGAGAAGCATGGGGCTCTATATATAAATCTAGAACTTGAGCGTGGTGAGCGCGTCGACGCTGGTGGTCTGGCGCAGCCGGTAAAGCGCGACGATGAGCGCCAGGCCCACCGCGACCTCGGCGGCGGCCACGGTGATGACGAAGAAGACGAAGACCTGCCCGTCGACCAGGTTGTCGAAACGCGAGAAGGCAACAAAGGTCAGGTTAGCCGCCTGCAGCATCATCTCGAGCGACATGTAGATGATCAGCAAATTGCGCCGCATGATCACGCCCATCAGCCCGATAACGAAGAGCACCGCCGCCACGGCGAGGTAATGGTTGAGCGTGATCTCCATGGTCAGCGGGTCGTGGTGAGCGCCGGGCCGGTGCGCGGCTGCGGGTCGGCCTCGAGTTCCTCCTCCGTCTTGCGGCGCACAGTGGCCTCCTCCTTGCAGAGGACGATGACGCCGACGGTGGCCACGAGGATGAGCAGGCTGGTCACTTCAAAGGGCGCGACATAGCGGGTAAAGAGCACGCGGCCGATGCGGTGCGTGTCGTCGTTGGACTCAATCACGCGCTTGGGCACGGGCCGCTGGCCGGTGGATATCTCGTCCAGTTGCGCAGGGGTGAGGTAAGGCCAGGTCGTCTGCTTTGCGGGGATGGCCGGCAGCGAGTTGCTGGTCACCGTGCCGCGCGGGTTCACGTCCAGGTTCCGCGCCAGCAGATAAACGAAGCCGAGCGCGAGCAGGAGCGTCAGGCCCATCCAGACCCGTTGCCGCGGCAGGTGCGACATCGCGCCGATATCGAGGAGCATGATGATGAAGAGAAAGAGGACCATGACCGCGCCGGCCGTCACGAGGATCTGCACCGCGGCGAGGAAGAAGGCGTTGAGCATGACGAAAAGCGCCGCCATGAAGACCATGCTGGCGGCGAAGCAAAGCGCGCTGCCTACCGGGTTGCGGCCGAGCACGACGGCCAGGCTGAAACCGATCATTCCCGCCGCGAAGAGCCAGAAGAAAAAGACGTCCATGGCCGGGCGGGTGAATTCAGGGACCGGTTACTTCTTCGCATCCCATTTGTGAATGGGCCGGGGCAGCGTGCCGCCGAGTTCGTAGAGCTTGTCCTTGTGGTGGACCATCTCCGCGCGCGATAGGCCGGTGATGGCGTAATCCTTGAGCAGGAAGATGGCTTCCTCGGGGCAGACCTCCTCGCACAGCCCGCAGTAGATGCAGCGGATCATGTCGATGTCGAATTCCTTGGGCGCCTTCTCCACCTTGGCGTAGGGCGAGTCGAGCGGTATCTCGCCCGGCAGGATGCGGATGGCGCGCGGCGGGCAAATGAACTCGCAGAGCTGGCAGCTGACGCATTTCTCGCGGCCCTCCTCGTCCTTCACCAGCGTGGGCGCGCCGCGGTAGCCGTCGGGCACGGGCCACTTTTCCTCCGGGTACTGCATGGTCACCTTCTTGCGACCCAGCAGGTGATCGATGAAGTGGCGCGCCGTGATCCTGAGGCCGGTCAGGATGCCGGGCAGATACATGCTTTCCCACCGCGAGAGCGTCGGGCGGTTCACGACCATGCCGATCATCGTAAGGGAAGCGGACGACGTGACAACGAGTTTCTGCGGTCCGCCGCGATCGATTATTTCAAGGTATCCCTGAACGTTTTCCGCGTGTCCTCCGGCAAATCGGCCACCGTGGTCAGACCGGAAATCTTGAAACAAAGCGAGGTCTTGCAGGGCAGGGTGGCCGGCGGGGTGATGGTCAAGCCGGCATCCGTGCGAGTCCAGACCAGCTTGTCGGTGCTGCCCAGCAGGGTCACGGCCGTCGGCTCGCCCGTCACGAGCGGCGATCCCGTCGCCAGGGCGCGAATCACCACCGTATCGGTGGGCAGGCCAAGCGTGATGGCGTAGATGTCGTCGCCCTTGCGGGTGAAGCGGATGTCCTTCGCGGTGAACTTGGAACTGGCCCGAAAAGCCGCTCCCTTGAACCCGGACGAGCCCTCGCCGTTTACGATCCAGGGGCGGGTGCTGAAAATGGCCTCACCATTGATCTTCATCCAGTCCGCCATCTCCTGCAGGAAGGTATCCATGGTGGGAGCCAGGCTGCCGTCGGGCATGAGGGTGACGTTGAGCAGGAGATTGCCGTTCTTGCTCACGATGTCGGCTAGGGTATGGATCGTTTCCTCGCTCGTCCGGTAATGCTCGTTCGGAACCCAATACCATTCGCCGACCGACGTGTCCGTCTGCCAGGGCGCGGCCTGGATGTCACCCATCAGGCCCTGCTCGAGGTCCTGCACGCCGATGCCATCGATGAAATCGGTGTGCTGGTAGTTCTTCTTGGAGCAGTAGACCGCCTCCTGCTTTCCGTCGTGCGTCTGGATGCTCAGGTTATAAAGCTGCGCCACGATATTGCGGCCCGCCTCGCCGAACGGCAAACCGCCGTCGCTGTAGAGCAAGTCGGGCTTGTAGGTGGTGACCAGGTCATATATGCGGGCATACCATTCCTGCGCCCAACGAGGGTCGTTGCTATACCAGCCGGTGTCGCCGGGATTGGCCGGCATTTGGTATAGATCCCAGTTCGCGGGATCGGCCCCATCGTAAGGCACACCGGCATAGGGACCGTCCTTGTCCGCGCCGTGCGACGACTGCATGAAAGTGAAGCTGTGACCGAGGTGCTCCGAGACGCCGAAGGGAAGGCCCTGCTTCTTGGCCGCCGCCTGCCAGATGGCGACCATGTCCTTGTGCGGCCCGATGTTCACCGAATTCCACTTTTGATACTTGGAATTCCAGTTGTCGAAATTGTCGTGGTGGACGGCCTGGGCGAAGAAGTAATGGGCGCCCGCCGCCTTGTAGAGTTCCATCAGGTGATCGGGATCCCACTTCTCGGCCGTCCAAAGAGGAAGGATGTCCTTGTAACCGACCTTGGAGGGATGTCCGTAGATCTTGAGGTGGCTGTGGTAGGCGTCGTGATTGCCTCGTCTTTGGACGATGTACATCTGCCGCGCGTACCAATCGCCGTCGCCGGGAACAGATTGTGGTCCCCAGTGGGCCCAGATGCCGAACTTGGCGTCGCGAAACCATTCGGGACATTGGAATTGCTTAAGCGACTCGGGCGTTCCCTTGAACGGCCCGGGCGCCAGCGGAAGGTCTTCCATCTTCGGGATCGGGATCGCGTGGGTCTCGGGCGGATAGACCATCTGGGCCGGTAGTCGGATGAAAGCAGTGCCGGCGAAAGCCAGACAGAAAAGAAGGCGGGAGATTTTCATGAATAAACAAAATTGAATGCAATCGCACTGAGTAGACTAGATCGGGACGGGAGTGACAACGACTTTCTGTATTTCCGGCTGGCGCAGCCGATAGCAGGAGCGTGAGGGTTCTCCTGCTGAACCAGACCTATTTGCCCGATCCCGTGGCCACCAGCCAGTACCTGGGCCGCTGGGCGGAGCATCTCGCGCGCGAGGGCCACGACGTGACGGTGATGGCCAGCCGCCGGGCCTACGAGGATGGCCACAAGTTTCATCCGGCGCGCGAGACGCGGGCGGGCGTGCGGATCGTGCGCGTGGGCAGCGCAACGCCGCTCGGGCAGACGCGCACCGACCGCGTCACGGGTTTCGTCAAGTTTCTGGTCGCCGTTTTCCTGCGTGCGCTTTTCGGGCCGAAGCCGGATGTGATCGTGGCGCTCACGACGCCCCCGCTGCTGCCGGCCGTGGCGGCGCTGCTCGCCCGCTTGCGCGGCGCACGGCTGGTCATCTGGGCGATGGATCTTCATCCCGAGGCGGCCATCGCCGCCGGCTTGCTGGCGGAAAGCGGCCTGACGGCCAAGGCGGCGCGCGTGGTTTCGCGCTGGAGCCTGCGGCGGGCGAACCGGATCATCGCACTGGACGACCACATGCGGCGCGCGCTCTTCCTGCAGGGCGCCGATCCGGAAAGCGTGGAGGTCATCCCGCTCTGGATGCAGGCGGACATGGCCTTTGACGCGGTGGGCCGCGCCACGGTGCGCCGGGCCCGGGGCTGGGACCGCAAATTCGTCGTCATGTGCGCGGGAAATCACGGCGCCTGCCATCCAATGGAGACGCTGCTGGCCGCGGCTGATGCGCTGCGGGACGATCCGCACATTCACTTCTGCTGGGTCGGCGGTGGCACGCAATGGACGACGCTGCAGGATCACGCCGCGCGCAACGTCACACTCATTCCCTACGTCCCGCGGGAAAAGCTGGCGGCGGTGCTTTCGGCGGCCGACCTGCAGGTCGTCGTGCTGGGCGATGCGTTCACCGGCCTGCTGCACCCGAGCAAGATTTACAACATCCTGGCCACGCGCCGGCCCTTGCTGCACATCGGGCCGGAGAAGAGCCCGGTGGTCGACGTCATGCGCCAGGCGGGTCTCGGTCACGCCGCGGTCTCGTTCCGTCATGGAGATCGGGTGCCGCTGGCCCGCGAGATCCGCCGCCGCGCCCGGCTAGGCGGCGGCAGCCTGCCGGACACGGCGGATTTGAATTCCTGGCAGGAGCCGCTTTGCCTCGAAAGATTGACCTTAACGCTCGGCGCCCCGGGCCGATTCCCCAAGGCAGCTGATGAGCCGTTGCCGCATCCCTCTTCGTGCCTGGCTGCTGCCGGTTGCGCTCGGGCTGTCATCCCCGTTGGCGGCGCAGCAGGTCTCCGTCACGGGGGTTGAGGGGCAGGTGCTTTACGGGGCGGGCCACGCGCCGCCCATCCAGCCGGTCAAGACCGGGCAGGTGCTGGGCCCGGGAACTTTTTCCGCGGGCAACGACGGCGTTCTTTTCCTCAGCTCCTTCGACGGCTCCGAGCTGCGGCTGGGCGAGGCCGGGACGCTGACCTACGACGGCGACGACCGGCTCTGCCGGATGGAGGGTCCGGGAATGAACGTGCGTTCCAATTTTCACCTCCGGCAGGGGAAGCTGCTGGTCACCATCAAAGTCGCGTTGCAGCCGCCCCATTGTTACCACGTGGCGCTCACGCACGCGCAGGCCTCGATGGCCGACGGCCAATGCGTGATGTGCATGCACGGCGCGGGCACCTACCTTTACGTCGCACGCGGCCAATTGGCCGTGACCGGCGACGCTGATCCCAATGCCAACCCGTTGGCCCACGGCGGGCCGGTCTATGGCGCCAGACCCGGCTCGGTGCCGCCGCTGGCGCCCATGCAGCCGGACCGCACGCAGGTGCTGGTGGGAAACGGAAAGGTGGGCGTCGTCGGCGTGGACGGTGGCGTGCGGATGCTGCCGCTGTCGGCGCTGGCAGCCGGGACCCAGACCTGTCTCCTGGCGGGCCTCGAGCCCGACGTCGACGGTTCCGGAAAAGCAAGCAACGGCCCGGATGCGGGATCGCCTCCTCAGCCCAACGTGGTGTCGCCTGCCCAATGAGGACCTGCCCAGCCTTGGTAATCGCCATGATTTGGACGCTCGGCTTCGGAACTTCCCTCCTGCTTGCGCAGGAGCTAAGCGGTCCGCTGGCCGGGCCGACCAGCTCCGTTGTGCCGCGGGCGCTGCCATCGCCCGACCGGGCACTGGCACCGGGCGCCGACACGGACGCGGCAGCGGATGGCGGCCGGCTGCCCATCACCTTCGGCGCGACGTTGGCCGGCTACTATGACGACAATATCTATATCCAAGCGGGCAGCGCGGGGCGGACCGCCGACTTCATCTACGACGTGGTGCCGGTTCTCTCCTACAATTCGGCTCGAAACACAGGAACAGATAACTCGGTGCAGGTCACCTATTCCCCGGGCTTCGTTTTCTATCAGAACCATTCCGGCAACGACACGTTCGAGCAGAACGGCTCGTTCGTTTACGGTTTTCACGGTTCGCGGTGCGACCTGATCGTCAGCCAGCAATACGCCTCCGTGCAAAACAGCGCGCCGGACGAAGGGGACCTGGTCAAGGTGCACGAGTACCAGACGGTGGTGAATCTCGACTATGCCATCGGCGCGAAGCTGAGCGCCACGGTGCGGGCGCAGCAGGACATCACCGACTACGACCAGGGCTTCGCCTCGAAGCAGTGGTCGGGCAGCGTGTACCTGAATTACGAGGTCATGCCGAAGACCACGCTGGGCCTCGGCGTGGTCGGCGGCGCGGCGGATCTGGAAGGGCCCAACCAGACCTTTCAGCAGTTCAACGGCCGCGTGGTCTACACGCCGACGGAGAAGCTTAGCTTTAACGCCACGGCGGGCGGCGAGCTCCGGCAGACTCAGGGCTATAACGAGATGACGCTCACGCCGGTCTTCTCCGGGGGGTTCAATTATGTGCCGTGGGACGACACGAGCGTCACGGTCAACGCGTACCGCGAGTACAACTATTCAGCCAAATATTTCGGGCAGGATTACCTGGCGACGGGCGCCTCGTTTTCCGTCACGCAGGGCTTTCGCGAGAAGCTGTGGGCCACGCTTTCCGGCAGCTACGAGAACGCCCACTACGAGAACAACCTTGCCGACGAGACGAACGACATCGACTACAACTACTTCACCGTTCGGGCTGCCCTCGATTATCAGGCCAATGATTGGTGGTCGCTCGGTGCCTATTACCAGTACCGGCGGAACATTTCGGAGGAGATCAATGACTTCGTGGACGACCAGGTCGGGTGCCGGGTGCAGTTCACCTATTGATATGCGCGCGCTTCTATTGCTTGCGACCCTGGCGATCTGCGCGACCTCGCGCTTGCCGGCGCAGGCCATCACGCCGGACAGCGGGCCGGCGGCGGACACGGCCGTACCGGCTCCATCCTCACCGCCCGGAGACGACACGCCGCATGCTTCCACGCCCGCGCCGATCGATCCCAATTACCTGCTCCAGCCGGACGACGTTATCGAGGTGATCGTCTTCCGCGAGCCCGACCTGACCACGAACGCGATCGTGCGCAAGGACGGGCGTTTCGAGATGAAGCTGCTGGGCCCCATTCAGGTGGCGGGCCTGTCGGTCGACCAGGCGACGGAGGCGATCCGCGCCGGCCTGGCCAAGGACTACCTCGTCAGCCCACGCGTGAGTCTGAGCATCGTTTCCTACGCGAAGAAGAAAATCAACGTCATGGGCGAGGTGCGCACGCCCGGGCTCTATAGCTATCCCGAGCACGGCACGCTGATGCTCAGCGACGCCCTCGCCATGGCGGGCGGGCTGCTGCCGACCTCCGACGCCGCGCATGTGAGCGTGCGGCGCGTCGTCAACGACCGGGCGGTGGTCACGCAGGTCGACGCTTCCGGCGGCAACGGCGCGGCCGACGCCTACGAGGTGAAGCCGGACGACGCCATCACCATCGCGCTCCTGCCGAAACGGCACTTCACCGTCTTGGGCCAGATCAATCGCCCCGGCGACTACGACGTGAACGACGACCGGCCCATTTACCTGACCGATGCGATCGCGCTGGCCGGCGGTTTCACGCGTCTGGCCAATGCCTCGCACGTTTTACTCAAGCGCAGTGAGAACGGCCAGGAGCGCGTGCTGACCGTTGATGCACGCGCGATGCAGAAAAGCGCCGGCACGCAGCGGCTGCTCATCCAAAACGAAGACACCATCACGGTCCCCGAGACCCTGTTCTAGGAGAACGATGCACGCGCCACGACCTCCGCTGCTCTGGGCGCCCGGCAACTCCATCGTGCCCCAGGCGCTGCCGGAGACGGAGGAGGCGACGGCGGGCGATGTGGTGGTCATCCTGCTCGAGAAGCTGTGGCTGATCGCGCTCATGGCCGTGGTGGGGTTCTTCGTCACCTACGGCTATCTCGCGCGGCAGGCGCCGGTCTATCGCGCGTCCGGCAGTCTGCAGGTCACGCCGCCGATGCAGGTGCAGCCCGACAAGCTGGTGGATGCCGAACCGAACCTGAGCACGGCGGAGGAACTGAACACGCTGGTGCAGGATCTCGTGCGGCCTTCGTTTCTTCTCGAGGTGGCCAACGATCCCGAGCTGCAGAACGATCTCTCGCTCTTTCCGCCCAAGCCCGACGGCTCCGCCTATACCGACCAGGAGAAGATCAAGGCGTTGACGGCGTCCGTGCGCGTGACGCTGCTCAAGGGCACGCTGCTCATCGAGGTTTCGGCCCTGCACACGCAACCGGCCACGGCACAGCGCATCTGCGCGGCCATGCTCCACAATTTCGTGAAGGAGCGCATGGAGAACAAGAGCGGGTCCGAGGAGGAGACCTACCGCTTCCTGCTGAGCGAGGCGGACCGGCTCGGAGCGGCGCTGGGGGACGAGGAGCGGCAGATCCAAAAGTACGACCTGCTGGCCAAGTACGAGGACCAGATCGCGGCGCAGCGGGCGGCCATCGAACAGCTTAGCCAGCGCTACAAGGACAAGTATCCCGCCATGGTCGAGGCGCGCAGCCTGCTGCAAACGCTGCAGGACAGCTTCGACGCGGAGATGACGCGGATCGTGCGCAACGACGAGGCGAGTGGAGTGAAGCCCGCCGTGGTCATCGACCCGAACGTGGGCATCAACGACGAACTGCGCGCGCGCATGATCGGGCAGTACCAGGTACTCAAGCGCGACCTGGAAACCCAGCGCACGCTCTTTGCCTCGCTCACCGCGCAGAAAAACCAGAGCGACGTCCTGCGCAGCGCGCAAAGCGAGACGGCGGTCACGATCTCGGATGAGCCGGTGCTGCCCGAGCTGCCCGTGCCGCAGAAGCCGTTCGAGCTGCTCACCGGCGGCACGCTCGCGGGGCTGGCCGTGGGAGTTGCACTGGCGTTCCTGCTCAACGCCATGGACCGGTCGCTCAAGACCGTGGACCAGGCGGAGGGTTTCCTGGGCCTGCCGGTGCTTGCCGCGGTGCCCGAGCTGAAGCGCCGGAAAGCTGCCGAGGGCGGCAGCGGGAAGCAGCCGGCCGAACCGCCCGGCGACCTGCCGATTCTCACCGACGGGAACTCGCCCGTGGCCGAGTCGATCCGTTCGCTGCGCGCGGCCATGGCGCTGCTGGGCGCGGACGAGGAACGGCGCTCCGTGATCTTCACCAGCGCCCTGCCGGGCGAGGGGAAAAGTTTCACCGCCGCGAACTACGCGCTCGCGCTGGCCAGCCGGGGACAGCGCACGTTGCTCGTCGATGCCGACCTGCGCCGGCCCCGGTTGCATGCCATCTTCGGTGTGAAACGCACCGCGCCCGGTCTCGTCGACTACCTGCTGGCTCGTCAGGAATTGCCGAACCATGTGCACACCACGTCGCTGCCTGCACTCCATCTTCTTCTCAGCGGCACCAAGGCGCCGAACCCGGCGGAACTGCTGGCCAACGGCGGCTTCGCGCGGCTCATGGCGGAGGCGATGACCCGCTACGATCAGATCGTGGTCGATACCGCGCCGATCCACGCGGTGAGCGATACGTTGATGCTGGTGGCCGACATCCAGTCCGTCTGCCTGGTCGTCCGCGCGGCCTCCTCGCCCCGCGAGGCAGTGTTGCGCGCGGTGCGAGTGCTCGACGGGGCAGGCCGGCGGCCCGTCGGGCTGGTTCTCAACCGCCTGCCGCGCCGCGCCGACCTGGGGTACCACCGCACCTATTATTACCACTACGGCTCGGGCGGGACCTACGGCGAGAGCTACGCGGAGAAAGAGGTGTAGCCGCATGCACGTCGCGCGCCTTCCCGTTTTGCCGCCGGTACCGTCCGCGGCTCCGCCGTCGCGGACGGCAGCGGCGGCAATGCCGGCGGGACGGAAGTCGCAGGTCGAGCCGTTGTTGCTCGCGTTCCTGATCGCGCTGGACGTGCTGGCGTTCGTTTCCCCGTACCTCGACTTGCTCCAGGTGCGCAACGCGGCCGGCCTGCCGTGGCTTGCGCCGATGGCGATTTGCCTCGGCTCCATCGGCGTCGTCTTCCTCGCCACCGACCGATACAACCTGCGGCGTGACACCAGTGCCGCGGGCTTTGCTGCTCAGCACGGGCTGGCGTGCCTGATCGCCTTTGCGCTCGCGCTGCTGCTCCAGTTTGCCACCGTTCCCGAGGTCAGCCGCAGCCGGCTTTCGCTCCTGGGCGCGTTTCTTCTCTTTACGCCGGTGTCGCTGGTTTTCCGGCGCCGCCTCGGATGCGTGGTGCGGGAGCACGCCGGTCGCCGGACACTCGTGGTGATCGGCGCGGGACCCGCCGCGGTGGAGTTCTACCGCGCCTGGCGCGCCTCGGCCATGATGCAGGCGCTCCGTTTCGTCGACCTCAGCGGAGGCCGCGTGGGCGAGTCACTGGACGGCCCCGGCTCGCCCGAGGTGGAAAACGCGGAGCCGGAGGAATTGGATTCGCTCATCGACGCGTCGGTCGAAGCCATGGTGCTGGTCGAGCCCTTGTCCGACCTTCCGCTCGCGAGTGTGCACGCGCTTGTCCGCACCCATTTTCGGCACGTGCCGATCCTAACCCTAGAAGCCGTTTACGAGCTTTACTGGAAGAAGGTTCCCGTCGCGCCGCTCGATCCGCTCTGGGCGCTGCGCCAGGATTTCCGGCTCGCGCGCGACTCGTCGTACTGTTTCTTCAAGCGGGCGTTTGACCTCGCCGCGGCCGCCCTTGGGTTGGTGCTGGCCGCGCCGGTGCTGCTGCTTTGCGCGTTTGCCCTGCGGGTGGAAGGCGCGGGACCGGTCTTCTACTGCCAGAATCGGGTCCGGCGCGATCGGAAGGAATTCACTCTTTATAAATTTCGCACCATGCGTGCGCCGCGGGCGGCCTACGATCTGGCCGATGCGGACGCGCGCGTCACCCGCGTGGGCCGCTGCCTGCGCCGCATGCGGCTGGACGAACTGCCGCAACTTTTCAACGTGCTGCGCGGCGACATGAGCTTGATCGGCCCGCGCGCGGAGTGGGACCGCTGCGTGGAAGTCTACGAGCGCGAGATCCCGTGCTACCACTTCCGCCATCTGGTCAAGCCGGGCATCACCGGGTGGGCGCAGGTGAATTACCCGTACGGCCGCTCGGTTGCCGACACGGTCGAGAAGCTCCAGTACGATCTCTACTACATCAAGAATTACTCGCTGCTGCTCGATGCCTCGATCGCCCTGAAGACGCTCTACGTGATGCTCAGTTTCAAGGGGGAATAGCGTGACCTTGCGCGCGCGCCGACCTCGCGCCACGCCGGCGGTCTCGCGCAGGAACGGCGGCCGTACCCTGTCGGGCCTTCTTCTGCTCGCCGCCTTGATTTTCGCGCCGTGGTGCTGGGGTTGCACGTGGCCAGCCGGGATCGACGCGCTGGACGCCATGCTGCTTGCGGCGACGCTTTGCTGGCTGCCCGGTGCGGTGAAGAATCCGCCGCCTCGCCTGCTCATGGCCGCGGTTGCGGCAATCCTCGTGCAAGGCTGGCTGCTCACGCTCAACAGCCGGTCGCTTTTCGCGGAGGCCACCGGCTACTTCGCCCCGCTCGATCCGCCGGTCGGCTGGCTGCCAGGTTCGATCGAACGCGACCTATCGTGGGCGGCCATGACGCGCACGACGGCGCTGCTCGGCGCGGCACTCGCCGCCTGCGCGCTGGGGCGGGAACGGGCCTGGCGCGAACGTTTCGCGATCGTTCTCGTAGGCACTGCGGTTTCCATCGTGCTGCTCGGCTGCGTGCAGCGCTGGACGGGCGCGACCGACATTTTGTGGGGTCCGCGCCGGCTCGACTATTTCTTCGCCACGTACCGCAATGTGACCAACGCCGGCGAGTATCTGAATCTGGCGCTGCCAGTGGCCGGTGCCGCTGCGTGGATCACCTTTGAAAAGTCGTCCGGGCTGAAGGCGGCGGCGGTCTGCGCGCTGGTGATCCTCCTGGCCGGAATCCTGATCTGCGGGTCGAAGGCAGCGCCGGTACTGGGCATGAGCATGGCCGCGGCATTTCTGCTCGCGCAGCGCCAAGGATTGCAGCAGCGTTTCGCCGGACCTTTGGGCGCCGGGTCGGCCGTGGTGGTTGCGCTTGGGCTCATGACCTGGAGCGCCGGTTGGAACGTCAGCCAGGATCGCTGGAGCCGGCTCTTCGAATCGAGCGGTAGCGCGACGTGGAGCAACCGGATCGCGGTCGACCGCGTGTGTCTGGCGCATGGGAGCGCGGGCGGGCTGCTGGGCGCCGGCCCGGGCACCTTTCCCGTTCTCTTCCCGGCGCTGCAGGCCGCATCGCCCAACGCGCCGGACGGCCGCTGGCTGGCGGCGCACGATGATTATCTGCAGGCTTTCCTGGAATGGGGCGCGGTGGGCGCGCTGGCGTGGAGCGTTTACTTCTTCGGAGCAATCGGCCGGTTAGGGGCCGGGTTGCGCCGTGGAATCTGGCGGCGGGACGACCGCGCCTGGGCAATCGGTTTTGCGCTCGCGCTGGGTGGGGTGGCGTTCATGGCGCCGATCGATTTTCCGCTGCAGATCGCGTCGCTCCAACTCGACGTAGCGGTGCTGGCCGGGCTCGGCTGGTCGTCGTCGCGCTGGCCTCGGGCGCGCGTGCCCCGGGAGGCCAGAATTGTCTTGCGCGGGGAGGGGCGATTCTTACCATCGTTCTTCACACGGTGGGTTGATCGTCGGTGCTGTGAGTATGACCTCAGTGGCAGCGTAGATCCGAAGACCGGAACAAACAGCAAGCCATAAGGACATAAGGACAAAATGAGCGTTAAACTCTATGTGGGCAATCTGCCCTTCAGCATGACGGAAAATGACCTGACCGACCTCTTCGCCCAGGCGGGCAACGTCGCGCGGGTGCAGATGATCAATGATCGCGTGACAGGCCGCCCGCGCGGCTTCGGCTTCGTCGAGATGGGCACCGCCGACGAGGCGCAGGCAGCCATCGCGAAGTTCCACGGCCAGGAAATCAACGGCCGCGCCCTGACGGTGAATGAAGCCCGTCCCATGGAGCCCCGCGAAGGCGGCGGTGGTGGCGGCGGCGGATTCCGCGGCGGTGGCGGTGGTGGCGGC
>CAZZYY010000050.1:0-16324 GCA_964658475.1 uncultured Candidatus Methylacidiphilales bacterium | reverse complement strand
CCAAGTCCGGCAAACGCGAGACCGGCTTTTGCGAGCGAACGACCGTGATCTCCTCAAAGGCCGGACAAGCATCGAGCTTCGTGCAGGCCGTGTCGTTCACACACCACGAGAGATCGGTCTGCACCTTGCGCCCAAAGTCGGTCTCGGCAAAGGTCAGGCCCGGGCAGCCCGTGGCGCGCGTGCAGACCAGGCAGTATTCGCAGGCGTCCGCGTTGATCGCGATGTAGCGCTTGTTTTCGACATAGCCCTTGGCGCGGACTTCGGCCCGCTCCGCGCGCGTGCGCTTGCGTTGAAACGTGATGCCGCATTCCTTGTCAGCGATGACCACCTTCACGCCGTTCTTCAGGATGGTCGATTCGAGCAGCGCCCGATAATCGGCGCGCTGGCCGGGATTCGTGCGGATGACGTCGATCTGCTGGGCCTCGACCATCGCCTCGATGATCCGCTCGATGCGCTGGACAAACGTCTCGTTGCCGAGCAGGTCGTACTCCAATGCCGCGGTCGTCTGCTGGCCGGTCATCGCCGTCGTCTTGTTGTCGAGAATGACGTAGGTGATGTCCTGGCCGTTCTTGATCGAATTGGAAATCGCCAGCTGCCCGCTGTGAAAAAAGGTGGAGTCGCCCATGAACACCACCTGCTTATTGGTGATGAACGGGTCGATGCCCAGTCCGGTCGCGCCGCCCAGCCCCATGCCGCTGTAGTTGTGCATGAGATCTTTGTTCGGCTCGAACATCAGCATGGTGTAGCAGCCGGTATCGCCGTGAAAGACGAGGTCGACCGGCTCGCGCCGATGAGCGCGCTGCATGTAGTCCGCATCGAGAAACGCGCGCTTCACTTCGCCCAGCACGCTGGCCGAATCGCGGTGCGGGCAGCCCGGGCAAAAAGTGGGCGTGCGCGGCGCAAGGTCCACCTGGATGGCGGCGTTCTGCCGCAGATGCGCCAGCTCGCGCTCTAGTCGCGCGCCATCGAGCTTCAGCTTCGGTGCCGCCAATTCGGCGATGAGCGGCGCCAGCAGCTCGACCAAAATGGAGGAGTTGAAGCCGCGCGCCGAAGGTAGGCCCTCGCGTCCGCCCGGGAACATCTTCCCGTACACCGGCCGAGCCGCGCGACCCGTCAGCGCGCGCCGCGCGAGCAGTTGCACAATCTGCTCCTCCAGAAACCCGCGGCGCTCCTCGACCACCACCAAGCTCTCCGCCTGCTCTGCGAAAGAATCGATCAGGGCCGGATCGAGCGGGTAAGTCACGCCCAGCTTGAGGATCGGGAAAACGCCGGTCAGTCCGAGTTGCTCCAGCGCATGCTCCAGATAACTCGCCGCCAGCGCCGAGGTGATGAAGCCGATGGGCGCCGGCGCCCGGCCGTTGCCCGGGATCACGCGGTTAACGCCGTGCTTCCGCGCGCTGGCCCACAGCCGCTCGTAGCGGGCAGGGAACTCCTGCTCGCGGCGCCAGGTGCGCGGCGGCAGAAGCACGTTCTTCTCGAAGTCGATCGCGTGGGTGTCGACCGCGAAGGGATTATGCGTGTTCACCCGCGGGAAATGATTCCGCCGCGTGTGGACCGAGCCGCCACCATCCGCTTGGTTGGTCGTCACCAGAAATCCAACATAGAGCTCACTCTCCCGCGAAAGCTTGAAGGCCAGATCGACCCAATCCTTCATCTCCTGGTTCGTGCTCGGCTCCAGGATCGGC
Source organism: uncultured Candidatus Methylacidiphilales bacterium (assembly GCA_964658475.1). Lineage (GTDB taxonomy): Bacteria > Verrucomicrobiota > Verrucomicrobiia > Methylacidiphilales > UBA1321 > JABDGH01. The sequence continues at coordinate 14,639 of CAZZYY010000050.1, read as the reverse complement.
ATGTGCATGTGCTTGCACAAATAGCGCGAGTCGGCCGGGACCTGCGTGGAGTCGCTCCACGGGTCGTCCCCCATGACCACGACCACCCCGCCCTCCGGATGCGCGCCGGCCAGATTTCCCAGCGAGAGCGCGTCGGTGGCCACGTGCAGGCCCACGCTCTTCATCACGCACATCGCGCGCAGACCGTGCATCTGCGAGCCGTTGACCATCGCGGCCGAAAGCGCCTCGTTGTTCGCCAGCACGGCGCTGATGCCGTACTGCTTGGGAATCTCCTGGATTGCCTCGATGCAGTCGAAGAAACCGGAAACCGGCGAGCCGGGATAGCCGGTCCAGAGGTGCGTGCCGCCTTCGGTCTCGAGCAGGCCTTTGACGATCAGCTCATTCCCGAGAAAAACCTCCGTGCCTTCTTCCTTGAGGAAACGGGGATCAACTTTCAAGTGGCGTCGTGTGTTGGGGTTCCGCAGCGTCGCTCCTGCGGGGCTAAGCTAACGAAAGGGTCGAGTGGGTCCAAGGGAAAAGCTAGAACAGATACGGCCAACTCGCCTTCTTGGCTGCATGAGCAGTTCTGTCAACGCTCGCCGCTGCGCTAATAGCGCATGTTTGCCTGCGCACTCAGCGCCGCTTCGCGAGGTCGTAAAGCACTACCCGATCGCGATCGAAAAGGACCGGATGGCGCGCATCGAGCAGCTGCCGTAGCGGCGAGGACGGCTCGGTAAAGCCTGCAAAGTGCGTATTGCCGGTCCCGGTCGGCAGATTCACGCTTTTGCCTTCGATCTCAAAAACCATCAGGTAATCGAATCCTGCCCGATGAAACTCCTCCAAGCGCTTCGCCAGGAAACTGGCGCTCTTCGCATCCCGTGTCACGGGAACGAAAAACTTCAGCGTGTTACGATGGAGCCAGACCGGGGGAACCTGATTGGTGGTTGTGCAATAAGCCACCACGCGCGCATCGGGCGGAAGCAGACCGGCAGCAGCCTCAATCGCCGGATAGTTCGAAACGCGCGATGCCTTGAGGTAATGGGCGCAGCCCACATCGATCGTGGCGTGGACGAGCAGCAGAACGAGACCGATGATCCTCCAACTGCGCTGGCGCTGCACGTGGGCGAGGATGGCAGGAAAGCCAAACGAAGCCGCGATAACGAGGAAGAAAAGAATCGGCACAGTGTACTGCGGCTCGTACCAGACTATTCGCTCCAGCACGTAGTCAGCCAGGAGCGCGACCGCGATTGCGATCTGCAGCGCACGGTCCATGTAACGAACGGGATTGATCGCCGCGAACAACAGCCCCGCCGTCCCGATCGCGCCGAGGCCAAAGGGAAAGACCTTGAGCAGGACCAGTTCATACGTATGGAGAGAGGTCAGCTCCGCGCGCGTCACCGGTCCAAAAATCCCGGGCTGGTAGCCGCCGACAATCACCCAGCTTCCCGGCGGGTTGTGGAGGCCAAGAAGCACAAGGCCGGCAAGCCCGAAGGCGGGTGGCACACCCCACGCCAGCGCCATGCGGACGAACGCTGCGACATCTCCTACATTCCGAGCCAGTGCGAGCGCGACAAGGATCGGCAGGCCGTAGGGGATCGCGCTGGCTTTTGCCAGCAGGGTAAAGAGAAACGCGCCGCTGGACACCGCGAGCCAGCTCCGCAGCGAGGCGTAAAAGGCCACCGCGATTCCCGCCGTAACCAGCATATCCGGCATGCCGACCTGGCCAAAATGAAGCACGAGCGGCGCGAAGGTCCACAGCGCGGTGCCAAGCAGCGCGGGCAACGCTTCCAGCCACCACCGCAGGATCAGGTACATCATCCGGATCGATAGGATGGCGAACGCTATCGCCACGAGGCGCACGATGGCCCGCTCGTGCTGGGGGAAAACCCGCGCCGCGGGCCAACCGAGGACGCCAAGAAAGGGAAACTCCAGGTGGCAGATGGTCGAACGGGGAGCCGGGATGTTGAGCGGCGACGTCTCGTCATCCGGCCTGTCGCCGCTCAGCTGGGTGAACGATCCCTTGGGGTTAATCACATCGTCCCAGCTTCCATGAAAGATGCGTTGCGCCACGTCAAAGCTGAAACACTGGCGAACGTAGTGGGTCGACACGAAAGGCGTGTCCAAGCCGATAAGGGCGATGATCAAAAATATGCCCTGAAGCAGTCCCACCCAGCGCCATTCTCCACGCCGGGGCACTGCGCCCGGCACGGCGCAAAATCCGGCGGGGTACGCGAGCAACCCAAAGAGGCCGGAAAATCGGGCCCGGGGGGCCGTGGAGGCAGGAGAAGTCATCCAGAAAGACGCGAAGTGCAACGCGTTTAGTCCGTTTCCCGGGTATGCACCGCCAGGGAAACGGCGCGGGGCGCGGTAGCGTCCTCCGCCCGCAAACGAGACGCCTTGCCCGACACACGAAGATACAACTCGAGCAACCCGATGCGGATGACCTGCCAGGACGCCTCGACCGCGATGGCGCCCGACATCTTGGAGGCGCCGTTCTTCCGCTGGCCGAAGATCACCGGCACCTCAACGATGTCGCCGTCGAGCAGCCACGCCCAAAACAAGGTCTCGATCTGAAACGCGTAGCCTTGGGACATGATATTCCGCGCCACCACGCGCCGGAGCAGATCAGCCCGGTAACACTTAAAGCCACCGGTCGGGTCCATGAAGGGCATGCGGGTGAGGGTGCGCACATACCAGGATGCGCCGAGGCTGAGAAGCAGCCGGCTAATCTCCCAATTCAAGACGCGAACCCCGTGACAATACCGGCTCCCCAGCGCCAGGTGCGTTCCCTTCCGCGCCTGCTCCAGCAGCCTGGGAAGATCGACCGGGTCGTGCGAAAGATCGGCATCCATCTGCAAGACCAGGTCGTAATCGCGCTGAAGCGCCCAGTCGAAACCGGCCAGATAGGCGCGGGCCAGTCCCTGCTTGTCGCGCCGTTCGAGTACAAACAAGGTGCGCCCAAATTCCGGCCGGCTTTTGAGATACCGAGGCGCACCGTCGCCGGAAAAATCGTCGGCGATGAGCACGTGCAGATCCGGACAATTCCTCCAGATCAGTTCCAGCAGCTCGGGAAGGTTTTCCCGTTCCTTGTACGTGGGAATGACGACGACCGCGTGCATGAGATGAAAGGGTCGCGTCGCACTGCAGGCGACATAGCCAAGCTAACCATCGCTGCTCAGCCAGGCAAACGAATAAGGCGGGTTTGCTCCTTGCTCATTCCTCGTTGATCCGATCAATCAGCAGCCGAAGAAATCCGAAGTGGATGCGGTTGAAGTTGAGGCAGAGACGCGGCAAATGGAAAAGCTCCGGCTCGCTCGACTCTTGCGGATAGGCGTCGCGTTGAAAGATCTCGCCCGGCGGATGCAGGATGCTGAGAAACTCCTTCTTCAGCTGCGCGACCTTCTCCTCCGTCAGCCGCCGTTGCAGCCGAATGACCAAGTACGGGCCAACGAAGCGGTAGGAGTGGAAATTGTGGTAGAAGCGCAGGATTTCCCGGCGCGCTTCCTCCAGGTCGCTCGTCAGCTTGAAGAGATGAAAATCCTCGGGCGAGATCAGTTTGTCGGCCATCAGGTGCTCGCTCACGTAACGGGTGAACGACTTCCAAAACGTGCCGCCCGGCTGGTCGATAAGTACGAGCGGTATCAGTCGCGCCTTGCCGGTTTGCATCAGCGTGATGAGCTCGAGCGCCTCGTCCAGTGTGCCGAACCCGCCGGGAAACGCCGCCACGGCGTTTGCTTCGCGCAGGAACGTCAGCTTGCGCGTGAAGAAGTAGCGAAAGGTCACGAGTTTCGGGTCGTTGCGGATGACCGCGTTCGGGTATTGCTCAAAGGGCAGTAGGATGTTGAGCCCAAAACTCTTTTCCGCCCCCGCGCCTTCCTGCGCCGCACCCATGATGCCGTCGCCCGCCCCGGTAATGGTCATGTAACCGGCCTCGGTCATCAGGCGCGCGAAATCGATCGCGTGCTGGAAGATCGGCGCCGGCGGCCGCGTGCGGGCAGACCCGAAGACGCAGATCTTCTTCACGCCGCGATACGGCGCAAAGACCCCCTGCGCATACCGAAGCTCCGCCATGGACCGCTTGAACAGCGCCACATCGCCGGTGGTGAGGTTCTGCTGCGTCAGCTTATAGAGAGAGGCGATCATCTCCGCCATGTCATCGGAGAACTTCGGCAGCTGCCAGCCCGCGACGAGGTTGAGGATGTCGTCGTTAACCTTCCCGTCGTCGGTGAGGCGAAGACCGGCTTTCCTGCGGGGCATCGCCTCACGGTAGAGGTCGGCAGGATTGCCGCAAGTCGCGCGAGGGTTGCAAAAGGCGTGCCTCGCGTCGTAGGCCTCGCTAGCCTGTCCGTTTATTCATGGGTGACTTTCTTGAGCAGCTAAACGAGCGGGTGATTCTCGGCGACGGCGCCACGGGCACCTATCTTTACGAGCTGGGCGCTCCGCTCGGCCATTGCCTGGAAGAGTTGAACCTGACGCGGCCGGAACTCGTTTCGCAGGTGTACCGGGAGTACGCGGCGGCCGGAGCGCAGGTGGTCGAGACCAATTCCTTTGGCGCCAATCGCGTGCGGCTGGCACGCTTCGGACTGGAAGATCGGGTGCGGGAGATCAACGCGCGCGCCGCACAGGTGGCCCGCAACGCGGTCCCGGGGATCTTCGTCGGCGGGTCGGTCGGGCCCCTCTCGTTGCGGCCGGCGGATGGCGACTATTCCTCGGACGATCAACGCGCCATTTTTAGCGAGCAGATCGCCGCTTTGCTGGAGGGCGGCTGTGACCTTATTTTCCTGGAGACGTTCACCGCGCTGGATGAACTGTTGCTCGCGTTGGAGGTCTTTCGCGGGCTGGCGCGCGTGCCCGTCGTCACCTCGCTCGGTGTGAGCGAGGAAGGCCGGCTGGCGACCGGCGAGACTTTTCCCGAGGCCGTGCGTCTTTTGCGCAAGGCCGGCGCCGACGTCGTCGGCATCAACGGCACCTGCGGACCGCAAGCCTGCCTGCATCTGCTCTCGAAGCTCGAGGTAGGCGAGGGCGATCTGCTCTCCGTCTTCCCGAACGCCGGCAAGCCGGAGTTTTACGAAGGGCGCTTCAATTACGCGGCCAGCGCGGAGTACTTTGCGGCCACGCTGCCCCAATGGGTCGCGGAGGGTGCGCGATTGATCGGCGGCGATTACGGCACGCGTCCCGGCCACATCGCCGCCATGGCGGCCGCGGTGCGCGACCTGCAGCCCGTGCGCGTCAAGAAACTCACGGTGCGGGAACGCGTCGCAATTAGCGAACCTGCGGTGCGGCCGTCACCCGCCTTCGCCGACGAGCCCTCCATTCTCGACCTGCTCCACACGCAGACGGTCTCCATCGTGGAACTGGATTCGCCCAAGACGCTCTCGATGGAAAAGTTCCTCACCGGGGCGAAGGCGCTCAAGGAAGCTGGCGCCGCTGCGGTCACACTGGCCGATAACTCCCTTGCCATCCTGCGCGTGAGCAACCTGGCCGCGGCCATCCATTTGCGGCAGGAAGTCGGCGTCACACCCCTGCTGCACGTCGCCTGCCGCGACCGGAATCTCCTTGGACTGCAATCGGAGATCATGGGCATGGGCACGCTCGGTTTTCGCCATGTCCTGGCCGTCACCGGCGATCCCGCCAAGGTGGGCGACCATCCGGGTGCCTCCTCGGTGTACGACGTCAATTCACTCGGGCTGATCAAGCTGCTGGCGGGCATGAACCGGGGCGTCAATGCGGTCGGCCGGCCGCTCAAGGGCGAGACCCGCTTCGTCATCGGCTGCGCGTTCAATCCCAACGCGCTCAACTTCGATTCGCAGGTGCGCAAGCTCGAGACCAAGCTGCGCGCGGGCGCGGATTATGTCATGACACAGCCGGTCTTCGACGTGGCGCTGGCCCGCCGCACGGCCGAGGCGCTGAAGCCGCTGGGCGTGCCGGTATTTCTCGGCGTCATGCCCATCCTCAGTTCCCGCAACGCCGAGTTCCTGCACAACGAGGTGCCCGGGATCAAGATCGCGGAGGCGCTGCGCGAAAAGTTGCGCCATGCCGCGGATGACGCAACCGCGACGCAACTCGGGCTCGAGGTCGCGCGCGAGGTGCGGCAAATCGCGCTGGAGGCGTTCAACGGCGTCTACCTCATCACGCCGTTCCTCCGTTACGAGGTTAGTGTTGATTTGCTCGCGCCCTAGCCGATGCCAGAAGGATGGAGCTCGTCTCCATCCTCATGCCGTGCCGCAACGCCGCGCCGTGGATCGGGCAGGCGCTCGATTCCGCACTGCAGCAAACCTGGCCGCGAATCGAGATCATCGTCGTGGACGACGGGTCGACCGACGGCAGCGGGCGCATTGCGCGCAAGTTCGCTTCCACCCGCTGCCGGGTCGTCCGGCAGGAGCCGCGTGGTGCCAGCGCGGCGCGGAACCATGCCTTGTCGCTCGCGCAAGGTGACTTCATCCAGTACCTCGACGCCGATGACCTCCTCGGCCCTGACAAGATCGCCCGGCAGCTCGCGGCCCTGCGCGGTCGCGGAGATGGGGCCTTGAGCTGGAGCTCAGCGGTTTACCTGCTCGACGGCTGCGAACAGGGCCAGTCGCGCTACGAGCCGGCACGAATCGCGGAGCGGGACGGCGCCGCATTTCTCGCGCGGCTTTGGGGCGCGGAAAACCCGCCCGGCATGATGCTCGTGCACCAGTGGCTCGCCACGCGCGAGCTGATCGCCCGGGCCGGCCCGTGGAACGAGGGGCTCTCGGTGGACGACGATGGCGAGTTCTTCGCGCGAGTCGTCCTCGCCGCGGCGGAGCGCATCCCCGTACCCGAAGCGTGCTGTTACTACCGCAAGTTCCGCCATCGCCGTCATCTCTCCGCAGCTGGACCGCGTCGCAGCGCGGTGGCCGCGGCATGCCTGAAGGCCGGGCATCTGCTTGACCACCGTTCCAACGAGCGGACCCGGCGCGCCGTCGCCCGCCTGCTCACGCAGGAGATCATCGACGCCTATCCCGATCCGGCATACCGGCTCGGCACCGAGTTCCTCCACGCGCATGGCCTGGCCCTAGCGCGGGAAGTCGTCGCGCCGCCGTGGTTCCAGCGAACGGCACCGGTCATCGGATGGAAAGCGACGCGCCGCTTGCAGGATTTCGCGCGCGCCTGGCGGGCAAGACGGACCGTGGCCGGCTAGTGAGCAGCACTGCGATTCGCCGGGACCACCATGCCCGTCGTCGGCGTGGGCGGAGCAAGCGTCTGGTCCGTCGTCGTGGTTGTCGGCTTGTCGTCGGAGTCGGTTGGCGGCGGCGGATTGGCCGGCCCGAAATCGTAGCCCACGCAGCGCCAGCCCCCGAATTCGTGCCGCACGACCACGTACTCCACCTCGTCCTGCTTCGCCGCGAAATCGGTGTGATAACTCACCACGAGAAACGTGCCGGCGACACCCTCCATTCCATCCGGATGCAGCACATGCGAAACCTCCGCGCGATTCACCACCTTGCCCAGCAGCGGCCGTTCGGTATTGAGAATTTTCACCCAGGTGTCCTGCGGCACCTTGTCGTGCAGGGCCGAGCCGGCCTCCGAATAACTTTGGTCATACCGTCCCGCATCGATTTCACCCAGCCAGGCGCGCGCGACGGAGAGCGCATCGCCGACTCCATCGTCATCCGCCCACGCCGTCGGGGAGAGCGCAAAAAAGCACGCCAGCAGCCAGAGAGAAAAGCGCGCGCGCGTGAACATGGACCTAAGCGGAATGCGGACAATTTGGTTATAGAACAGCGCAGCGCCTTTTGGGAATGTGAAACTGCACCGCCATGCTTTTCACCAACCTGACGCGCGCGAACGAAATCGGCGCCAACAGCTACCTGCTCGACTTCGGCGCCGACGGCCGCCTCGTGCTCGACGCCGGCATGCATCCGCGCGGGGAGGGGGTCGCGGGCCTGCCGCGGCTGGAACTGCTTCCCTTCGATTCGGTAAATACCATCCTGGTCAGCCACGCCCACCACGACCATACCGGCGCCCTGCCGCTGTTGATGCGCGAGCATCCCACCGCCAGCGTCTTCATGAGCGAACCGACTTACTATCTAGCCGATCCGCTTCTCCACAATTCCGTCCAAGTGATGCTCAAGCAAAAAGCGGAGAAAGGCATCGCCGAATACCCACTTTTCTCGCACCGCGAGCTCGATCAACTGGTCAAGGTCTGGCAGGCATGCGGCCTGCAGCGGGAATGGTCGCCGAGCGGGTATCCCGACCCGGAGCACGAGCCGCTAACGTTTCAGTTCCACGATGCGGGCCACATCCTCGGCTCCGTCGGCACCTCGATCCACCATCGGGGCCGCACCATTTTCTACACGGGCGACGTGAACTTCACCGACCAGACGCTGCTGCGCGCCGCCGATTTTCCCCGCACCGGCATCGACGTGCTCATCACCGAGACGACCCGCGGCGCCCAGCCGCGCCCGCCCGGCTTCACGCGCGACGGCGAAGTCGAGCGGCTGGCGCAGGCGATTGAACAGACCTTTGCGCAAGGCGGCGCGGTGCTCATGCCCGTCTTTGCCATGGGCAAGACGCAGGAGCTCCTGGCGCAACTTCACTTCTTCCAGCGCCAGCGGCGCCTGCCGGAAACCCCGATCTACATCGGCGGACTGGGCCGCAGCTTCACCGAGATCTACGACCGGCTCGCCGCGCGCACGCGCCGCCAGCACCAGCGGCTGCAACTGCTCGAGACCATCCAGCCGCAGGTCATGGACGGTCGCCGCGCGCGCGACTTCAGCCCGAAGCGCGGCCACATCTATCTCATCTCCTCCGGCATGATGACGGAGAACACGCTCTCGAACATCTTTGCGCAGGAATTCCTTGCCCACGAGCGGCACAGTATCTTCTTCGTCGGTTACTGCGATCCGGATTCGCCTGCAGGTCGGCTGCGTGCCACGCCACGCGGCGGGGAGGTGGTGCTCAACGCGCAGTACGGCGCGCAGCCGGTCCGCTGCCGCGTCGAGCATTTCGACTTCACCGCGCATGCGCAGCGCGAGGACCTCGCCGACTACATCGTCGAGACCAACCCGCGCACCTGCGTGCTGGTCCATGGCGACGCGCCGGCCCTGGCCTGGTTCCAAAAAGAGCTCGCCGTGCGCGCCCCGGGAATGATGGTCATCGTGCCGCCGCCGGGCGAACCGCTCGAACTCTAAAGCCGGCCGAGGGCGACTCTTGCGGGACGTTCATCCCACGTTAAAATAGGCGATGGAAAAGAAGGGATTCGTCGCCGTCTTCGGCAAGGAACTGGATCGCGAGCGCATCGGCGAATGCGTCGACTCCTGGCTGGAACGTTTCGAGAAGGTGGAGCAGGTCGCGCCTTCCAGCGAGTTCACCCTGGAGTTGAAGGAGTCGAAGGACATCCTGTGGGACGCCAACCTGCAGTTCCGCGTCGGCAATGGCGACCAGTTCGCGTGGGTCTACCTCACGCTCGACAAGACGGCGATGGAAACGACCGGCTTCGCCGATGCCGAAATCTCCTTCTGCCTCGAGGTCCTGCTCGAATTGCCGGACGTCACCGAAATCGTCGACGAGAAAAACCAGCGCCGGCTCGACCAGCTTGAGAAGGCCGGGATTATTTAAGACGCAATCGCCCGCTGGCGCAGCAGGTGATCGACCAGTACAAGCCGCGTCATGGCCTCGACCATCGGCACCGCCCGTGGCAGGACGCAGGGATCATGACGGCCGCGGGCCTTGAGCTCGGCCGGTTCGCCGCTGGTGCTGACCGTCTGCTGCGCCTGCGCGATGGTCGCGGTTGGTTTGAAGGCCACGCGAAAGACGATCTCCTCGCCGTTGGAAATGCCGCCCTGAATCCCTCCGCTGCGGTTGGTCGCGGTGCGGACGCGGCCGCCCTCGTTGATGAACGCGTCGTTATGCTCCGACCCGCGCAACCGCGTGCCGGCGAACCCGGATCCGATCTCAAATCCCTTGCTCGCCGGGAGACTGAGCATGGCCTTGGCGAGATCGGCCTCCAGCTTGTCGAAGACCGGCTCGCCCAACCCGACCGGCGCGCCGCGCACGATGACGGAAACGACGCCCCCCACGGAGTCGCCCTCCGCCCGCACCCGCTCGATGAGCGCGATGACCCGCTCGGCGTCATGCGAGTCCGGCCAGCGGACGATGTTGCCCTCGATCTCCTTAAACGTGATGTTTTCCGGCTGGGTCGGCGCGATCAGATGATGCACCTGCGAAACGTAGGCGAGAATTTCCAGGCCGGGCACAAGCTGCCGAAAGACCTGCTGCGCCACCGCGCCTCCCGCCACGCGTCCGATCGTCTCCCGCGCCGAGGCGCGCCCGCCGCCCTGCACCGCGCGAATGCCGTACTTCGCTTGATAGGTGTAGTCGGCGTGCGAGGGTCGAAAAAGCGTCTCCATCTCCTTGTACGCCTCCGGCCGTTGGTCCTCGTTGCGCACGAGGATGGCGATGGGCGTGCCGAGCGTCTGCCCGCCACTCACGCCGGAAAGAATTTCGCAGGAATCCGCTTCCTTGCGCGGCGTGACGATCTTGCTCTGCCCCGGCCGGCGCCGGTCGAGATCGACCTGGATGTCCGCCGCGGTGAGCGGAACGCGCGGCGGACAACCATCCACCACCACACCCACGCCGCCGCCATGCGACTCGCCGAAAGTCGTGATGCGGAAGAGATGGCCAAAGCTGTTCGGCATGAGGAAGCCTAGGGCGCGCGGGCAGGGAGGACAAGACTCCGCGCCGTTGTCAAAACGGGCGTTCCCGCCCATTGTTTTCCCATGGCGAAACACGTAACCTTGATCGGCATGATGGGCGCGGGCAAAAGCAGCGTCGCTCCCCTGCTTGCCTCGCGCCTGGGTCGTCAGGTGATCGAGGTCGATGCGCTCATCGAGGCGGCCGAAGGCATGCCCATCAGCGACATCTTCATCGCGAAGGGAGAGGCCCATTTTCGCCGGGTCGAATGCGCACTCATCGGCGACTTGATCAAGCAGCCGCCCGCGGTGCTCTCCCTCGGCGGCGGCGCGTTTCTTTGGGAAGCGACGCGAGCGCTGCTCCTGCAGGAAACGGTGGTGGTGTACCTTTCCGCCAACGTGGAGGTTCTCGTCTCGCGCCTGAAGGCGACGGAGGCAGCGACCCGGCCGCTCCTCAACGTTCCCGGCATGGATCTCGACATGATTGTGCGCGAGATGCTCGAGCGGCGCGGCAACTACTACGGCATGGCGCACTATCGCGTGGAGACCAACCTCTCCACGCCGGACGATGTGGCCAGGAGCATCGTCACGCTGCGCGAAGCGTATGATTGAGACGCTGCCCGTTACCGCGGCTCCGCTCGATGCTGCCGCGATCAAGCGGCGCGCGGCGCAGCTTGGCCTCGACGCCTGCGGCATCACCTCGGCCAATCCCACGCGGCACGCCAGCTTCTTCCGCGACTGGGCCGCGCGCGGCGGGGCGGGCGAGATGGCGTGGCTCACGCGCGATCCCGAGCGGCGCAGCGATCCCCGGCTCGTCCTGCCCGGCGCCCGCAGCCTCATCGTCGCCGGCCTCAATTACTGGCAGCCCACACCCGCCGCCCGGGGCCGGATCGCCCGCTATGCGCTGGGCGACGATTACCACGAGGTCCTGCTCGAAAAGCTGCGCACGCTGGCGGATGAAGTCTCAAGCCACGGCGCCGCGGCCAAGGTGTACGTCGATACCGGCCCCGTGCTGGAAAAGCCGCTGGCGCAGCGCGCCGGGCTCGGCTGGCAGGGCAAGAGCACGATGCTGATCAATCGCTCGCGCGGCCCATGGCTCTTGCTCGGCGAGATCATTACCACGCTCGATCTCGAGCCCGATGTGCCGGAAGGCGACCACTGCGGTTCCTGCACGCGCTGTCTCGCCGCGTGCCCGACCGGCGCCATCACCGCGCCGTACCAGCTCGACGCCCGCCGCTGCATCGCCTACCTCACGATCGAGCTGAAAGGATCGATTCCCGAGGAGTTGCGCCCGCTCATCGGCGATCGCGTCTACGGCTGCGACGAATGTCTGGACGTCTGCCCGTGGAATCGCTTCGCCCAAACCACCCGCGAGACCCGCTTTCTCGCCACCGCCGGGACCGGGCCCGACCTGTGCTCCCTGCTGGAAATCACCCAGGCCGGGTTCAAGGTGCGCTTCGCCCGCAGCCCCATCCTGCGCGTCAAGCGCCGCGGCTTGCTGCGCAACGTCTGCGTGGTCCTCGGCAACATCGGCACGGCGGACGACCTGCCCGCGTTACGCCGCGCGGAGAATCACGAGGAGCCGCTGGTGCGCGAGCACGCGTCCTGGGCCGTGCGGCAAATCACCGCGCGGCTCGAAAGCGGTGCAAACCTCAATAGTCCGTCTTCTCGGGGGGCACCTGCTGCCGCCCCTGATCGCTGACCGAAGAAGGGTAGTTCTGGTCGCCCCCCACATGCGGATTCTGATCGGTCACCGGGCTGTTCAAGGTCGAGCCGGAATAGCTGCCATTGTCGTTGGCGTGATCGTTCCCCATCTGGTATCCGGCGCAGCCGCCGAGTAAGAGAACGAGGCCCAAGGCAACTGCGGAACGCAAGGTGGACATGGGCGGGATGGTAGGATATTTCCGCGCGGTGTAAATCCCCGCTGCGCGGCTCGCTTTTCCGTAAAGGAAGCCTTGAAAAAACACGTTCGAGACGGTCGTTTTTCGCCGGACTCATTGAAGGGCCCAAAGCCTGCCTCTTCGTAACGGATTCTCGCCGAACCAGCTTGATTTTGCTCTTTCGCGCCGCTATTTTCTACGCGTCATGCGCGCCGCCGATCCCGACGTTAAAAGCTCGAAGAACCAGCAAATTCCCCGTCTGCCCGAGCAAACGCCGCAGGAAAAAATCGCGCTCTACCGCACGATGCTTCTCATTCGCCGGTTCGAGGAAAAATCGAAGCAGGCTTTCACTCAGGGAAAGATCAAGGGTTTTTGCCATCTCTACAACGGACAGGAAGCGGTCGCGGTCGGCACCATCTCCGTGCTGAACGACGATGACGCGGTCATCACCGCCTACCGCGACCACGGCCACGCCCTCGCGCGCGGCGTCGATCCCAACGCCTGCATGGCCGAGCTCTTCGGCAAGATCACCGGCTGCTCGCGGGGCAAGGGCGGCTCGATGCACTTTTTCGACGCCAAGAAACATTTTTATGGGGGTCACGGCATCGTCGGCGGCCAGATCCCGCTCGGCACCGGCCTGGCCTTCGCGCAGAAGTATCTCGACACCGGCCGCGTCACGCTCGCCTACATGGGCGATGGCGCCATCAACCAAGGCGCAGTGCACGAGGCAATGAACCTTGCGGCGCTCTGGAAGCTTCCGATTATTTACATCATCGAGAACAACGAGTGGTCGATGGGCACCTCGATCAGCCGCTCGTCCGCCGGCGACCCGCTGACCAAGCGCGCCGGCGCGTTCGACATGGCGGCAATCCAGGCCAACGGCATGGACATCGACGACGTCCGCGCCAAGACCTTCGAGGCCGTGTCGCTCGCGCGCACCGAAAGCCAGCCCACCCTGATGGAGATCAAGACCTACCGCTATTTCGGCCACTCCATGTCCGATCCCGGCAACTACCGCAAGAAGGAGGAGATCGAGGAGCGGCGCAAAAGCGACCCGATCGAGATTTACAAGGCGCGCCTCATCGAAGGCAAGTTTGCCACCGCGGAGAGCCTCGAAGCGATCGACGCGGAAGTGACCCAGATCGCGCAGGAGTCCTACGATTTCGCGGAGAAGAGCGCCGAGCCGGAAATCGAAACGGTCTTCGAGGACATCTTCGCGCCGGAAGACCAGATTTTCGAGTTCCGCCCGGAGCCCCGCTACTAGGCCCCATCCGGCCTGTTTTTTTGACTGGAGATTTTTCATGCCCACACTCACCTACCGCGAAGCCCTCAATGAGGCCCTCTCCGAGGAAATGGAACGCGACGACAAAGTCTTCCTCATGGGCGAGGAAGTCGGCGAGTACAACGGCGCCTACAAGGTCAGCAAGGGCCTGCTCGAGAAGTTCGGCCCCAAGCGCGTGATCGACTCGCCCATCAGCGAGACCGGCTTCACCGGCCTCGGCATCGGCGCCGCCATGTACGGCCTGCGTCCCGTCATCGAGTACATGACCTGGAGTTTTTCCCTCGTCGCCTACGACCAGATCATCAACAACGCCGCGCAGGTGCGCTACATGTCGGGCGGCCAGTTTTCCATTCCGCTGGTCCTCCGCGGTTCCTCCGGCGGCGGCCTGCAGGTCGGTGCCACCCACTCGCACACACCCGAGAACTGGTATGCGAACGTCCCCGCGCTCACCGTCATCACGCCGGCGTTCCCGGCTGACGCCAAGGGCCTGCTGAAAAGCGCCATTCGCAGCAACAATCCCGTCTGCTTCATCGAGAACGAGAAGCTCTATGGCTACAAGGACGAGGTGCCCGAGGGCGAGCACCTCACGCCCATCGGCAAGGCCCGCGTCGTCACGGAGGGCAGCGACTTCACCATCGTGAGCAACAGCGGCTCTGTCCATCGCGCCCTCAACGTCGTCAAGACGCTCGAGGCGCAGGGCATCCATGCCGAGCTGATTGATCTCCGCACGATCAAGCCGCTCGATTTCGAAGCCATCGCAGCCTCCGTCTCCAAGACCAACCGCCTGCTCATCGTGGAGGAAAACAAGCCCTTCGCCGGCTGGGGCGCGCAGGTCGCCTACGA
>CAZZYY010000049.1:0-16621 GCA_964658475.1 uncultured Candidatus Methylacidiphilales bacterium | reverse complement strand
GCGCGGCGAAGGTCTGCAGGAGATCTACCAGAAATACATCGCCACGCTTCCGCGCCACCAGATCGAGTCGCGGCGGCACAAGGTGCGGTATGAACAATATGAGTGGCCGCTGGGCCTCAGCATCCTTCTCCTCGTCGCATCGATGCTCCTGGGCGAGCGCAGCCGGTCGCGCTCGAACGAGTTTGCGCCGCTGCCCCCCGCGCGGCGTCGTGGCCTTCGACCCTCCGCCCGGCCAGGAATGGCGGCGGCCGCCACGCTCCTGCTCCTTGCCGCGTTGTTGCCCGGGCGTGCCTCGACGGCCGCGAAGGCCGAGCTCGATTACAAGGACGGCAAGTACCCCGACGCCGAGCAGAATTACGAAAGTGCCGCCAGCGCCGCGCCAAAGCGGGACGACCTGAAGTTCAACGTGGGCGATGCCGCCTACAAGGCGGGCGAATATTCCAAGGCGGAGGAGGCCTTCCGTCAGGCGCTGGAGACACCCGATCTTCGCATGCAGGAGCAGTCCTACTACAACATCGGCAACGCGCAGTTCCGCCAGGGCGAGACCGAGGAAAAGGACGACCAGAAAAAAACGATCTCACTCTGGGAAAACGCGCTGAAGTCCTACGAGTCCGCGATGAAGCTCCATCAATCGGCCGACACGCAGCACAACTACGAGTACGTGAAGAAGAAGCTGGAGGAACTCAAGCAGCAACAGCAGCAGCAGAACCAAAATCAAAACCAGCAAAACCAGCAGAGCAAGAACCAGCAAGGCAACGGCGGATCCCAGAACAACGGCGGCAAGGGCCAGTCCCAGAGCCAGAAAAACCAGGACCAGTCGCAGAATCAGAAACTGGGCGGCAACCAGGATCAAAGCGGCCAGAACTCCAACACCAACGGCCAGGGTCAGAACGGCCAAAACCAGCCGCAAAATCAGCCCGGGCAACAGCAGAACCAGTCGCCCTCCCAGGGCATGGCCAGGAACGAGCCGATGCAGGGCCATTCCACCTCCCGCGACATCGACCAGACCGATCCCGGCGCGAAGTCGCAGAAGGACGCCGAGGCGCTGCTGGACTCCTTGAAGGATGACGAGAAGCACGTCACCGCCCAGAGTCTCAACAACGGCAACGAGGCGCCGCCGCCCCCGCCCTCGGGCAAGGATTGGTAGCGATGAAACTCAAATTCCTTCGCGCGCTTGCGCCGCTTTTTCTTCTCGCGCTTCTCGCCACCCGCGGCTTCGGCGTGGTCAGCGTGCAGTCCAATGTCTCGCCCGAACAGGTCAGCATCGGCGACGAGGTGTCGATCACCTATTCGATCTCCAACGGGCAGGTGGAGGATTTCCAACTCCCGCCCATCGACGGCATCACCGTGGAAGGCTCCAGCACCTCGACCCAGATCGTGATGAACGGATTTTCCGTCACGCAAAAGGTCTCGCACACATTCCTCGTGGTGGCCAATCGAGCCGGCAACGTGATCATCCCCGGCCTCGACCTCAAGGACGCGAGCAACGGCAGCATCGTCAAGACCCGCGCAATGGTGCTCCACGTCCTCGGCGCGGCTTCCGGTCCGCCCGCGCAAGTGCCGTCTTCAGGCGCCGCCGCCAACTCGCCTGGCAACGCCGGCCCCGTGGTCATGCCGCCCGGTGGCACGGACGACGCGGACAACACCCAGGCCGGCACGGCAGACCAGGGCGGCGGCACCGTGCCCGTGCCCACCGATCCCGACGGCCAGCCCGCGCGCGTCTTCGATGTCATCACGCCGCAGACCACCACCGCGTACGTCGGCGAGTCGGTCCCGCTGCGCATCGAGTCCTACATCCGCGCCGATGCCAACGCCCAGCAGGACTCCCTGCCCGCGCTGACCGGCAGCGATTTCCTCATGAACAATCTCTCGCTCCGGCCCACCGAGGCGGGCGTCAGTGCGGGTAGCATCGAATACATTCGCGACAGCTGGCTCACTGCCATTTCCGCGCCGCGGGCGGGCGATTTCCAGCTCCAGGCCACTCGCGACACCTATTGGACCAAGACAGCGCCCAACACCATGCCGGACGATCCTTTCGGACCGCTTTTCGGCCGGCCCTCGCAGCTGCTGCACAAGGACATCCTGAGCAACAAGCTCGTGATGCACATCCTTCCCCTGCCCGAGGAGGGCAAGCCCGCCAGCTTTACGGGGGCGATCGGCAAGTTCCAGGTCAGCGGCACGGCCACGCCCGACAGCGTGAACGTTGGCGACCCGGTGACGATCCGCTTCACCGTCACGGGCACCGGCAACTTCGACTATGTGCGCGCGCCGGTCCTGGCCAGCGACCCGGCCTGGAAATCCTACGTCGCCACCTCGAAGATCACCTATCAGGACGAATCGCACACGCAGGCGATGAAGACGTTCGAGCAGGCGGTCATCCCGCAAAAGGGCGGAGCGCTCAAGCTTCCCGACGCCACCTTCAGCTACTTCGATCCCGACGCGAAGCGGTACATCACCGTGCCCGTCTCGCTGCCCGTGATCAATGTCATCGGGTCGACCACGCCTGCGCCCGTGATCGCGGACGCGACAAGCCCGGCGACCGCCTCCGCCGCGCCCACCCCCCCGCCCGCTGCCGCCGGCTTTGCGCCGAATCGGTTGAGCCTGGGCTGGCTGGTGCCGGATCTCACCCCGGCCTATCGACGCACCTGGTTCTGGGTCGTGCAGGGGACACTCGCGCTGGCGATCCTCGCCGGGCTCGTGCTGGGCGCGCTCGGCCCGCGTCGCGATCCAGCCGTGGGCGAGCGCGCCCTGCGCCATGCTTCCCGCCAGCGCGAGGAGGAGACCATGAAGCGCGCGGTGCAGACTGGCGACGCCGTGGCTTTCTTCTCCGCCGCGCGCAACGCGGTGCAACTGCAACTGGCCGAGCGCTGGCACGTGCCCGCGGAGTCGCTTACGTTGTCGGAAATCACCCGCCGCGATCCACCCTTGGGCGAGACGCTCGCTCCTTTCTTTGCCGAGGCCGACGACGTCATCTACTCCGGCCGCGCGCCCGCCGGCCTCGATCTGACCGAATGGAATCGCCGCACGCGCGAGATGCTTCAGCCTGCCCGCACATGAAACCGCTCTCGTTCCTCCTTCTTTTCTTCCTGGCTGCGGTGGGGCTGTCGCGCGCCGATAGCGCGTCCGATGCGCTCGACGCCGCAAACCAGGCTTACACCGCCGGCCGTTACGACGAGGCCGCCCGCGGCTTCCAGGAGTTGATTCAGGCCCACGGCTATTCCGCCTCGCTTTGCTTCAACCTCGCCAACGCCGAGGCGAAGGCGGGTCACCCCGGTCTGGCCATCCTGAATTACGAGCGCGCCCGTTACCTCGCCCCGGGCGACGCGGAGATCGACCACAACCTGCAACTCGCGCGCGAGCAGGCCGGGCTCAAAACCAACTCCCTGCGCTGGTGGCAGGTGGCCCTGCGCTCGCTCACCATCAACACGTGGCTGGCCATTGTCGACACCTGGCTCGCGCTCATCGCCCTCGCCGTGCTGGCCCACGTCTTTGTCCAGCGGATGCCGGCCGGCCCGCGCCGCGCCGTGCTCGGCAAGGTGGTGAAGACGGTGCTCTTCGTTGCCATTCCCTGCTTCCTTTTTAGCGGGTACATCGCGCTGCTTGCCGCCCCGCTCCGGATCGAGGGCGTGGTGGTGGCGAAGCAGGCCGTGTTACGCCTTTCGCCTTTCGACGCGGCCGAGCAGATCGGCACCCTCCCCGAGGGCGAACTCGTCACGGTTGAGCAGCAGCACGATCACTATCTCCGCGTCGAGGCACGCGACGGACGTTACGGCTGGACGACCCAGCAAACGCTGCAACCCGTCGTGGCCGGCAGCTTTTGATCGGCAGCCTTTCGCCCGATTATCGCGATCACACGGCGACGCTTAATTCGGCTGCGGATTAATTTGGGCGCGCTGCGCACAAATGAAACGATTCTCTTTGAACATTCGGCCGGAAAAGTCGTCGGAATAGATCGTGCTCCCTTCGCAGGACATGTCGTACATCGCTGCTCCCGCGCCGGTTCACAAAGGGAAATACGTTCCTTATCTCGACGGCCTGCGGGGTCTCGCCATCCTCGGCGTGCTGGCGGATCATTTTCATGTCCCCCTGCCCCCGCTCTTTCACGTCGGGCCAGTGGGCGTTCGCTTCTTCTTCATATTAAGCGGCTACTTTATCACGCTCTCGCTGTGGAAAGTCCGTGAAGCCGAACTGGTCTCGCCGCTGCAGCGCTTGGGGCTTTTGCTGCGCTTTTACGTGCAGCGGCTGATGCGGGTTGGCCCGCCTTTTTACCTCGCCCTCACCGTCGGTGCCGCTTTCGGCATTCGCGAGATTTACGATCACTTTCTCTGGCTCGCCACCTTCAACACCAATCACTACATCGTCTATCTCGGTTACTGGCCGGGTGAGATTTCGCACTACTGGTCGCTCGCCGTGCAGGAGCAATTTTATCTCGTGTGGCCGCTTTTCGTGCTCACGCTTCCGCGCCGTGGCTTCCTGCCCTGCATGCTCGCGTGCATGATCTTTGCGCTCATTTTCCGTGTCGTTTGCATCACCACCGGCACCAACGAGGTCATCCGCTGGGTGACGCTGCTCGGCTGCATCGACTCGTTCGCCATGGGCGCCGCCGTGGCCTATCTCAAGCAGGCGAAACTGCTGGAGAAAGTTCACCTGCTCTCGCGCACCTGGCTGCTCGCGCTGCCGCTCGCCGCCTTCTCCTGCTACTTTCTCGCGCGGTGGATGACCACCTTGCAGCACGACAACGCCCTTCTCGGCCTGGCCGAATCCTTCGACGCGATCTTCCTTGCCTGGCTGCTGGTCGCGGCGCTCACCGGAGTCACGGGCCGCTACGGCGGCATCCTTAGCTGGTCGCCGCTCGTGTATCTCGGCCGCATCAGCTACGGTATTTATGTCTATCACGTTTTCATCATCGTGCTCGTCTCGCCCTGGCTGATCGCCCACGGCATGGACACGATCTCGCGGACCATCATCCTGCTCGCCGTGACGCTGGTCTTCTCCGCGCTCTCGTGGCATTGGCTGGAACTTCCGATCATCGCGTGGAAGAACCGCCTTGGCGAAGGCGTCCGAAAGTCCAAGCCTGCGCCTGTCTTCGCCAACGGCGCTCCTGTGACCATCGCCGGCTGATTGTTCTTCCGCACATTTGCATTCCCACGCGGGCGCCGCCTGCCCATTTTTGGGCATGATATCACCCAGGCGCTTTTCCGCCGAGGAACTGCTGGCGCCCGCGCGCGGGTCGGGCACGACCTGCCCGCCCACGGTCCTGCGCGCTTGGACACACGACGGCATCCATCACCAGATCGAGCGCTTCGTCTTCCGCGGCCCGGCCGGAGGCGGCACGACGGTTCGGGTGGGAATCTTCGCCGGCCTGCACGGCGACGAGCCGGCCGGGGTCGCCGCCGCCGCGCGTTTTCTGCCCATGCTCGCCGCCAGCCCGGAAATCGCGCGCGGGTACGAACTGGCCGTTTATCCTCTCTGCAACCCCACCGGCCTCGCCGCCGGCACCCGCCTAGCCGCGAGCGGCCGCGACCTCAACCGCGAGTTCTGGCTCGGCTCGCAGGAACCGGAAGTCGTCCTGCTCGAACGCGAAATCCGCGCCCGCCGTTTTGAAGGCATCATCGCCCTCCACGCCGATGACGAATCGCCCGGCCTCTACGCCTTTGCGCTCGGCGCGCAGGTCACCCGGCATGTCGTCGAGCCGGCGCTGCAGGCCGCCGAGCGCCTGTTGCCGCGCAACCGCCATCCCGTCATCGACAACTTCACTGCCGAGAACGGGCTCATCCGCCAAGGCTATCCCGGCATGCTCTGCGCGCCGCCGGAACAAAGCCCGCGTCCCTTCGAGATCGTCTTCGAGACGCCGACCCACGCCGATTTCGAGCGGCAGGTGGAAGCCAGCCTGGTTTTCCTGCGCACCGCGCTCGAGCAATACCTGCAATTGCAGGCCGTCGGGCAGGATTTGTGATCGCCACGCCGGCCGGGGACGAATCGCCTTGCCGCGAGCGGCCCCCGCGCCATCTTGAGTGATGCTGACCGACAGCCAGATTTTTGCCCGCTCCGTCTCGGTCTTCCCCGAATTTGACCTGCGGAAACCGCGCCTCTACCCTCTGGAGGTGTCGTCCCGCAGCCGCAAAAGCATCTTCCTGAGCTCCGAGGTGATCGAGGCGGCCAGGCAACGCGGCCTGTCCATTGGCGATTATATCGACCAGTTGCACCAGAACCAGCGCTCCTCCCGCATTGCCTACGCTGCCAGCATCTACCGCGGCTTCGCGCTTCTCGAAATGGCCCGCGTGCCGGTTGATCCGGCCTACTTCGATCTCGTCGATGGCTGCATGAATGCCGCGGACAGCAAGGAATTCCGCATCCTGGCCGCCAGCGGCGAGGAGAACGCGCTGCCGCGTGCGGCCGCCGGCCTGCTCGGCGCCGACACGCGCCGCTCCGCCGTGCAGGCCATCCTGCTCGCCTCCTCGCGCGCGCAGGTGCTGCACGAAGGCTTCATCGAGGCCGCGCGCTTACTTGAGGCCACCTTTTTCCGGTGAACATGGAACCTGCAAAGAAAACCACACCTCTGTTCGGTGCGCACCAACGGCTGGGCGCGCGCATGACCATGTTCGGGGACTGGGCCATGCCCGTGCAGTACAGCGGCATCGTCGACGAGCACCAGGCCGTGCGCACGGCCGCCGGCCTCTTCGACATCTCGCACATGGGCGAGTTCTTCGTGCGCGGCACCGGCGCCGCCGCCTTCCTCGACCAGATGCTGAGCAACGACGTGGCGAAGCTGGCCGTCGGCCAGGGCCAGTACACGATCATGTGCAACGAACAGGGCGGCGTGATCGATGACCTGATCCTCTACCGCCTCGCGGAAGACGACTATTTCCTCGTCGTGAACGCGGCCAGGATCGCGGAGGACAAGGCGCACCTAACGCAGTTCCTTCCCGCCGGCGTCAGCTTCGAGAATGTCGGCCCCCGTTACGCCGCACTCGCGTTACAGGGACCGAAGGCGCTGGAAATCGCGCGCCAGGTTTTCGGCCCCGCCTGGACCGAGCCAAAACGCAACGCGATCACCCACGCCTCGTGGAATTGTCAGGACATCCTCACGGCCCGCACCGGCTACACGGGCGAGGACGGCCTGGAACTTTTCTTCCCGCCGGAGATCGCGGAAAATTTTTTCAACGCGCTGCTCAAGGCGGGCGAGCCGGAGGGATTGAAACCGTGCGGCCTGGGCGCGCGCGACACGCTCCGGCTCGAGGCCGGCCTGCCGCTTTATGGGCAGGATCTTTCCACCGCTCATTCCGCCCTGGCCGCCGGGCTGGAGCCGTTCCTGGGTTTCGCCAAGGAGACGATCTATCCCGGAAAGAACTTCATGTTGGAGCAAAAGGCGGCCGGCGCGCGTTTCAAGCTCGCCGCCTTCCGCGTGCCCAGCGGGCCGCCGCCGCGACCCCATTACCACCTCTTCTCCGGTCCCGACGCGGTGGGCGAAGTCACCAGCGGCGCACCTTCGCCGACGCTGGGTTGCGGGATTGGACTGGCCTACGTTCGCGCGGACGTGGCGGTGCCCGGCACATCCCTCGAAATGGAAGTGCGCGACCGCCGCGTCCCGGTCGAGGTGGTCAAAAAGCCCTTTTACAAGCGCGCGGGCTAAAGCCAGAATTTCACTGCCATGAGCCAGATTCCCGCTTCGCTCCGCTACGCCGCCTCCCACGAATGGGTGCGGGTCGACAACGACTTGGCCACCGTCGGCATCACCGACCACGCGCAGGCCGAGCTGAGCGACGTGGTCTACGTCGATCTCCCCAAGCCCGGCGCCACGCTCAAGGCCGGCACCGTCGCCGCCGTCGTGGAATCGGTAAAGGCGGCCTCGGACATCTATGCGCCGCTCAGCGGCGAAGTGGTCGAGATCAACAGCGCGCTCGTCTCCCAGCCGGAACAGGTGAACAAGGATCCCTACGGCGAGGCCTGGCTCTTTCGCGTCAAGATGGCCAACGCCACCGAGCTCGACAAGTTGATGGACGCCGCCGCCTACAAGGCCAGCATCAACGAATAAGGCTCCGAAGGTAGCCGGCATCGGCCCCACGCCGGGCGCGAAGGAAAAGATTGCCGTCAAGCGAACGATCCTTGCGCCGCGCTCATCGACGAACGTCCAGCCTGCATTGATCGCGCCACGGAGATTTCCTTCCGACGCAACATTCTCGGCGCGACCGCCAACGGGCCGATGCGGCTACCCAAGGCCCGTACCGCCTTTCTCGTCTCGCCGAGGACGAGCCTAATCGAAATGGACGACTTCGTTTTCCGTCACCACGCTCGTCAAAACCTGATCGTGCGCGTCGCGCGGCACTTCCTCCACGCGCTGGCAGGCAAAGAAAAGCCCCACCCGCGGAGTACCCACGTCGAGCTGCGCCAGCGCCGTATCATAATAGCCGCCCCCGCGGCCCAGCCGATGCCCGCGCGGATCGAAGGCCAGGCCGGGCGTGAAGATGCAGTCGAGCTCCAGCGGATCAAGCAACGGGCACAACGCCGGGTCCGGTTCCCGCACGCCGAAGGGCCCGGTGAGCACGAGCTCCTCCCAACCGCGCGCCACCTGCCACTCCAGGTGCGGCACCTCCCCGCGGCGCCCCATAAGCGGAAACGCCACCGTTTTCTTCTCCGCCCACGCTTCCTCGATCAGCGGCAGAATCTCCGGCTCGGTTGGCAGCGGCGCGAACACCGCCAGCGCCCTCGCCTCGCGAAAGACCGGCAGCGCCGCCGCGCGCCGGCAAATCTCGAGCGACGCGCGGGCGCGGTCCTCCTCCGTCTGCAGCGCGAGCCGGGTGCGCATCTGCTGGCGCAGCGTGGCTTTGAGTCCGGTGATGCCGGGAAGTTTGTCGGGTTTCATT
The DNA here is from genome assembly GCA_964658475.1 of uncultured Candidatus Methylacidiphilales bacterium. Classification (GTDB taxonomy): domain Bacteria; phylum Verrucomicrobiota; class Verrucomicrobiia; order Methylacidiphilales; family UBA1321; genus JABDGH01. The sequence continues at coordinate 7,757 of CAZZYY010000049.1, read as the reverse complement.
TGCGGTGCCTTGGGACGGGTACTAGTTTTGGAATGGTCGACGTATGACCCTGCCTTCCCCCCATCATCCGCCGGCTCACCCCGGCCCCAAGCCTAAAAAGGAGCGCGCGCGCAAGCCCCGCTGGAACGAGCGAAACTTCATCACCGAAGTTCTCATCCCGTCGCTCTTCGTCAAGCGCGGCGGCAAGCGCCAGCAGCCCGTTTTTCCCAAGTTGCAACGCGGCCAGCTGGCGCTCACCTTCATCGGGCACGCCTCGTTTCTCATCCAGACGCCGCGCCACAACATCCTCGTCGACCCCAACTGGGCCAACTGGCTCATCGTCATCCGGCGCCTCAAGCACGCCGGGCTCGCCATCCACGACCTGCCCAACATCGACCTCGTCCTCATCACCCATGCCCACTTCGATCATCTCAACCGCCGCACGCTGCGCAAGGTGGCGGAGCGGCAGCCGATCGTCGTGCCCGCCGGCGTCTCCAACCTGGTGCACGATCTCGGCTTCGAGCGCGTGCACGAGATGAACTGGTGGGACGAGTGGGAGCACGACGGCCTCAAGATCACCTTCACCCCCGCCAAGCATTGGGGCGCCCGCGTGCTGCACGATTCCCACCGCGGCTACGGGGGTTACGTCATCGCGTATGAAGGTCGTTCCATCTATCACTGCGGCGACTCCGCCTACTTCTCCGGCTTCCGCGAAATCGGCCGCAAACTCGCCCCGGAAATCGCCCTCATGCCCATCGGCGCGTACGATCCGCCCTCCGGCCGCGACGTCCACATGGGCCCCGAGGAAGCCGTGCGCGCCTTCCAGGAACTGAAATCAAAGACGCTCATCCCCATGCATTTCGGCACCTACCGCATGAGCTACGAGCCCATGCACGAACCCGAAGAGCGCCTCAAGCTCGCCGGCGCCGAACACCGTTGCCTCCACCAAATCCATTTCCTGCCCGAGGGAATGCCTCAGGTGTTTTGAACATGTTCAGCGTCAGCTTGCGCGACCTGCTGGGTCTTGTCGTTGCCTTCGTCGTCACGCTGGCAGCTCAATGCATCTTCGTCCTTATTCCCGCCATCGTGCTCGAGCAGCATGCCCCGGATCTATACAGCAAGATTTTTGATGATCACCCCGTGATCAATGAAGCAACCGCATGCCTCCTCTTCTTCGTGGTTCCCGCCTTCCTCGCCGTGTCGGCTGGAGTACTCGCGTCATCGGCGCACCACCGCGTCCGCAATGGATGGCTCTACACTGTGATCGGTGTCCTGTTCGACGCGTGGTTTCACTACGAAACGTTCACTCCTCACCGCGAGACAGACGACAGCGCAACTTACGTTCTTTTCACCAGCCCCGAAATCTATCTCCTCGCTGCGGGCGGCGCTTGTGCCGCGACTTTCGTAACGTTTCGTCACCGCGCCGCGGCAAAGCGCGAAAGGTAAAAACGGCCTAAGCCCGCCCCAAATACTTCCCATCCGTCGTGCTGATGCGCACCAGTTCGCCTTCCTTGATGAAAAGCGGCACCTGAATCTGCAATCCCGTCTCCACCACCGCGACCTTTTGCACATTGTTCGCGCTGTCGCCCTTCACCCCTTCCGCCGATTCGGTGACCTTGAGGGTCACCACCGCGGGCGGCTCGATGTCGGCGGCCTTCTCGTCGGTGAAGATGACCTCGCAGGCCAAATTCTCGGTGAGATAGTCCTTCACCTTCGTCACGAAATCCTCTTGGAACGTGATGTCCTCAAAGGTGACCGGATCGAGGAAGTGGTAGCCCGAGTTGTCCTTGTAGCTGAACTCGTATTTCTTGCGGCTCATCGGCACGATCTCGAGCGACTCGTTCGAATTGAAGCGCTGCACGAACGATTTGCCCGTACGCATGCTGCGCAGCGTGGCCTGCACAAAGGCGCGCAGGTTGCCCGGCGTGCGGTGCTGCGTTTCCAGCACCATGCAAATGTCGCCGTTGAATTTGATGGCCTGTCCTTTTCCTATTTCGTTCGCGTTGGGCATGAGGGTCGTTCAGTGAAAATGGGTCTGCTTAAATCAATTTGAATCTGGCGAGGTCTTGAGCGTCCACCAACCCGACCGGGCGGTGTTGACGGTCCACGACGACCAGGTCGTCGATCCGGTTCGCTTCGAAAACATTCAGCACCTCGACGGCCATCTTGTCAACCCGCACCGTGATCGGCCTGGCGGTCATCACCTTTTCCAGCGCGGTCTTGCCGATGCTGACGTCCTTGCGGTAGCCGCGCGAGAAATCGCCCAACGTGTAAATCCCGCGCAGCTTCCCCTGCGCATCGACCACCGCCGCCGCGCCGGCCCGCTTCTTGAGGATGACGTCCACCGCCTCGTTCACCGAGGCCGTGCCGGGCAAAATGGCCATCTGCTCCACCGGCCGCATGATGTCCTGGACCTTGAGCAGCAGATTGCGGCCCAGCGTGCCGCCGGGATGGAAGATGGCGAAATCCTCCTTGGTGAACCCGCGCGTCTCCAGCAGCACCATGGCCAGCGCGTCGCCCACCGCCAGCATCGCGGTCGAGCTCGAGGTGGGTGCAAGATCGAGCGGGCACGCCTCGCGCGGCACCTTCACGTCAATGTGGATGTCGGCCTGGTCGGCCAGCGTGGACTTCACGTTACCCGTCAGCGCGACAATCCGCGTGCCAATCCGCTTCAGGCTCGGCAGCAGCCGCGCCACCTCCTCCGTCTCTCCGCTGTAGCTCAGGATAAGGATGAGATCGCCGTTGGCCACCAAACCCAGGTCGCCGTGCGAGGCGTTCACCGCGTCCAGCACCACGCTCGGCGCGCCCGTGCTGGAAAGCGTGGCGGCGATCTTCGCCCCGACCTGGCCCGACTTGCCGATCCCGGTGACGATCAACTTGCGTCCCGCGCGGATCGTTTCCGCCATCGCTTCCACCGCCAGGCCGAAGTTCTCATCGAGCCGCTCCTGCACCGCCTTGAGCGCGGTGGCTTCGGTCAGGATCACACGCCGACCCTTCGTCAGGTGCGCCCGCAGATGCGCGGACATCCGCTTCCGCGGGAAAAGATGCATCCTCCACCCTTCCAAACCGCCGAAGGGAAAGCAAGACCGTCCTGCGGGACCAACCCGACGGCCATCGGCCAATTCTAGCGACGGTCGATGACCGCGAATATTAACCAGGCGAAACTCTCCAAAGGTAGCCGGCATCGGCCCGATGCCGGAGCCGCAGCAGCGGCGTAATCGTTCCGGGAAAGACAGGTGGCATCCCGCTCGCGTTGCTCGCTCCGGGATCGAGCCGATCCCGGCTACCAACGGAGGCTGCACCGCAGGCACAGGCCGCCGCTACAATTGAGACACCTAAGCCTGTGAGTGCCTCGGTCGGTTGAGCAAATCAAAGACTCAGCGCTATACTTGAGGATGACGGCGCTGCCACCTCCTCCCCTGCGGCGCGCGCGCACGCTGCTTTTCAGCGCCACCGCGCTTTGGGGTCTTAGCTTCCCGCTGCTTCGCGGGCTGGAACTTGCGCAAAACGTGCAGGCCACCGGCATCCCGTCCGCCGCGCTGGCCGCGGCCGACATGGCCGTCCGCTTTCTGTGCGCCGGGCTGATCCTCCTGCCGATCTACGCGCGGGAACTCGCCACCCTCTCCCGCCGCGAATGGAGCCAGGCCACTGGGCTAGCCTTCTTCGCCGGAGCCGGTCTTTTCCTCCAGACCCTCGGCCTGCTCTGGACCGACGCCTCCGTCGCCGCGTTCCTCACCCAGCTTTACACCCTCATCGTTCCGCTGATCGTCGCCTTGCGCGACCGCCGCTGGCCCACGCTGCGGACCGTGGGCGCCTGCGCGCTCGTCCTCATCGGTACGGCGCTGCTCAGCCCGGGCTTGCTGACCCACTTTGCCCTCGCCTTTGGCGAAGCCGTCATCCTGCTCAGCGCCGTCTTCTTCTCCGGCCAGATCGTCTGGGTCGAGCGCCCGCGCTACGCCGCCAACCGCGCCGGCCCGGTCACCGTGCTGATGTTCGAGCTCATGGGCCTCTTCTTTGCCGCCGCCTACCCGCTGCTCGGCGGAACTCCCGCCGCCCTGCCCCGGCTCTTTGCCACGCCCGGCTTGATCATGCTCATGGCCGCCACGGTCCTCTTTTGTACCGCGATCAATTTCTTCATCATGAACAAGTGGCAGCGCTGGGTCAGCGCCACGGAAGCGGGCCTCATCTACTGCCTGGAACCGGTCATCGCCACCGCACTGGCCGGCTGCCTTCCGGCCGTTATTTCTGTCGTCGCCAGGGTCACCTACCCCAACGAGAAGCTAGGCTGGAATCTGGTGATCGGCGGAGCATTGATTCTCGGGGCCACGATCCTCGTCGCTTCCCAGCGGCGCCCGGTCATCCCGGCGACCAGCTTCCCCGGCTAAGCGCCCGGCCGTCTCTCAACCCGCCGCCGGCGCATACTGCGCTTCGCCCTTCCCGAAGGACCAGTTTTCCTTCCTCACCTCGACCAGATTGATCAAAACGTCCTCGCGCCGCAGGCCGATCTGCGCGTGCAAGCCGTCCGCGATGGCCTGATAGAACGCCCGCTTCGTCTCCACCGTGCGGCCCTCGTTCAGCGTCACCTGAATGAATACGCAATCCACGGTACGCGTGATGCTGAGGTAAGTCGGGTCCGCGATGAAATTCTCCGCGGGATGCTCCGTGATCACAGCAAAGCGGTCGTCCTTCGGCGCTTTCAGCACCTCAATGATGACTCGATAAATCACGTCGGCAATGGCGGTGCGGTACGACGCGGGCTTGCCTTGGACAAGGTCGATGCGGGTGAGCGGCATGCCCGCATTTCAGGGATTGCAGCGTCCGAAGACAACCTGCAAAAGCTCGCGCAGGATCAACAGCTTCGTGCGCCAGCGGACGATCTTCGTCGGAACCGATCCGTCGTCCGGATAGACGCGCACCACCGGAATCTCCGTCACGCGAAACCCAAGCTGGGCCGCGCGGTAGATGAAGTAAATCTGCAGGTTGAAGCGCACGAAGATGCGCCGCACCGGCTGCACCCGTTCGTCGACCAAAAAGCGGCGGCTCAGCGCCCGAAACGCATTCGTCGGGTCCGAGTAAAGAAAGCCCCCGCCCACCGCGATCAGCGGCGCCTGGATGAACCGGATGGCCATCTGCCGGTCGAGCGGCGTATGCGTGGAAACGCCGCCCCGCGCAAAGCGGGAGCCCTGGATGAGATCGTAGCCCTCGTCCAGCAGCCGCAGAAACTCCGGCAGCGCCTCCACACCGTCCTTGCCGTTGCCGTCGCACGTGACGACCCCCTCGTAACCCTGCTCCAGCGCGTAGGCTACCGCCATACGCGTCGCGGTGCAGAGCCCGGGCTCGCTCGTGCTGAGCAGCGTGCGCACACCCATCGACGCCAGGTAGCCCGGATCGGTCGCGCCGTCCGTACTGCGGCCATCGGCAATGATGATGTCCGCCAGGCCCGCGCGTGGCTGCATGCGCGCGAGCTGCCCGCGCAGGCGGTCGCCCTCGTTCAGTACCGTCAGGCAAAAGCAATACCGCGTGCGCTTCGGGAAGAACTCGCGCGTGTCAAAAAGCGGCGGCTCCCAGGTCGTCGTCGGACGCGGCAGCAAATGACTGGCGGGGGGCAGGGTGGTCATCGCGCGCCCGGCAGCTTGACCGCGGCGGGCGTCGGCTTGCGAGCCATTTCCACCCTGCCGATCGCTGACCTGAGGATCAGGTTCTCATCCCGGCCTTATCCGCCTAGGGTGCGGCGCATGGTCAAGGACAAGCCGCATCCCCTGCCCGCGCTGACGCTCGGCGCCCTCGGCGTGGTGTTTGGCGATATCGGCACCAGCCCGCTCTATGCCATCACCCAATGCTTTCGCGACCTGCACAGCAAGAGCCCGCCGCCCGAGGACGTGCTCGGCATTCTCTCGCTGGTCTTCTGGTCCATCATGCTCGTGGTCTGCCTCAAGTACGTGACCTTCATCCTCCGCGCGGACTTCAACGGCGAAGGCGGCACGCTGGCGCTGCTCGGCCTGTTGCGCACCAAGGGCAAACCTGCCTTGAAACCGCTGGGCTGGACGGTGCTGCTCGTCTTCTTCGGCTCCGCCCTGCTTTACGGCGATGGCGTCATCACGCCCTCCATCTCGGTGCTCTCGGCCGTCGAGGGCATCGAGGTGGCAACGCCGGCCGCGCAGCCTTATATCGTGCCCATCTGCGCCGCGATCCTCGCCGGTCTTTTTCTCGTCCAGCAATTCGGCACCGGCGGGGTCGGCCGGATGTTCGGCCCGGTGATGGCCATCTGGTTTCTCGCCATCGGCGTGTTGGGCGGGTTCGGGATCGCGAAGGCACCCCAGGTCCTCGCCGCGCTCAATCCGCTTCATGCCTTCACCTTCCTCGTGGCCCACGGCTTTGGCGCAATTCTGGTGCTCGGCGCGGTGGTGCTGGCGTTCTCCGGCGTCGAGGCGCTCTTCGCGGATCTCGGCCACTTTGGGCGCGGGCCGATCCGGCTGGCCTGGTACGCGATTGCACTGCCCGCCCTCTTGGCCAACTACTTCGGCCAGGGCGCCTTGATCCTGACCCAGCCCAGTTCCGCCACCTCGCCCTTCTTTGGCCTCGTGCCAAAGCTCGCGCTTTACCCCATGGTGGGCCTTGCCACGCTCGCGACCATCATCGCCTCGCAGGCCGTCATTTCGGGCGCCTTCTCGCTCACCCAGCAGGCCGTTCATCTCGGCTATTTTCCCCCGCTCAAGATCAGCCATACCTCGGAAACGGAGGAAGGCCAGATCTACGTCGGGCCGATCAACTGGGCGCTGATGATTGCGTGCCTCGTCACCGTCTTCGGCTTTCAGTCCTCCGACCGGCTCACCAGCGCCTATGGGCTCGCGCTCAGCGGCACCATGACGGTCACGACCATCGCCTACTTCCTCGTGCTGCGCCGCGTCTTCCGCTGGAAGGCTGTCGCCGCGGGCCTGCTCTGCGGCGCCTTCATGCTCATCGACGTCACGTTCCTCGTCGGCAATCTGGTCAAGATCGTCTCCGGCGCGTGGTATCCGCTCACCCTCGCCGCCTTCGTCTTCGCCATCTACTGGATCTGGACGGCCAGCCACGCGCGTTACAAGAGGCGCTTGCGTCGTCTCGCTATGCCGATCCCGAGCTTCGTCCGCCTGCTGGGCGGGAAGGATGGCCGGCAGGACGGCACGGCCATCTTCCTCACCAGCCACGCCGACACCGTTCCGCTAGTCGGCAAAATCCTCTGGCTGCGCCGGCAGGCCCGCCACGATCAGGTCATCCTCGTCACCGTCGACGCCGCCACCGAGCCGCGCGTCGCCGACAGCGATGCCAGCCACCTGGAGCGCCTGGGTCCGGGCTTCTTCCGCATCACCACGCGCTTCGGCTTCATGCAGGAGCCCGACATCTCCCGCATCCTCTCGTCCCAATGCGCGAAGGAAATCCAGATCGATTGGGACCGCCTCGTTTGCTTCATCCCGGAGCCGAAGATCATCCTTCAAGGCAGCCGGCGCCGCCGCGCCGTCGCCCGCATCTACGACTTCATGCGCCGCAATTCGATGACCGCCGCCGATTACTTCCAAGTCCCGCCCCGCCAGATCGTGCATGTCGGCGTCCGTCTCGAACTCTAGCGCCCGCAGCCCGGTAGCCATCGACCCTCCCGGTTGCTAACTCAGCCCCGAAGAACCAGGCCCAGGCGAAGACCTCCTAAGGTAGCCGGCATCGTTCCGAGGCTGGACCGACCGCTTGAGCCAGCGAGCCGGCATGGGCCCAGACAACAGGTAGCCGGCGCTCTCCGAGCGCCG
>CAZZYY010000048.1:9569-16696 GCA_964658475.1 uncultured Candidatus Methylacidiphilales bacterium | reverse complement strand
GCCGATAAGCCGCGCCACGGCGTGCTTCTCCATGTACTCGCTCATGTCGAGCCGCACCATGTTCTCTTCGCTGTCGAACATCGACTCGGCCAGCGCGCGCGCCAGCTCGGTTTTGCCGACGCCGGTGGGGCCGAGGAAGATGAACGAGCCGATGGGCCGCTTGGGATCCTTGAGTCCGGCCCGGGCGCGAATGACGGCGTCGGCAACGGCCTGGACTGCCTCGTCCTGGCCGATGACGCGCTCGTGGAGGATCGAGTCGAGCTTGAGCAGCTTTTGCTGCTCGCCCTCCAGCAGACGCGAGACGGGCACGCCGGTCCAGCGCGCGACGACCTCGGCGATTTCGTCGGCGGTCACTTCCTCTTGGACCAGGCGCGGGCCGCCCTTTTGGTCCTTGGTCGCCTGCGCGATTTTCTCCTCGGCATCCTTGAGTTCCTTTTCCTTTTGCGGCAGGAGGCCGTAGCGCAGCTCCGCGGCGCGGTTGAGATCGTTCGCGCGCTGGGCCTGGTCGATTTCCATGCGCACGCGTTCCAGTTCCTCGCGCAGCTTGCCCGTGCCTTCGATGGCCGATTTTTCGTTCTGCCATTGCGCCTTCAGCTTGTCGCGCTCGGCCTGGGCGTCGGCAATTTCCTTCTCCAGCTCGGCGAGCCGTTCCTTGGAAGCGGGATCCTTTTCCTTGCGCAGCGCCTCGCGTTCGATGGCGAGCTGCGTCACGCGCCGCTCCAGCGTCTCGAGCTCCTCGGGCATGCTCTCGTTTTCCGTGCGCAGCTTGGCCGCCGCCTCGTCCATGAGGTCGATCGCCTTGTCGGGCAGGAAGCGGTCGGTGATGTAGCGGTGCGAGAGCACGGCCGCGGCAACCAGCGCCGCGTCCTGGATTCGGATGCCGTGATGGACCTGATATTTTTCGCTCAGGCCGCGGAGAATGGAGATGGTGTCCTCGACGCTCGGCTCGTCGACGCGCACGGGCTGGAAGCGCCGTTCCAGCGCCGCATCCTTCTCGATGTATTGGCGGTATTCGTCGAGCGTGGTGGCGCCGATGCAGTGCAGCTCGCCACGCGCGAGCATGGGCTTGAGCATGTTGCCCGCGTCCATGGAACCCTCCGCCTTGCCCGCGCCGACCATGGTGTGGATCTCGTCGATGAAAAGGATGAGCTGGCCGGCCGACTTGGTGACCTCGCCCAAGACGGCCTTGAGCCGCTCCTCGAACTCGCCGCGGAACTTCGCCCCGGCGATGAGCGCCGCGAGGTCGAGCGCGATGATCTTCTTGTCGCGCAGGCTTTCCGGCACGTCCTGCGCCACAATGCGCTGGGCGAGTCCCTCGACGATGGCGGTCTTGCCCACGCCCGGCTCGCCGATGAGCACGGGATTGTTCTTTGTGCGGCGCGAAAGCACCTGGATGGTGCGCCGGATTTCCGTGTCGCGGCCAATGACCGGATCGAGCTTGTTCTGGCGCGCCAGGGCGGTGAGGTCGCGGCCGTATTTCTGTAGTGCCTCGTAGGTCGCTTCGGGGTTTTGGCTGGTGACACGCTGGTTGCCGCGCACCTCCTGCATGGCGCCGAGGAAGGCGTCCCGCGTGAGATCGAGACCCTTGAGGATTTTCGCCACCTCGGTGTCGCGCTTCTCGTCGAACATCGCGAGCATCAAGTGCTCGACCGAGACATACTCGTCCTTGAGCTTCTTCGCCTCGTCCTGCGCGCGGATGAGCAATTGGTTCAGCCGTTGCGTGATGCCGGTCTGCCCGTGCGCGCCCGCACCGGTGACCTTGGGAATCTTGTCCAGCGCCGCCTGCGAGCGGCTGATGGCGAGATCGAGCGAAATCTTGAGCCGCTCGAGCAGGCGCGGGATGAGTCCGTTCTCCTGCGTGACGAGCGCGTAAAACAGGTGATCGACATCGACGGCTTGGTTGCTCAGCCGCGTGGCCTGCTCCTGCGCGGAGGCCAGCGCCGCGGTGGCCTGCTCGGTGAATTTGTTTAAATCCATGGCTGCAATTTAGCGTCTTTGCCGGCGAGTGCAAATTGCGAGGGGCTCAAGCGCACGTATGCAGAATGTCACGAGTGGAAGCTTGGCGCGGCACGCTTCGCGGGGTAGGGATTCCAGGATGAATCGCATTCGCTTGCTCGTTATCCCGCTGGGCATTCTGGCCTGCGCCGCCTGGGCGGCGGCCAAGGACGACGTTAAAAACCCACACTGGCTTTCGGATGGGGACATTGCCGCGATCATCGCGACCATCCCGCCGCCACCCGCGCCCGGCTCCGAGGCGGAGAAAGCGGATCTCCAGGCGGAAATCGACGCGCAGAAGACGCGGACGCCGGAGCGGATTGCGGAGGCGAACCTGGACGCCACTTATTCGGTGACGCTTTTCACCAACATGGTCGGGCCGAGGCTGACACGGCAAAACGACCCGGTGACCTTCCATTTCTTCGACGAGCTGAACAAGCAGATCGGCCAGGTCGTGGGCGCGGCGAAGGACCATTTCCAGCGGCTGCGACCCTACCTGGGGCATCCTGACCTGATCCATCCGCTCTTCAGCGCCAGCGGCTACAGTTATCCGAGCGGGCATTCCACCCATTCGTACGCCTTCGCCATCATCCTCGGCCGGATCTTTCCCGACCGGGCCGGCGCCTTCATGGAGCGGGCGCGCAGGATCGCGCAAAGCCGGGTGGACGCCGGCGTGCATTACACCAGCGACATCGAGGAAGGCAAGGTGGTCGGGCACGAGATCGCGCAGGAATTGCTGGCCAAGCCGGCTTTTCAGCGGGAGCTCAAAGCGGCCGAGGCCGAAGAAGCGGCGCAAAGGTAATCCAGCAGCTGGAGCGGCGTTCGATGATCGTCGCCTTCGCCGCGCCGGCGCGCTGCGCCGGCGAAGGCGGCGGAATAGACCACCACTACAGGAGTAATCGCTGGCGCAGCATCACCAGCAACCGCTCGACCGGCAGCCCGATGACGTTGGCCCGCGAACCTTCCACCCGCTCGACCAGCGACTCGCCCTGGTCCTGCAATCCGTACCCGCCCGCCTTGTCCAGCACCGGCACCTCGGCCAGATAACGCGCGATCGTCGCGTCGCTCAGCTCGCGGAAAATCACCCGCGTCGTTTCATGAAAAACGACCGCCTGCTCCTCCGGCCCCAGCAGCGCACACCCCGTCACCACCTCGTGCGCGCCGCCGCTCAACGCCTGTAGAAACTCGCGCGCCTGGTCCAGCGACGCGGGCTTTCCGAAAATCCTGCCCGCGCGCGCCACCACCGTATCCGCGCCCAGCGTCCATCGCCCCGTTCGCGCCGCGCCTCGCGCCTTGAGCAGCGCGTTCGCTTCCGCCAGTTTCGACGGGCCGAGGTTCGGCGCCGCCGCCGGCGTGAATTCCTCGACCTCCACGTTGACGACCTCGAACCGCACCCCGGCCTCCTGCAACAATGCCGAGCGCCGCGGCGATTGGCTGGCGAGAAGGAGCGGCAAGGCCATGGCGCAACAGAATCGATTTTCGGGCGCGTGTCGAGCCGCCAACGCGCTGACCTCCCCGATCATCGAACCGCGTCTCCCACTCCGCTGCTGGAAGGCAAAGGTCTCGTTGAACTAAAAACGAGCCAGCGGGAGAATGCTTGTGATAAGGTGGCGCCGTATGCCGTCGGCTCATCGCGAATCTGTTCGATTCGTCGTTCCTCTCGTCCTTGTTTCGGTGCTGCTCGCCATCGCCTGCGTCTGCTGGCCCGGCGAACGCGGGCTGCTGGGCGCGGCCCTGGCCCTGCTCGTGGGTCTCACGGCTTTCGTCCTCTTTTTCTTCCGCGATCCGGAACGAGCGGTCCCGCCCGATCCGACCATCATCGTTGCCGCCGCCGATGGCCTCGTGGTCAGCGTGGAGGAGATGGAGGAGCCCGATTTCGCGCTCGGCCGGCGCCAGCGCGTGGCCATCTTCCTCTCCGTTTTCGACGTGCACGTGAATCGGTCCCCGGTCGCCGGTCGTGTGGTCAAGACAACCTACAAGTCCGGCTCCTTCCTCGACGTCCGCCACGCCGATGCCAGCACGCACAACGAGGCGCTTTCCTGGCTGCTGGAAACCGGTCGTGGGCCGGTCGCCGTGCGGCAGATCGCCGGCTTGGTGGCCCGGCGCATTGTGCCCTGGGCGCGGGAGGGCAGCTTGCTGGAGCGCGGCCAGCGGTTCGGCATGATCCGCTTTGGCTCGCGCACCGAAATTTTTCTGCCTGAAACATGCCAGGTGCTGGTCAAGGTGGGCGACCGCGTGCAGGGCGCCGCGACCCCCATCGCCCGCTGGAGTTAGCCGCCTCGCCTCGAACATGAGCCCTCCCAACCATAACGATCCCAGCCGGATCTTTCTCCTGCCCAACCTGATGACCGCGGGCAATCTCATCTTCGGCTTCCTCGCCGTGCTGAAAATCTTCGAGGGCACGCTGCAGTACGAGTCGGGCAATGCCGCCTGGGCCCATACCTATGTCGTCAGCCTCCAGTGCATCCTGGGAGCCTGTCTCTGCGACCTGCTGGACGGCCGGCTGGCGCGCTTCGGCGGCGCGGAAAGTCCCTTTGGCCGCGAGTTCGATTCCCTGGCGGATATCGTCAGCTTCGGGGTCGCGCCGGCGCTTCTCGTCTTCAAGATCGTGCTGGCCGACATCCCGAACCGCATCGGCTGGATCATCGCCGTCTTCTACCTGCTCTGCGGCGCCATGCGCCTGGCCCGGTTCAACGTCGCCGCCACCTACAAGCTGGGCAATGGCTCGCGGAACTTCTCCGGCTTTCCCATCCCGGCCGCGGCGGGGCTGATCTCCTCCATCACGCTTTTTATCCTCTGGCACTACCAGTTCGAGAAGCAGCTCGCCTTGGGCCAGGGCAAATACCTGCTCGTCGCACTCATGCTCTTCCTCTCCTTCATGATGTTCAGCAAGTTCGAGTATCCCAGCTTCAAGGGCCTTAACTGGCGCACCCAGTTTTCCCTGCCCAAATTCATGGGCGCCGTTGTCCTGCTGGGGCTCAACATCATCTACTATGAGTGGATGCCGGCCCTCATGTTTGTTGGCTATCTGCTTTACGGCTTTCTCCGCCCCTTCATTTCCCGCGCCTGGCGCAAGGAGATTGAGGATGACGACGAGGAACCGGCCGATGCCGAACCCGGCCCTGTGGTCGAAGACCTTCCGTAACGACCTTAGAAATTCGCAACGTTCGGAAAAAATCCTTGCGGCAATCGACTTCCTTACTAAGGTTCTCGCCATCGCAACCGATGCGATGAATGTTCTCGGCAGGCGGCGCTGTTCACGGCCGGCCTCCCCAGACTCGGACCTGAGCCGGTGATTTCCTCGTGGCGGAAATCTCTCCGTAGGCGAAGCGTCTTATTCCCATTTAGCCCATGTGGCCCTTGGCGTTCATCGGAAAGCGAAAACCTGGAATTATACAAATGACTCGTTTTATTTTAAGCTGGATAATCGTTTTGGGCGGTTTGGCCGGGATCATTCCCGTGCATGCCGCGCAGAACAGCAAGCGGCCTTCGTCCTTGCCCCCGACCTTGCTCAGCCGAACCTCTACCGCGGTTGCCGCGGTCAAAGCTGTCGCCCAGACGACCAGGCACATCGTTTCGCAGGAAATTGTCCAAGCCAGCGCGAAAGCCAAGACCCTGGCCAGCTCGGGCGGCAAGGCCTTGGGCAACGGCCTGGCCCGGCTGACCGCCTACTGGTCCGGAGAGGGAGACTATTACACGCGCCGGCATATCAGCTCGACCGGCATCACGCTCCACAACGGCCATTGCGCAGTGGACCCGACGATCATTCCATACGGCAGCGTGGTCTCGATCGAAGGCTTGGGAACCTACCTGGCCGTTGATACCGGTACTGCCGTTGTGTCGCGCCGCGCGGCACGTGAAAGCGGACACAACCGGATCGAGCGACACGCGTTGGTGGTCGACCTCTACTTTGAGAGCCGCCGCGATGGCGAGCGTTTCGCCGCCACCGGGCCCAAGTTCGCCACCATCAGCTGGTCAGCTCCCGCGTCCGAACTCGTCGCGGACGCTACCCCTTCCCATACGCTCGTGGCGTTCGACGACACCTCTCGTACCAAGGAGCTTTAAGCTCTCCGCAGCCCCGGCGAAAGGCCGTGGCGCGTGTGGTGTTGACGCCGCTCCATTTATTTCAGGCGGGTACGACAACAATAGAGGTTTACAAACTGCCCGCGTCGGGCAGTATCCGCGTTGGCCTGAATCCAGCTATCCTCGACCCGTCATGACACATCCGACCCTCTCCGCCGTTCTTCTGGGTCTCGTCTTGACCCTCCCGCTCCACGCCAGCCACTCGGCGACAAAGGACAAACCCACTTCTGGGGTCGCCGCCTCGCTGCCGATCTCCCAACCAATGGCCAGTACCAAGGGCACTCGGCTGGTCGCCAATTCAATCCTGCCCGGCGGTGTGATCGCCCCAAAGAAAGTCGCCGCCTCCAAGCCGTCGCCCAAGCCGGCTGCCGCCGTCGCCGCGTCGGCCAAGCCCGCGTCCGCATTGACCACGGTGGCCCCTTCCACCGGCGCGCCTGCCCCTGCCACCCTCCCGGGCCGCCTTGCCCGCCTTACCGCTTACTGGACCCAGGAGGATCCGTGGACCGCCAAGCACGAAAGCTCCACCGGCATTCGCCTGCATGAAGGCCACTGCGCGGTCGATCCCAAGCTCATTCCGTACGGCAGCGTCGTCCAGATTCCCGGCATGGGCACCTACGTCGCGGTCGATACCGGTTCCGCCGTCATTTCGCGCCAGGCTGCCCTGGGTTCGGGCCAGAACGCGGCCCAGCGCGGCGCCTTGGTCGTGGATCTTTTTTTCGAAAGCCGCCAGGAGGCGGAGGATTTCGCGGCGCACGGCCCCGCTTACGTCTCGGTGAGCTGGACGCCCCGCTCGCTGGCCTATGCCGACTCGGCTTCCGGCCCGCGCGCCCTGCCCGCGATCCCGACCATGCCCGCCGGCACCGTTTACGTGCTGGCCCAGGCGCCGTCGCTGGCCGATACGCGCATGCCGCTCGCCTTTCGCGCGCCGCAGCTTTGATCGGCTGAGAAACTCGGCGGCTCGCGTCGAGCCCTTCTGACATCGCGCGGGGCTCCGCAGGTAGCCGGCCCTTAGTCAGGTAGCCGACGCTCTCCGAGCGCCGGTCCGAGTC
>CAZZYY010000048.1:0-9559 GCA_964658475.1 uncultured Candidatus Methylacidiphilales bacterium | reverse complement strand
GAACACGCGTCCGAAACTGACCGGCGCTCGGAGAGCGCCGGCTACCTGACTAGTCTACCTGTTTTTCCCGCCGGCTTGAAAACGAGAGAGTCACCTGCTTGGTGGGTATTCGACGCTATCTCTGTCTCGGCCTAAAACGAAAGCGTGTTCTTGACCGAACGCCGCCCAGGAAGGGCGGCTACCCACCGATCATTCGCCCGCCACGGTCTGACTGAAAACGCTGCCGCCGCTGCGCCCGCAGACTCGCTTTTCGTGGAAATTGCGCGACATTGGCCGCGTGCAGAAGCCGAACGACCTGATCGATCTTAGCATCGACCACATCCTGGCCGATCCGTCGCTGCGCACGCGGCTCTTTCCCGTCACTGCCCAGCGCATCTTCCTCGCCCATGCCGGGGTTGCGCCGCTGCCCGGGCCGGCGGTGCAGCGCCTCAAGGAAGAAGCCGAGCGCGCCGGGATCATGCAGGAGGGGACCGACTTCATCGCCGAGATCGATTCGATCCGGCGCGTGGCCGCCCGGCTGATCAACGCGGGCGGAGACGAAGTGGCTTTGCTCGGCCCCACCTCGCTCGGTCTCAATCTCGTGGCCAACGGGCTGACCTGGAACGAGGGCGACGAGGTGGTTTTCTATCCGGACGATTATCCGGCCAATGTCTATCCCTGGCAGGCGCTCGCCGCCCGCGGCGTGAGACCGGTGCCGCTGCTCACGGAACGCGCCGGCGAGCTCACGCCCGAGCTGGTGCTCAAGGCCGTGACCCCGCGCACGCGCCTGGTCGCGCTGGCCTCCTGCCATTACCTCAGCGGCTATCGCCTCGACTACGAGACGATTGGCGAGGAACTCTCACGGCGCGGCGTCCTCTTCTGCCTGGACGCCATCCAGTCGCTCGGCGCCACGACGATCGACGTGCGCCACATCGATTTCCTCGCGGCCGATTCGCACAAGTGGATGCTCGGCCCGCTCGGCGCCGGCATCTTCTACGTGAAGCGAAAACATTTCGCCGCCCTAAAACCGTCGCTCGTCGGCGCGTGGAATGTGCAGTCGCCCGGCTTTGTCGCGCAGCCGGAGGTGCGCTTTGAGGAAACGGCGCGCCGTTACGAGCCGGGTTCGTTGAACCTGCTCGCGCTTTTTGGCATGAAGGCGAGCTTGGAGCTGATCCTGCACCTCGGCGTCAAGCAGATCGAGGCGCGGTTGCTCGACCTGCGCGCCTACGCGGAGGACCGGCTGCTCGGCGCGGGCTGCCGGGTGCTGGGCCACGCCAACCGGCGCTCGCAGAAATCGGGCATCACCACCGTGGCGATTGACGACGCCAGCCGGGCCCGCGGCATTTTTAAGCACCTGCGCAACGCCGGCATCGACGTCTCCCTGCGTGAAACGCGCGCCGGTTTGCAATGCCTCCGGCTGTCCCCCCACTTCTACAACCTAGAAGCCGAGATCGACGAAGTGGTGAAGCACCTGCGGGCGGGGTGAGAAGAGATTGACGGAATTAACGGAATTACCAAACTAGGGATTAAGAATTTGAGGAAAACGTTGGCAGTCCCCTTCTGTTTTCCAATCCTGTTAATTCCGTTAATCCCGTCCAAAACTCCGCCCGCTTCCCCCGCAATTTTCTCTTGTCCCGTCCGCCGCTTTCGGTAGGCTCGACATCCCTCAACTTAGCTCCTGACCCATGAAACGTACGTTCCAGCCCTCGCAAAAGCGCCGTGTGCGCCAGTTTGGTTTTCTCGCCCGCACGCGCACCAAGGCCGGCCGCGCCATCCTGGCCCGCCGCCGCCGCGCCGGCCGCGTTCGTCTCGCGGGCAAAGGCACGGAGCGCAAGTTCGCTCGCCACACTCAGGCTTGATCGCCTTCCTTGGGCCCATCCGCCGAGACCTTTCCCCGTGCGCGCGTCATCCGGCGCCGCGCCCTCTTCACCGCCACGCGCGAGCGCGGACGCCGCACCTCCGATCGCTGGATGACGCTTAGCGTCCTGGCGCGCGATCCACTCGCGGCCGTGGACAGGGAGGAGGTGGCGTTCCTTACGCCCAAGCGGATCGGCGGCGCCGTCATCCGCAATCGCCTGCGCCGCCGCATGCGGGAAATTTACCGGCGCACGCCCGGTTTGCACGTAGGCGATGTCTATCTCGTTTGGATTGCCCGGCCCGCCGCGGCTGAACTGCCTTTCGAGGAACTGCGCGCCTGCATGCACACACTCCTGCGACGAGCGGGACGGCTGTCCGCCCCTTAGTCAGGCTCAAAATTCAGCTCTCGCGGAAGGTTATTCACATTTTTTCTACACAAACGTATTACGCGCTTGCCCCGAGAGGGTTAAAAATGCTGATGTAGGTGGAAGTCGGCACGATTAGCAATCACTGATGGAACTTCATATCCTTCTGGCAGGCGTCGAGTTCGGTCCTTACACCGAAGACAAGGCCCGCCAGCTTCTCGACGAAGGTTTTCTCAGCGCCACCGATCCGGCCAAGCGGCTGGACGAAACCAACTGGCTTCCGCTTAGCGACGTGCTCGGCGCCGTGCCGGTGGCCACAGGCTCCGGTGGCTCCGAGACAACTCCCGCACCGCTCGAATTCCGTTCCCTGGCGGCGGCCTTAAAAGAGGAAGAAGACCCGGTGGAGGAATTTCACGCGCCCCTGCCGCCAGGCAGCGAGATTGCCAAGGCGGTGCTGCCGGAAGGCGAGGAAGCCGGCAGCGATGCGGCGGAACCCGAAGACCCCGAACCCGCGCCCTCCGCCCCGCCTGTAGCGGAAGAGGAGCCGTCCCGTCCGAAAGGGCGTCTCTCCGTTACCGGACCCTCCGGCCTGACGCCGCCGAGCGTGGTGGCCGCATCGCGCGTCACGCGGGCCATCGCCCCGCGCCCATCACTGGAGCCGCTCTCCTCGCCGCCGCCGACCGCTCCCCTGCCGGTCATGCCCGCCGCTGGACGCACGACCGGGCGGCTGGCGCGGCTGGCCCGTGAACGCGAGGAAGCCGCCGCCACCGAGAGGCCCAAGTCCGCGCCCGTGGCCTCCGAAGAAATCAAATCCTCTTTCGCCGCCGCCCTGGCCAAGACGCGTTCCGTGTCGGGCGATACCGCGCCCCTGCCAGCCCCGGCCCGGGCCGCGGGAAAAGCTGCGTCCAAGCCACCGGAAAAGGCCGCGCCGGACCCCAAGCCGAAGCCTGAGTCGGAGACCGAGCCTGCGCCGCCTCCCGAGGCGGAAGAAAAGCCCGCCGAGGCGATCTCCGCGCCTTCAAGTGCGCCCAGGACGACCGCGCCGCCGCAGCCCTCGGCCCCCGCAGCGGCTTTCACGCGGCCGGCGCCGGTTCGGACCGCCTCGCTGTCGGCGACGGGCACGGCGCCGCTGACGACACTCACGGTGAACTCCCGCGCGAAACGGCCGACGGTGACCGGCTCGCTCCTTGCCAAGGAAGCGTTGCTCAAGGCGCGTGAAAAGAGCACCGGCATCCTTGCCTCGCGGGTGACCACCTCCATCGCACCGGTGGCCGATTTCAAGCCGGAGGCCGCGGCCACCCCGCGCAAGCGCGCGCCGGTCAAGCTCGCCCGCGCCGAGGAACCTTCCGCGCCAGCGGCCGCTCCGGCGACTCCCCAGCGCAAGGCGATCCGGCTGACCGGGCATATTCCCCTGACCGGTGACGCAAAACCGGGAGCTGCGACAACCGCGCCTGCCCCTTCCCTTCCGGAGATCGTGGCGCCCGCCCTTGAGCCCGCGGCTGAGACGCCAGCTCCCCGGCTGAGTCGCGCGACAGCCGAGACGCCCGCCCCGCCGGTCCAGCTGCGGGAAAAGCGCGAGGGCGAACTGGCCAAGCCCAAGACGAGCACAACGCGCAAGGCCATCCGGCTGACCGGGCCGATCAGCCTGCCGGGCCGGGCCACGCAGCCGACCCGGCCGGCCCCGCTTTCCCGCGGGGCGTCGGATACCGGGCCGCTCACCACTTCGTTTCCCCGCTCGTCCGCGCGCCTGCGCACGCCGATGCGTCCCGCCTTAGAGTCAACCCCCGCCGCTATGCCCGCGATCGAATCGGTTGCCAAGGCCCCGGAGCCGTTGCGGATTCCGCCCGCGCCGGAGCCTCCCACAGCGGAAGAAACCCGGCTGCCCGACCGGCGCAGGATGAGCCTCCGTTCGCTGATTCATCCGGCGGAAATCGCCGCGACGACTTCCCTGGCCGCCGAGACGCTGACCTCCGGCGAGACGAGGAGCGAGCCGGAGCCGACGCCCGGCGGACAGCGCGTTTCCAGCGGCTCGCTCAAGATCACCGGGGCGTTGCGGGCGCCGGCTCCGCCGCGTATCCCGATCCGGCTCAGTTCACCCTCCGGCGAGAGCGGACGGCAGGGCGGGGCGGCGGAGCCGGTGGAGCTCGCCGAGCCCAAGCCCTCCGCGCCGGTGCCCGAGGAGGAGCTGGTCAATCGCCCGGCCAGCGGCAAAATTCCCGTGCATGAATTCCCGACCGAGGGAGTGCGCGTCCGCACGCGGCGGTTGACCGCGAAGGTGCCACTGCCCGAGG
This sequence comes from uncultured Candidatus Methylacidiphilales bacterium, assembly GCA_964658475.1. Taxonomy (GTDB): domain Bacteria; phylum Verrucomicrobiota; class Verrucomicrobiia; order Methylacidiphilales; family UBA1321; genus JABDGH01. The sequence goes on along the minus strand of CAZZYY010000048.1, from coordinate 5,067 downwards.
CGCCAAGCGAATCGATCATCCGTGAAAGCCCGGCGCGCCAAGCGCCGCCGCCCTTGCTGCCCCGGGTCGAGCTGCCCGGCCCGCCGGTGGATCCCTCCGAAGTCGAAGCGGCCTCCGCGCCAACCGCGCCCACGGATGAGATCGTTGCGGTGTCTCCGGCGCCGGTGGAGACACAGCCGCCCGCCGTGCCGCCGGTCGAGCCCGAGAGGCCGGTCGCCGAACCGCCCGCGCCCGCGACCAAGCCGGAAAAAGTCCGCCTGCGTAAGCCGGTGAAGCTTGAACTGACGTCCCGCAAGATTCCCGAGTCGGGCAAGCTGTCCCTCGAAGCCTTCTCCAAGCTGGCGTCCCAGGACCAGCCCGGGGGCCCGGCCACCGTGGAAGCTTCCGCGCCCCTCCCGGTCGTGGAGGAGTCCCCCACGACGGCGACCGAGAGCGGGTTTGCCGGCAAGCGGCTGGAAGAAGCGGCGCCCCTCATCTGGACCACCGCCCGGCGTGCCGTGCCGTTCCCGCTGGAGTGGATTTTCTACGGCATCATCGCCCTGGGCCTCGTCGCCGGCGTGCCGACGGCTTACCTGCTCGTTCATCACGCCAGAAAGGCGTCTCCCGAAGGGGCTGCGCCTGCCACCGCACCCGCCGCGGGCGAAACGCCGGCGGCGTCCGCCGCCCCACCGGCCAGCGCACCGCCGCCCTCCTCGGCCGAGACGGCTCCCAGTGCTGCCACGCCGCCGACGACCGCCGCTCCCGCCACGGCCGCCGTGCCGACCATCTTGGCAACGAATGCCGCGCCGGCCCCGGTGCCTCCGCCCAGCTCGCCGGCGCAGGACGCCGCCCGTCAAGCGAGCGCCTTCGTGAGCGACGGCACGCTGAAATACCAGCATGGCGATTTTGACGGGGCGATCAGCGCATTTAACCAGGCGCTGACGCTCGATCCGAAATCGAGCGACGCGTTCTTCAATCGGGGCATCGCCAAGGCGGCGCACGACGATCTCGATGGCGCGGTGGCCGATTACTCCCAGGCGCTCGATCTCAATCCCAACCTGGCGCAGGCCTATTATTATCGCGGCCTGGCGCGCCACTCGAAGGAGGAGCTCGACGGCGCCATCTCCGATTACAACTCCGCCGTCCGCATCGACCCGAAGAACGCGCTCGCCTTCTTCAATCGCGGCCTCATTCGCATGCAGAAGGACGACATCGACGGGGCGATTGTCGATTCGACCCAGGCCTTGGAGCTCGACCCGAAGCTGATCCAGTCCTACTACGACCGAGGGCTGGGACGCCTGGCCAAGGGCGCCTCCGACGGCGCGCTGGAGGACATGAAGACCTTTACGCAAAATGCGCCGCAGGACGGGTACACCGACTACGCGCGGCTTTACATCTGGCTCATCCAGACGCAGCGAGGCGAGCTGGCGGAGGCCAACAAGGAACTCGAGTCCGCCATGAACACCTCGTGGAACGGCAAGAGCGACGACATGGTCACCCGCATCGGCGAGTTCCTGCTCGGCCAGATCAGCGAAAGCGACCTGATCAAGGCTTCCGGCTCCAGCATGCCGGCCAAGGACCAGGGCCAGCGCTGCGAGGCGTGGTACTTTATCGGCATGCGCAAGCTCGAGGCTGGCGACAAGGAGGCCGCGGCCGAGGCCTTGCGCAAGTGCGTCGACACGCAGAAGACCGACTACTGCGAATACATCCTTGCCCAGGAAGCCTTGAAGAAATTGACGCCGGGCAGCGCGCCCGAGCGGGCCACCCTCGCCGTGCCCCGCTCCCCGGCCTCCAGCCTGCCCGACCCCGGGACGATGGCGCCGCCGGACACGACTGTTCCGCAGATCCCGCATTGAACGGAGGCGCTCGACCTGACGTCGGCAAAGCGCCAGCGTGGCACAATGACCCAAGACGATCTCTTGTTCATGTGGGAGAAGGCGCTGGCGAGGGGCGGGCGTCTTTTGGGTTTTGACGTCAAGCCGATCGTCCGCCACGCGCCGCGCAGCATCGATGTCTTTGACTTGGCGGTGCGCGATCTGATGGCGCGGCAGCCGGACATCTTCTTCCTCCAGATCGGCGCCCACAATGGCCTGGATTACGATCCCATCGCGCCCTTCGTGCGCCGGCATCACTGGCGCGGCCTGCTGGTCGAGCCCCAGAAGCACGTCTTCACGCAATTGCGGGCGAATTACGCCGGCGAGAAGCAGCTCCAGTTTGAAAATGCCGCCATTGCCGAGCGCGCGGGCACATTCACCCTCTACGCCTTCGATGGCGCGGAGGCCGCCAACCAGGCCTCCATGGCCGCGTCGTCGCGCCGGCACTATCTCACGCTGAATTCCGAAGGCTGGCGCGGCTCAATCAAGCCAATGGAGGTGCCCGCACTGACGCTCGACGACCTCCTGACCAGGCACGACGTGCAGCGGGTCGACCTCCTGCAGATTGATACCGAGGGCTACGATTTCCAGATCATCAAGATGATCGATTTCAACCGCATCAAACCGCAGCTCATCCATTTCGAGAGCAACTTCCTTAACCGGCGGCAGAAGGAGGAATGCGTCCGGCTGTTCGACGCACACGGCTATTCGTTTCTCACGCTGGGTATCGATTCCATCGCTTACCAGCAACCGCGCGATCCCTCCGCCGACGACCGGCTGGCCATGAGCCGGATCGACGTGGCGTAGCGGTCGCGATCGACGACCCTACTCGATGCGCACCGGCTTCGCCTTCCGGCCGGCGAAACGCATGACGTGGGTGTAGCCGATCTCGCGGGCGAAGGCATAAGCCTGGTCGAACGCGTGCCCCACTTCGCAGGGCGCATGGGCATCCGAGTTGATCACGATGGGTATCTGCCGCTCGCGCGCTGCGCGCAGGAACTGGGCGCTGGGATAAATCTCGTTTACTTCCTTGCGCAGGCCGGCCGTGCTCACCTCCAGCACGCAGCCCGCCTCCGCGACCGCGTCCAGCGCCGGTTTGTAGAACCGCATGAGGTCGCCTTCCGGACGATGGCCGAACTTCTTGACCAGGTCGGGGTGGGCCAGAAAATCAAAGAGGCAGCTTTCCGCCATCGCGGTGTAGGCGTCGAAGTAGCGCTGCCAGATTTCGTCCACCGGCACCTCGGTCCAGCGCTTGAGGTGCTTGGGATTGTCCACGTCCCATTCCGGCGTGATGTAGTGCACCGCGCCGATGAGGTAATCCCAATCCGCCAGGGTGCTGAGCTTCTGCACATGCGCCTCGTGGCCGGCGATGAAGTCGCACTCGAGCCCGAGGCGAATGGGGTAATCGGGAAACTCGCGCCGCGCCTCCTCGATCAGCGCGACGTATTCCGGCAACTGCTCCGGCGCCATCCGCCAGTCGTCGAACTGCGTGGCCATCGGGTTGTGATCGGAAAAGCCGATCTCCGCCAGCCCGGCCGCCTGCGCGGCAAGCACATATTCGCGCGGCGCGCCCACGGCGTGACCGCAGAGCGGCGTGTGCATGTGGTAGTCGGTGTGCATGGAAAAGGTGCCTATCTTGCCCAACGGAGGCAGCCAGTGTACAATGACGCCCTACCTTACCGAAAGATTCGGTAATTGACCAGAGAGCTCCCTTCAGGGCAGATTCTGGCCTCATATGGCCTTACCTAGGCCTCTACGACCATGTCCGAAACAAAATTAGCCTATTTCGGAAAACCCGGAAGCTTCACCCATATGGTCGCCAAGCGCACGGCTGGCGATTGCAAATTGGTGTCCCGGGATACCGTTCAGGAAGTATTCAATTACATCAAGAAAGACAAGACGGCCCGAGGAATCGTTCCTGTGGAAAATTCCTCCGGCGGGATGATTCTTCCCACCATCGAAAACTTGGTAAACGACTTCGATTTGGTCATTCAGGATGAGTACGCCATCAATGTGAAACTAGCCCTTCTTGCCAAGGGACCAGGTCCCATCAAAAAGGTCTATTCGCATTTCGCCCCGTTCCATCACTGTGAAAAGTGGCTGAAGGAACATTATCCTGACGCGATCAAGAGCATCGTGAACAGCACAAGCGAAGCGGCCAAGATTGCTGCCATCGAACCGAATACGGCCGCGATCGCCCCCGCCGCCACGGCGAAGAAATACGGCTTGAAGGTGCTTCATGATTCCATTGGGGATAGCGACAAAAATCTGACCCAGTTTTTCATCCTCGGTCATGGTCCCAATCGTTCGCAAAAGCCCCGACAAACGAGCCTGTCGGTGGTTCTAAAGAATCAGGTTGGCAGTTTGGGCAGCTTCCTTGGGCCATTCGCCAAAGAGGGCATTAACCTCAAGCGCATCATGTCCCAGCCGCTGATCGGCCAGCCTAACAATTATGTCTTCTTCATCGGCATCGAAGCGCCGTTGAGCAATCCGGCGATGAAATTGGCCCTCGAGGCGGCGAAGCCCTTCTGCAAGGAACTGCGCGTCCTCGGTTCGTATCCCGTGCATCCTCCATTTGAATCCTAACTGAGATTCATCTGCCCCTTTCGGCGGGGCTGCAAACGATTCCAGTGGCCGGACGCAGGTAATTTCAGGAGGGCTGCCGCGCCCAAGTCCCCTTGCGTTTTGGGCCGCGCATCGTATCCTCATAGCGCAGTGAAAATTCAAAATTTGCTCAAGACATCGAGCGAATGGATCAAGGGCGATGGAGGCGGGAACCGCATCGTTTTCAGCTCCCGTTTGCGCCTCGCGCGCAACCTGAATCGCCATCCGTTTCCCGGCTGGGCCAAGAAGGCCGAGCGCGAAAAAGTGCTGGCTGTGGCGCAGCCCGCCGTGGCCGATTTGCCGGAGATGCGGGACGCGATCATCAACGACTCGATGGAGCACTTTACGCCGCTGGAAAAGCAGGTGCTCGTCGAGCAGCACCTGATCAGCCGCGAGCACGCCGCGAAGAACGCGGGCAGCGGCCTCGTCATTTCCAAGAACCGCAGCCTCTCCGTCATGATCAATGAGGAGGACCACCTGCGCATCCAGTCACTGCGCAGCGGGCTTCAGCTCAAGGCGCTGCTCAAGGCCGTCGACAAGCTCGACACGGAACTTGAGGAGCGGCTCGACTTCGCCTTCTCGCCGCAGATCGGCTTTCTCACCGCGTGCC
>CAZZYY010000047.1:0-16752 GCA_964658475.1 uncultured Candidatus Methylacidiphilales bacterium | reverse complement strand
AGTCGGAGTCGCCAAAGAGGCAAAATCGGCTCGGAAGAGGAAACATTTCCGCAAATCGCGCCATCCGCCCGCTCGCGACACGCGGCAAAGCCGCGCCTCGTTCGTGGCCACAAGATGGCGTTCTTGGCGGCTTTTTGGCGATGGTCGTAGACCGCCGCTAGATTAAGGGAATGCGCTTCGCGTTTGGGACGATATAGTCCTGTCTTTACGCTTTCATGAGATTCCTCGCCTCCGCCTTTTCGCTTCTGCTCCTTATCGGCATGCAGGCTCATGCCCAGACACCCGCGCAGCCCGTGGATCCGAATACGCCGATTCCCGCCGTGCCAGTCGAGGCACCGCCGCGCGCGCAACCGGTCGTGCCGGCCGCGGCCGCGCCGCCGGCAGCAAGCTTGCCGACGACAGCGTCAGGCCCGCAGCTGTCGATCATCGCCGACGGCAGCCTCAAGGCGGTGCTTGCCGAGCTGGCGCAGACGTGGGCCGACCAGCAAGATCCCAGCCCGCAAATGCCGATCACGCTGACGAACGCCGGGACGATGCGCGCCAAGATCGAGTCGGGCGGCGCGTGGGATCTGGCGCTCGACGCGGACGTGAACGACACCAGGGCGCTGACCAACCAAGGTGAGTTGCTGGCCGACGGACAGCGTTCCATGGCGCGCAACACGCTGGTCATTTACGGCCGCGCGCCGCTGGTGAAGGACGACGATCTCGATTGGTTCGACCTCATCGGCACGGAGTGGAAGAAGGTGGCCATGGGCAACCCGAACCTGACCGCCTCGGGGCGGCTGGCGCAGCGCGCGTTGGGCAAGCACGACCTGCTCGACGACGATCACCGCGGCGACTTCGCCAGCGTTCCGACCGAGGTCGCCGGCCTGCAGGCGATCGAGCGTCAGCAGGTGGACGCCGCTTTTCTTTTCAAGACCGATGCGGCCCGCGCCAATCTCCCGGGCTTTCAGGCCTTCGCGGTGAAGGCGGAGGATGCGCCGCCGATCTTCTACACCGGCGCCATCTTCCGCCTGGCGAAGAACGGCGCGTTGGCGCGGTCGTTTCTCGACTTCATTGGTAGCCCGGCGGCGCGGCCGCTCTGGCTGAAGTACGGCTTCGAGACGGATTGACCTATGCCGCGCTCTTATCGGTCGTTGCCCAAGCCGCGCGAGATTCCGTGGGTAAACAGCGTGCATCGCCGCTTCCGGTCGCCGCTGAATTTCTTTGTCGAGCTGCGACGCGAGTTTGGCGATGCGGCGCGCTTCCGCATTTTCAATGAGCGCTTTCTGTTGCTGAACGATCCGGCGCTGGTGGGCGAAGTGCTGGTGACCAAGCAGGATTGCTTTCGCAAGGGCCGGGCGCTGGAAGGTGCCCGTTTGTTTCTCGGCGACAGCCTGCTGGTGAGCGAAGGCACCGAGCACACGCGCCAGCGAAGGCTGATTCAGCCCGCGTTTCATCGCGGCCGGATCGTGGGCTATGCGCGGGTGATGGCCGAGAAAGCGGCCGGGTGGCGCGATGCCCGGCACGCGGGCGAGGAACTCGACGCGGCACAGGCGATGAACCACCTGACGTTGGAAGTGGTGGGGGAGACGCTTTTTGGATCGCAGGTGGGTGATCAAGCCCACGAGATCGCCGCGGCACTTTCTGAGATCGTGGAGAATTTCGGGCGCATGCTCCTGCCGTTCTGGAAGCTCATGCGCCATGTGCCCACGGGGCAAAATCGGCGCCTCAAGCAGGCGCAACGGCGGCTGGACGCGATCATCCTGAATCTAATCGCGCAACGCCGGGCGGAGAACCGCGATCGGGGCGATCTTTTGTCCATGCTGCTCGCGGCGGAGGACGCGGAACATCCGGAAAAGCGCCTGACCGACCGGGAAATCCGCGACCAGGCGCTGACGCTTTTCCTCGCCGGACACGAGACCACGGCCAACGCACTGGCCTGGACCTGGCACGTGCTGGCGGAGCACGAGCCGGAGCGGCAGCGGATGAAGAAGGAACTCGACGAGGTGCTGGGCGACGGGCGCCTGCCTGGCCTCGACGACATGCCCCGGCTGCCTTACACCACCGCAGTCCTGTCGGAGGCGATGAGGCTCTTCCCGCCCGTCTGGGTGGTGGGCCGCCGCGCAGTGAAGAATGTGACCATTGGCGACATCGAGGTGCCGCGCCGCACCATCGTGATCGTGAGCCAGTATGTCATCCACCGCGACGAGCGGTTCTGGCTGGAGGCGGAGCGGTTCCTGCCGGAACGCTGGCTGAGCGATGCGCCGGAACGTCCGAAGTTTGCTTATTTTCCGTTCGGAGGCGGTGGCCGTGTCTGCATCGGCGAGTCGTTTGCCTGGGCGGAAGGGGTGCTGATGCTCGCCGTCATGGCGCAACGCTGGCGGCTGGAGCCGGTGGCCGGCCATCCGGTGGAGTTCAATCCGACGGTAACGCTGCGGCCGAAGCACGGGCTGCGGATGATCGTGCGGGAGGCCTAGCGAACAATCGCGCACCCGGCACTGGCCAAAGCGCGCGAGCCGCTCTAAGTTGTCGCCGACGCGATGAGTGTTGCACTGGCGGACGTATTGGGTCGGCTTGGCTCGATTTTGCTGGGAAAAGATCGGGAGGTGCGCCTCGCGTTCTGCTGCCTGTTAGCCCGAGGGCACCTGCTCATTGAGGATATTCCCGGCGTCGGCAAGACCACGCTGGCGCACGCGCTGGCCAAGGTTTTCGGCCTCGATTTTCACCGTGTCCAGTTTACCAGCGATCTGCTGCCGGCGGACGTGCTGGGTAACTCGATCTTCGACCCTGTGTCGCGTCAGTTCGTTTTTCATCCCGGCCCTATCTTCGCGCAGATGGTGCTGGCAGACGAAGTAAACCGCGCCACGCCCAAGGCACAGAGCGCGCTGCTCGAGGCGATGGAGGAAGGCCAGACCACGATTGACGGCCAGACCTACCAGCTGCCCACCCCGTTCTTCGTCATTGCGACGCAGAATCCGCAACGGCACATCGGCACGTATCCGTTGCCCGAGTCGCAACTCGACCGGTTCCTCATGCGCCTTGAGCTCGGCTTTCCCGGCCGGCTGGCGGAAAGGGAGATGCTCGCCGGTCAGGATCGTCGGGAATTGATTCGCGACCTGCAGCCGATGATCCCGCTCGAACAGCTCGTTTATTGGCAGGACGAGACGCGAAAGATCCATGTGGCCGATGCGGTGCGGGACTACGTGCTCGACCTGCTGGAAAAAAGCCGCCAGCTCGACGGGTTGGGCACCGGTCTGTCGCCGCGCGCGGGCCTGGCGCTGCAGCGGTGCAGCCAGGCGTGGGCCTTCATCGCGGGGCGCGAGATGGTGATTCCCGAGGACGTCCAGGCAGTGGCGCCAAGCGTGATGGCCCACCGGCTAGGCTCCTCCGCCAGCGGTGCGGAACACAGCGGGCTTGCCCTGACCGAGCAGATCGTCCGCGCAGTTGCCGTGCGATGACCCGGCTCCGCTTTACCGCGCTCTGGTTCCTTTTCGGGCCGGTGCTCGTGTGCATGTGGATGGCCGCCGTCAATTACACGAACAATCTGGTCTACGCCGTCCTCTACCTCATCGGCGCGCTGACGTTTGTCTCGATCTTTCACACCTGGCGCAATCTCGCACCGGTCGAGGTGGAGCATGTGCGGGTGAAGCCCGCCTTTGCGGGAGAGGAGATAGAGGTCGAGATCCACCTGCGCAACCGCGGCCCGCGGCCGTGCTATAACCTGGTTTTTCAGCGGCTGGAACGCGGCAGGGTGCAGGTCATGCGCTCGCGCAAGGGTGTGCGGATTGAAGGCGGCGACACCCAGGTGGTCGCCGCCTTTCTCCCGGCGCAGAAACGGGGCCGCTATCGGCTGGATCGGATCGCTGTGCGCTCGGCCTATCCGTTCGGGCTGTTCTGGGCCGTGCAGCGCGCGCCGGTGAACACGGTCTACTACGTCTATCCGGAACCGCGCGGATGTTCCGGGTTGCCGGAGATGCTGGCCACGGGCACGGAAGGTCCGCCGCAACGCGCGGGGGATGATTTCTCGGGCGTGCGAGCCTATTCGCCCGGCGAATCGCTGCGGCACGTCGACTGGAAGGCGTTTGCGCGGGGGCGGCCGCTGATGGTGAAGCAATTCACCGGCGGCCTGGGCCGGGAGCTGTGGCTGGAATCCCGGCTGCTGCCCGGGCTGTCGCTGGATGACCGGCTTTCGCAACTCGCGCTTTGGGCGCTGGAGGCGGAGGAGGGCGACGTGCCTTACGGGCTGAGCGTGGGCGACGTTCATCTTCCACCCGCACTTGGCACCGAGCACCAACGGCGCGTGCTGGAAGCGCTGGCGATCGGCGGGCGGGAAGCTTCACGCGAGCAGTAGCCGCTGGTAGATGTCGCGCAGTGGCAGCGGCAGGCCGTTGTAAAACGGGCCGAATTCCGCGTAAGTGTGCGAGACTTCGTCGAAGCGCATCTCGTAGACGATCGATTTGATGTCCGCCGGATCGTGGGCGAAAAGCGAGACGCCCCATTCCCAATCCGCCGTTCCGGTCGAGCCGGTCACGAGCTGGCGGACGCGGCCGGCGAAGGTGCGGCCCACGCGCATGTGGCCGCCCATGAGCTTGCGCCGCGACTCGAAATCAAGCGCGTACCAATTCTGCCCCGGCGCGCGGCGCTTGCTCATGGGGTAAAAGCAGAAGTATTCCCACGGCGGCAGGTTGGGGTAGAGGCGCTCATGCCGATAGAGGGCGATGCGTTCGCGGAACTCGGTCAGCTTGGCCTCGGACTCGGGCGTACCGCGCATGATCTTTTGCTCCTGCTCGAGTTCCAGCGCGTAGTCCTCGTCCTTCTGCGTGTACTCCGAGCGCTCGGTCAGCGAGAGATAGCTGAACTCCGGCACGAGCACGTTCGGGCCGAGTGACGCGGCGATCCGCTTTTCCACCGCGTTGAGCTGCTGCAAATCGGGCATGAGGATCATGAAGCCGAGATCGGCGCGGGAGAGGACGGAAAGCGTCACCACCGTGGAACGCGGTTCCGCGCGCGCGGCCTGGACGATGTTCTCCAGCTCGGCGAGCGCCTCGTGGCGCTGGGGCTCCGGCTGCGCGCGCCAGGCCGGAAGATTGACGCGGTAGAAAAGATGGAGCGCGCCCAGGCCCTCGGCCGGCCGCAGCGGCTTCGGCGCGGGCGGGTAATACACAGTCTGCTTTTGCTGATGCACGCCCGAAGCATAGAGGATTTTTCGGCGCGTGAAACCCTCGATTCGGGCTAGGCTGGCGCGGATGAACGCGCTCGCCGGCCTGATCCGTGAGGAGATCGCAGTGCGAGGGCCGATGCGTTTCGACCGGTTCATGCAGCTGGCGCTTTACCATCCCAAGCACGGGTATTATGGGAGGCCGCGGCCGATTGGGCGAACCGGCGATTTCTACACCAGTGTAAGCGTGGGGCCGCTTTTCGGGCGGCTGCTGGCGCGACAGTTTCAGCAAATGGCGGAGCTGCCAGGCGAGGATGAGTTCTGGGTGGTCGAACAGGGCGCGCATGACGGGCAACTGGCCCGCGACGTTCTGGAGGAACTCGGGCGGGTGCCGAGATCGGCGGTGCGGTGGCGTTACCTGATCATCGAGCCCTCGCGCGCGGCGCGGGAGGCGCAGGCCACCGTCTTGTCGGAGTTTAGCGGGCAGGTGCGGTGGCTGGAACGGTTGGAAGACTTCGCTGAGACGAAGCCGGCGGGTGTTTATTTTTCCAATGAGCTGGTCGATGCCCTGCCGGTGCGCTTGATCGAGCGGACGCCGTCGGGATGGTGCGAGCGCTGCGTGGGGTTGGAGGGAAAGGACTCTTTCGCCTGGACGCTGACGCCGATCGTGGATGATGAACTGCGTGACGCGATGGCGGAACGATCGCTGCCGGACGTGCCGGGCTACCAGACGGAGATCCATCTTGAAGCGCGGCGCTGGATGCGCGCGGTCGCTGGCTTTTTGCGCCGTGGGTACATCGCCACGATCGACTACGGCTATCCGGCTGCGCTTTATGACGCGCCATTTCGCCAGGCGGGAACCCTCAGTTGCTACCGGGAGCACCATCGCGGAGGCGATGTGCTGGCCGACCCGGGCGAGCAGGACATCACGGCCCATGTGGAACTGACGTCGCTGGCGCGCGCGGGCGAGAAGGCCGGCTGGACGACGCTGGGACTGGTCGACCAGCAACGGTTTCTCACCGGCATCGTTGGGCAGGACAGCGGCGTGATCAGTCCCGCGGAGGTGCGCGCTCTTCAAACCCTCACGCATCCGGAGCACCTCGGCTCGCGCTTCAAGGTGCTCATCCAGGCGAAGGATGCGCCGTCCGATCTGGCCGGCCTGCGCTTTGCGCGCGGCAGGCAATTGGATTGAGGCGCGGAAAACCTTCGCCTAGCGTCGCGCATGCCTCGGTCCCTGCCTGTTACGCTGGTCGGCGGATTTCTGGGCGCGGGCAAGACCTCGCTGCTGCATCACCTGATCTCGGCGGAGCCGGGCGGCCATCTCGGCGTCCTGATCGAAGCCGCCGGACCCCTAAGCTTCGACCTGAAGATGCTGCGGGGCTTGTGCGGCGCGATGGGGCGCCAGTACGACATCGTGGACGAGTTTGCGGACGACGTGGGACTCGCCGAGGCGTTGCGGGCCCTTGCGCAGGCGGGTCGGCACGAGCGGGCGCTGGTCGAGGTGAGCGGCCTGACGTCGCCCGCACGCTGGGCGCGCCTGATCGCCCTGTCGCAGGGCGCCATCTTTGTGGAAGCGATCGTGGTTGTGGTCGATCTCCTCGACTTTCACCGCACCTTTTTGCTGGGACGGGACGAATTAGGTCTGCAGGCGTTTCAGCGCGAGCAGATCGCGACCGCAGGCGTCATCGTGCTCAACAAGTGCGACCTGGCCGGCAATGCAGAACGGAATGCCTCGACCCGCTTGCTGCATGAGATCAATCCTACGGCGCGCATCATCGAGACCGACTATGGCGAGGTTCCGCCGCCGGAGCTGTTTCGCACGGGACTTGTACCCAAGCCTGGCTTAGAGGAGCAGGAGGAAACATCTCTGCCAGAATTCGAAAGCGTGCTCTTCCGTGCCTTCAAGCCGTTCCATCCGCAGCGCTTTTGGGATTGGTTCAACGCGCCCCATGCGGGGTTGCTGCGGGCGAAGGGCATCGTCTGGCTGGCGACGCGCAACCTGCTGGTCGGCGGAATTTCGCGGGCGCCGGTCCATAACAGCTGCGGCGCGGCGGGCATCTGGTGGGCGGCATTGCCGCGCGAGGAATGGCCCGAGGACGCGGAACGGCTGATGGAAATGCAAGACGTCTGGCGCGAGCCTTACGGCGATCGGCGCCAGGAGATCGTGCTGATTGGCCGGAAGGGTCCGACGTCGGACGCAGCGCGAAAGCTCAATCTTTGTTTGCTGACGCCGGAGGAAACGGCGTTGGCTGATTGGCGGGTGTTGCCGGATCCGTTCCCGGTCTGGGACGTGGCGGAGGAGTAGACTGTTTGTTGTCGCCGCGCTCCATGCTCGCGATGCAGTCGAACCAGCGAGGGTGAATGACGGCGTTTTCCACTGCCGCTTGCTCTGTGGAAATTTCCGGTATCGGATTTTCATTTTGCCGGGAACGGTCCGATGCTGGAAGGACCGTTTGAGCATAGGTAGCCGGCGCCGTCCGAGCGCCGGTCGTGGCGGACGCGCGTTCTATTCGGACCGGCGCTTGGAGAGCGCCACGCGCGCCATCTGCTCGCCGGCGATCCGCGATCGTTTCTCCTGAGCAACCGGAGCGACAATAACGGCTTTTGTCGGTCTGGAAGGACGGGGCGGCATTCCGCTCGCGTTGCTCGCCCCGGCGTTGGGCCGATGCCGGCTACCGGCAGAGATGGGCCGGCAAGCGGTGCTTATTTTTCCAGAGAGCGAGAGACGGTGAAGGACCGCCGCGCCCTTGCCTGCTCGACTGCACGGTGATCGTAGACCGCCGCTATAAGTTAGTCTTTCTTGTCGTCCAGCGCTGGGGTGGCAGCCGGGAGGGCGCGCAGCTGCATTTGCTCGATCTTGCGGTTGAGCATGGCCACCTGCTCGTGCTGCACGGCGACGGTGCCGAGCGTGGCGCTGCGGATGACGGTGAAGTTGTCCGTCTCCGCCAAGACCTCGCCCAGGATGCGGTCGCCGTCCTTCAGGATGGCCTCGACCACGCGCGAACTGCGCTGACCGTGCGGCACCGTAACCATGCCGAGGCTGGCGTGCTTGATGTAGAGACAATCCGGCGTTTCCGCGATCAGGTCGCCCACGATGCGGTCGCCGTTGATCAGGATGACCTCAATCGGCTTCTTCGCGATCTGGGAACGGGGCAGGGTGAGCACGCCGAGTGTGCCGTGATCGAGGTAAATGGTTTGCGGCGTCTCGGAAAGGACATGGCCGAAGATGCGCTCCCCGTTGGCGAGGACGAACTCGGTGCGCTCGCGCGTGTCGGGCTTGACCGGCTCGAGCGCGGTGGCGGGGCCGCTGGTGGTGGTGTGCGCGAGGTGAACGCGAGCGGTCCCGCGCGAGGCCGCGTCGCCGGATGAAGGCGGCGCCATTGGCAGCGGCTCGGTTGGAGGTTTTTCGTCGAAGACTTTCGGCGCGGAAGGCTTGGCCTCACCTTCGAGGGTGGGCGCTGGTCCCGCCGGCTTCTCGGGCGCCTTGTCCAGAACCGAGCCGGCTTCCACAGAGACCGGGAAGGCGGCCGGGACGACGGCGGCGGCATCGAGTTTAGGTTCCTGCGCAGGCGCAGCAGCGGTCTCTTCCGCCGGCTTGGGCCTGGCCTCGAAGGGCTCATCCTCCTTCTTCGGCAACACGCCGGCGTCCTCGGTCAGCTTCGCGCGCTGGCGCAGGGACATGCCGGAAGCCGCGCGTGGCTGCGGAGTTGGCTGCGGCGGCAGGACGGGCAGGGGCGCGGTCTTCGCGTTGGAACTGGGCGTGGCCCGGTCCACCGGCGAGTCCTTCACCACGCGCGGGCCGGAGCTGCCGCTTTCGGCCAGCGCGCGCAGGCTCTCCGATTTTTCCTGGTCGTTGCGCGCAGCTTCCGCCCGCTCCAGCTCGGTCTTTTCCGGTGCGCGCGCCGAGTCGGTGGACTTGGGGGGCACCGTGACGATTTCGGGAATCGAGCGGGACTTGCGGGACTTGAAAAAGATGTCGGGCCAGCGCATAGCGGAAAAGAGAAGCGAGCCGCGCAGAAGCACGGACGAGAGTTCCGAGATTAAGGGAGGAGCGGATGCAAAACAAGGAGCGCGTGCAGGGGGCGCGCGACGGAATGAAGCACACGGGCGGCAAATTCGCTCGCAACCTCTCGACAACACGCAAGTCGTGCGCAAATTGTAACGTGATGATGCAGGTGGCCGAACTTCGCGAGCGGCTGAATCTTTTCCTGCATCGACAGAATGTCCGCAAGCTCACCCCGCAGGAACGGGAGATGGCGCGGGAGTGGTGCATGGACATCATCCGGCGCGAACATCCTGATTTCAACGAGGAGCAGCGGGAACGGTTTTACGAGAACCTTATCCACGTGCGGGTGATCCCGGTGGATGAATGGACGGAGCGGATGGGCGGCTTTTGACCCGCTTATAGGTTCTTTACTTCTTCGACGCCTTGCGCACGTTCTGCTGGGCGACCTCCTCGAGCAGCGAAACAATCTGCGGCGCGAGGGGATGGGGCAGAAGCAACTGGCCATTGGTGATCTGCTCATCGATCAGCGGCGAGTAGATGATGTAGCCGTTGAGGAAGACGACCAAGTAGCGGCCTTGGTTCTCGGCCGTCACCGCACTGAGGTTGATCTGCCCCTGGTGATCGAAGGTGAGGAGCGTGCCGCCCGGTTGGGGCAGGACGGCGATCAGGTTCTGCTCCGTGACCTCGGGCAGGGCACGAATCATGATCGCCTCGTTGTTGGGCGGCAGGTAGACGTTCTGAGCCTGATTGACGGACATGCCGTCGCCGGTGGTTTGCACGTGAATCCGGAGCAGAAGCTTGGGCGGTGTCTTGCCGGCATGGACCGGCCCGGCAGCCACAAACACGAGCGCAAAAACAAGAGGCAGGAGCAGGCAGCGAACCATCCCGCAGCGTAGGGCGGCAGGAGGGAAAGGCAAAAGGTTTGAACGCCCAGGCGCCTTTGTTAGTCTCACCGGTCATGCGACGAATTGCCGGCTGGAGCGCCCTTTTCCTTTTGAGCGCAGGAGTGATGCGCCTGGCCGCGATCGATGTCAGCCCGAGCAAGGACACCATCCCGCGCGACTCGTTCGACACAGGTGGCAATCGGTTTAGCATCTTCAACGGCGATCCCAAGCGCATCCAGCGGGCAAATGCGGTTGATCCCGCGGCGTTCGATTGCACCCTCACCGTCTCGCCGAATCCGATGGCGCTGGGATCGCTGAAGGCGGCAACGCCGAATCCCGTGCTGAAGATCACCTTCGCCGTGCACAATCACGGCAAGAAGACCTACACGCTTTCCTTTCCCACGGCGCAGCGCTGGGATTTCCGCCTGACGACGGCGGCGGGCCAGCCGCTGTATATTTATTCCGACAACTGCGATTTCGAGCAGAAGGTCGGGATCACCATGGTCAATCACAACGACAAGCTGAGTTATAGCGAAGTGATCGAGTTCAACGATCTTTCGGCGCCGCTGGTTCCGGGGACCTACACGGTCGAGGCGGTGCTGGCGAATTATCCCGAGATGAAGGCGAAGGCGCAGCTGGTCGTCCAGCCCTAGGCTATTTTGCAGGCGGCAGGTTGCCGGACGGCTGCGCCATCATGCCGGGCGAGGGGAGTTCGCCATCTTTTGCCTCGTCCCGGGGCGGCGGCGCGCCGGTCTCTTTCTCGTCCAGTTCGGGAAGCTTGAGCGGGGGTTCCCAATTGGGATCGTTAAGGGCCCGGGACTGCGCATCCGGCTTCGAGTTCAGGTCGGGCACCTGCTCGTGGTTGATCAACGCACGGACCTCGTCGATGGTCAGTGGCCGGTTGGGTAGGGCGGACAGCCGCTTGACGTCGAGGCTGTCCGCCGCGTAGGGATCGCGCTTTACATGGCGCAGCATTGGGTCGTAGAACTTCTTGTCGCCCTCTGTCCACGGCGTGGCAAACGGATCCTGGGGCGTTTTCTGCCCGATCAGCGCCTGCTTGTCCTGCAGGTCGGAGGATTTCACGGCAAAGCTTTTCGCAAAGGTGTCATTGCTGGCGGGCAGGGCGAAAGGCTTGACCAAGTTGTCGCTGGACCGGGCGTCCACGTGATAAGCGGCCGTGGCAAAAGTGGGATTGGGCCGGTTGTAGGATGAGGTGCCGTACGTGTTGGTCACGAAGGCACCGTGTTCGGCTTCCGGCGCCGTCTCGCTCCCGGAAAGCGCCGAGTTCCCGGCGGAAAAGGATTTGCCCGCGAAGCTGCTCGTCCGCGCGAATTCCCCCACCGGGCCTTTCGGTTCATTTTTCACCCGGATGACCATGCCGCCGGATGTTTTAATATCGTGGTAGCCTGGTGGCGCGGAGCCGGCGGTCTTCGGTGCCCGCGACGGCATGGCGGCGGGAAGTGAAGCGGGGCTGGAGGCAGGAGCCGAGTGGGACAAGGGCGCCCAGGAATCGCCGGCCGGAGCAGAGGTCGCCGGCTTGTCGGAATCGGTTGCCCACAGGGGCGACGTCATCACAAGCAGAAGCACCGCACTGCTGGAGGCTTGGCGCGCCATAAACGGCAGGTGGCATAGCACGGGCAGCCCAGCGTCGTCAATGCACTTAACCCAGGCTGAAGCGCGCGATGGTGAAATAGCTCGTGAGCGTCATAAGGTCGGTGATGGCGAGCGTGAGCGGCCCGGCCGCGATGCGGAAGTTCAGCTTGAGCGCGTGCAGCGTGGTGGGAACGATCAGCCCGAGGACATTCGCGATGGTCATGACCCAGGCCACGCTGCCGCCGACTACCAGCGCCGGCGGCAGGCTTTGGTACCAGACCCCGACGATGAGCGTGACCAGCGCGCCGGAGGCGACGCCCAGCAGGAGACCCGCCAAGCCCTCCCGCCGGATGTTGCGAAAGAAGCTGCCCCAGGAAAGCCGCTCGGCATGGAGGCCCTGCAGGGTAACGCTCATGGCCTGGACGCTCATTCCTTCCGCCAGGCCCAGCACGAGCGTGAGGAAGAAGGCGATGACGATGCTCTTCTGCAGCGTTTCGCCGAAGACATCGGCAATGACGGCGCACAGGCTGCCGCTGGCGATCGTGGCCAGCAGCCAGGGAAAGCGGTAACGGAAGGCGCCGAGCGGCGAGGCTTGCGCCAGCTTGGCGATGCGGACGCCGAGGGTCTCGAACAGGTCCTCGATCTGACGGCGCTTGGCTACGTCGAGCAGATCGCGATTGAAGAGGGTGACATCGACCACGCCGACCAACCGCCGTTCCGCGTCCACCACCGGATAGGCGAGGAACTTGTACTCCATGAAGAGCTGGATGGCCTGCAGCACGGTGACGTGGGACGGAATGGAGACGGGGTCGCGCTGCATGATGTCGATCACGCGGGCGTCCGGCGCGGCGTGCAGGAGCTTGCGGGTGGGCAGCACGCCGGTCAGCCGGTTGTCGCCGTCAACGACGTAGAGATAGTTGATGTCCGGAATATCCTGGCTGTGGCGCAGGAGCTCGATCGTCTCCTGCGCGCAGAGCTGGTCGGGCAGCGCCACGAACCGGTGCATGATGTGGGAGAGCAGCGGCGATTCCAGATGGTCGAGCGCTTCGGACATGGGGTTTGGTTATAGGAAGGGGAGGCGCCGGGGCAAAGAAAAAGGGCGGGTCCGAAGACCCGCCCTTTCCTTGGAAACGGGAAGAAGCCCTAGACGGCCTTTTCGTTGCTTTCCTCGGTGCGGATACGGTACGCCTCCTCCACGGAGAAGACGAAGACCTTGCCGTCGCCGATCTTGCCGGTCTTGGCGCTCTGCATGATCGTGGAGACGACCAGCTCGGCCTTTTCGTCGGTGGAGACGACTTCGACTTTCACCTTCGGCAACACGTCGACCGTGTACTCGCTGCCGCGGTAGATTTCCTTGTGGCCCTTCTGGCGGCCAAAACCCTTCACTTCGGTGATGGTCATGCCCTCGATGCCGGCGGCGGTGAGGGCCGACTTCACATCCTCGAACTTGAAAGGCTGGATGATGGCTTCAATTTTTTTCATATGATATTTCGGGGTGAGGCGGCGCGTGGTGACGCGCCGCCATGATGATACGGTGATTTCCCTGCGAGACTAGAGGATATAGCCCTCTTCGCCGTGATCGGACAGATCGAGGCCGGCTTCTTCCGCCTCGGGCGTCGGGCGCAGGCCGATGGTGAACTTCAGGGCATAACCGATGATGGCCGTGCCGATCACCGAGATGGCGATGGTGAAGGCGATGATCTTCAGCTGCTCGATGTAGAGCGTGTGACCATGGCTCCAGTCGCAGAGGTACTGAATCTGCGGATCCATTGCCGTACCGCCCGAGACCCCCGCCTCGATGTGGTTGGCGAGATCTTCCTTTACCGTCGGAGGATTCTGCAGGTTGGAGTTGATCGTGCCGCTGGCCAGGAAACCCGTGGCCAAGGCGCCGCACATGCCGCCGACGGCGTGAACGCCGAAGACGTCGAGCGCGTCGTCATAACCGAGGAGGGGCTTCATGTAGGTCGTGGTGAGGAACGGGATCGTTCCCGCGATCACACCGATGATCACGCCGCCCGTGGGGGTGACGTAACCGCAAGCCGGGGTGATGACAACCAGGCCGGCGACCGCGCCGGAGCAGAAGCCAACCACCGTCGCCTTGCCCTTGAGGAAGTACTCCACCGTGGGCCAGACGAACGAGGCGATCGCCGTGGCGAGCGTCGTGGTGGTGAATGCGTTGGACGAGATGACGTCAGCCGCAACCGCGGAACCGGCGTTGAACCCGTACCAGCCGACCCAGAGCAGCGAGGCACCGATGAAGGTGAGCACCGTGCTGTGCGGGGCAAAGTGGGTCTTACCCCAGCCCAGCCGCTTGCCGACGATCAACGCCAGTGTCAGGCCGGACCAACCGGACGACATGTGCACCACGGTTCCTCCCGCGAAGTCCATGCCCTTGAAGATGGAATTGGAGTTCCACACACCGTTGAAGTAACCGTCCGCGCCCCACACGTTGTGGGCCAGCGGGAAGTAGACGATGAACATCCAGCACCCGATGAAGATCAGCAGGGCGGAAAACTTCATGCGTTCCGCGATGCCTCCCACGATCAGGGCCGGGGTGATGATGGCGAATGTCAACTGGAACATCGCATAGACGTTCTGGCCGACCCAGTATCCGTAGCCGCCGTTGGCCGCCGAGGTGACCTGTTGGGGCTGCGGATCGTTCGGGATCGCCTTGTTCAACGGCGAGAAGCCGAAGCAGGCATACTGCAGGTCGCCGAGCGGAGACGCCGTCAGCGCGCCCGTCTTCGGATCGCAATACCCGTGGTTGATGCCGAACACCAGGCCGTAACCGCAGAGCCACCAGAGGATGGCGACGAGGCCGGTGATGCCGAAGCACTGCGCACAGACCGAGAGCACGTTCTTGCGGCGGACGAGTCCACCGTAGAAAAGTGCCAGGCCGGGCAGCGTCATCATGAGCACCAGGGCGGTCGAGGTCATCATCCAGCCGTTATGGCCGGGACCGGTCTCGCTCAGGTTGCTCGGCAGGGCGGGCGACTGCATGGCCCCGGGAGCGCTGTTGTTGATGTAGGCTTCGAGGTCAGCAACCCGCTGCTCCATGGTGGGAGTGGTGGGCGCTGCGTTGGTCGTCGCGGCAGCTGCGGGAGCCGGCGCGGCGGGAGCGGCGGCCGGCGCGGGAGCGGCCGGAGCATTCGTGGTTTGCGCCTGCGACTGCATCGCGCCGAACGCGAGGACCGCACCGCAAATCGTCCATCGAGCGATGGAGGAAAATCGTTTGATCATATATGTGTGATAAAAAATGTTTTTGAAAAGTACCGATGAGAAAACTCCACACCGGAGTGGAGCGAAAAACTAGGCAAAGAAAGTTGGCTCCTCCCGCGGAGGGGCGCGCGGGCTCTCGTAGGCATGCACAGGCAGACAAAGCAGATCGTTCCAGGGACGGAGGATCAAACAGGCGAGAAAGCCCCGGCGCCATGGTTCAAGAAGCCGCGGATTTCCGCACGAGGCCTCGCGCGCCGTGACGGTAGACGAGGGATAGTTAAGGTCCCGTGGTGTTTTTTGCTCAGCGCGTTTACTTTGGAAGGACGCGTGCGTGGTTGCGGTCAGTCCCTCGAAGGTGACGAGCCCAATCAGTTTGGACTCTCCCAGCCCGAGAACCACCACCGATGCAATCATCCAGTTGGTCCATCGCCTCCGCACGATGGACGAGTTGAAAATCCGCATCACGGCGCGGTAGTCAGCAACTCGTATGCCACGTAAAATATGGGCAAATAGCTCGTGTCGTACAGCATCTCTTGATGCGGAAGTGTTCTCTTTTTCCCTCGTAAATTAGAAAGGACGAACGAAACGGCGTCTGGGGTGAAGAGCAACTGATCTTCATGTCCCCACGGGCCCGCGCCGCGCCACGCTGTCTCCTGCGCGCCGCTTGACGCAACTCGAAACTGGCGCGGCGCGATCCTGCTCGTCTACCATCGCGCATCAAATCGCGTCGGCCCAGCCCTCCCCAGGCGATCCCGTTTTCACGCGGACGGCCGCCGCGTTCCGCTTCGCCAAAACCGGCGGCGTGGATCGAGCCCGCGACGTGGCGCGCGTTGCTGGCCCAGCAAACGGACGCGCATCGGCTCGCCACGGGCGTGGATTGGTGGATCGAGCGCTTCGGCCCCGACTTGCTGCTCTCCCATGCGACAGAACAGGGGCGCGACCTCGCGCTGGCGGAGATCGACGCGCAGTGCGCCGCTTACGACTTCAACGCCACGAGGATCTTCGGCAAGTACCTCCCGCAGCAGGCGGCGGAGCGGAGCGCACCCGCGCTGCTGCGAGGCGATGCCGCCGCGCCGCTGGAGACGGAGGTGCGCGAGGCGGGCGTCCGCTACGGGCTCGACTTTGCGGCGGGCTATTCCGCCGGCTTCTTCATCGATCAGCGCGAGAACCGCTCGCACGTGCGCCGACTGGCCCCGCGCCGCGTATTGAACACGTTCGCCTACACCTGCTCCTTCTCCGTCGTCGCGGCGCTGGCCGGCGCGGAAACCGTGAGCGTGGATCTGTCCCGCCGCTCGCTCACGCGCGGCGAAGAGAACTTCACGCGCAACGGCCTCGATCCGCGCGACGGCCGGCATCGTTTCATCGCGGACGATGTGCTTGCGGTCCTGCCCCGGCTCGCGCGGCGCGGGGACACGTTCGATGTCATGGTGCTCGATCCGCCCACGTTTTCCCGCAACCAGACGGGCCAGGCCTGGCGGGTGCAGGATGATTTTGAGAAGCTGGTGATGCTGGCGCTTGAGTTGGCCTCGCCGCGGGCGCATCTGCTGCTTTCCGTCAACCACCGCGGCATGCGCGCGAATGATCTGGAACAAGCGGCGCGGGCGGCACTTCGGCTCGGTCGCCGCACCGGCCGGTTCATGCGCACGCCGTCGCTGCCGGATTTCCCGCCCGGCCACGGCGCCAGCACGGTCTGGCTGGAGTTGGGGAATTGAATTGTAGCGGCGACCTGTGACTGGCGACGCATGCCGGAACCGGTGCCTCCGCGTCGGCGGTCATAGACCGCCGCTACAGAAAACAATTCCGCGACGAGGGCGCGTTCCCATTGCTCCGCGAAATCCGTCGTCGAACTGTCTTCCTAGCCCCAACGGGGCGCGATACAGGTAGCCGGCGCTCTCCGAGCGCCGGTCGGT
>CAZZYY010000046.1:3258-16914 GCA_964658475.1 uncultured Candidatus Methylacidiphilales bacterium | reverse complement strand
TGGCCGACGACATCGACGGCCTCGTCCACATCTCGCAGATCAGCAACGATCGCGTCGAGAAGGTGAAGGAAGTGCTCAAGATCGGGCAGGAAGTCTCCGCGCGCGTGATCAAGGTCGACAAGGCCGAGCGCCGGATCGGCCTCTCGATCAAGGCCGCCGACTACACGCCCGAGCAGATCGAGCGCGAGAAGGAGAACTACGAGGCGCTCAAGCCCGGCGAGGAGCTCAGCTCCATGGAAGCCGCCTTCGACCGCGCCGAGGAAGACTACCGTCCCGGCGAAAGCAAAAAGGCCAAGTCGTAGGCGACCTCTGCACGACCTGCGCAAAAGCGCGGCCCCGAAAGGGGCCGCGCTTTTTCGTTAAGCAAA
Organism: uncultured Candidatus Methylacidiphilales bacterium; assembly: GCA_964658475.1. Taxonomy (GTDB): domain Bacteria; phylum Verrucomicrobiota; class Verrucomicrobiia; order Methylacidiphilales; family UBA1321; genus JABDGH01. The sequence continues at coordinate 16,546 of CAZZYY010000046.1, read as the reverse complement.
CGTTCTTGCTATACATGTATAGCACAAATAGAATGAAGGCATGCTCGCGCTACGTCTCAAGCCCGAACTCGAAGCCCGGTTGGAACGTCTGGCTAAGAAGACCGGCCGCACCAAAAGCTTTTATGCCCGCGAGGCCATTGAAGAACGAATCGCGGAGATGGAGCTGGCCTATCTGGCGTTGCATCGGAAGAGGAATCCCGGCAAGACCTATTCGGCCGCCGAGGTGAAGCGTGCCGTGGGTTTATAGGTTTGATGATCGGGCGCTGAGAGAGTTTCGGAAGCTCGATCGCCGGACCCAGGAGCAAATCCTCCAGTACTGCGAAAAGCGGCTGAAGGGGCCGATCGATCCGCGAACCTTCGGGCACGGGCTCACAGGCCATTTTCGCGGTCTTTGGCGCTACCGAGTAGGGGATTATCGGCTGATCTGTGAAATTAAGGATGGCGAACTCATCATTCTTGTCTTGGCAATCGGACATCGTCGCGAGATTTATCGCTAGTCTAGGCCACGCCTTACCCATCCTCGACAACGCGCGGCGGAGCCGCTTGGATAGCATGCCCTTGCCATGACCTATTTTGTTTCGCTTCGACTCACGGCCATTGTGCTGGGCCTCATCTATCTCGCGGGTCATCTGCCGGCCGCGCTGGCGCCCGTCCGCTTCGGCAAATGGGCGCAGCGGCTTTCCCACAATTATCCGCTGGGCGTGGTCCTGATGATCCTGGCCACGCTTTGGTTTGTGGTGCTGACCGGGCTGATGGATCTCGGCGAAATTTCCAACATCCGCGTGCAATTGATGGCGGTCTGGGCGATCGCCGGGGTGCTGCTCGCCATCTTTGTGCGTGGCTTTCTTACCCTGCGCGCGCTGGGCTGCCTGCTGCTCTTGGCCGCGGCGCTGCTGCTGGACGCTGCGTTTCTCGCCCTGACCCCGTGGCGCTATGTCGTGACGATCCTCGCCTATGTCTGGGTGATCGTCGGGATGGTCTTCGTCTACAGTCCGCACGTCGGCCGGAAATGGCTTGATTGGGCGGTGGAGAACACCGAGCGCATGCGCGTCCTCGCCTGGCCGGGCGTGGCCGTCGGGTTGTTGCTGATTGTGCTCGGGATTTGGGTCTATCCCTCGTCGCCCGGGTTCTGGCTCTAGGCGAGCGAGGCGCAGCCCCGCCGATCTCAATCCTACTGAACCGGCACCAGCACGACCCGGAAACCGGTGAATCGATCGGCATTCTTCGGCACGGCGACAACGCGCGTGTCCGCCGAGGGAAAGTTGTCGGTGGAACTGAGCCAACTGCCGCCGCGCAGGCTGTGGTCGCCCTGGTCATCGACCGTGTCGAGGCACCATTCCCAAACGTTGCCCAGCGTGTCGTACAGGCCATACTTGTTCGGCGCGGAGTAGCCGACATCCTGCGTGGAGGAGAGCGGACTGATGCGCGAGGTCGCGCCCAGGTCGATGTTGGCGTCGTCGTTCAGCGTCGACCATTGCGTTTCCGTCGGCAGCGAGTACTTGTAGCCGCTCGGCAGCCGGCCAGCCGCGCGCTCGAAGTCGGTCAGCTTGTCGCAGAAATCGTTGGCGTTGTTCCAGGAGATCGACTCGACAGGCCGCTTGGGATTGCGGAAGAAGCTCGGGTTGTACCTGGCCACCACTTCGAACTCGCTTTGCACCATCGGGTATTTCGCCGCCCAGAATTTGCCCTCGGGAATCCAAACCATGGGCATGCCGCAGGCAGCGACGAAGTCCTTGTCCTTTGTCAGCATGACCGTCTTGCTGACATTCGCGGAAGCTGCGAGATCCACATCGATCATCTGAACCGTGTAAGGCGGCAGGTCGACGGACAGGTGGAGACTTCCCGGGCGTTGATTGGCCAGCGTCAGCGGAGTCTGGCCGAGGATATCGCGCCCGTTGCGAACCGTGGCGCCTGGTGGATCGCTCGCCAGCGCAAGGGTGGCATACGGGGGATTGACCACCTGCTGCAGGTCCTCATCGGGATGCAGGGTAATGGTCTCGACGGGCAGCCGCCAGTCGCCCAGTACCGGTGCGAGCTGGTACACGCCGACGGCCAAACCGTTGAGCTTGTCCGGCGCCGATCCTTGATGCGTGTAGTTGTCCGGACCGCTCAGCGTGTACGTGATGCCCGTGACGGGCGAGGAAAGTTCCAGGGTGCCGGTGCGATGAGCCAGGGAAACGACGCCGAGGTCCAGCGGTTGCCCCGCCGCCGCCGTGATGCTCTGATGATAATCCTGATAGCCGGCCAGATGGATGGTGAGATTGATCGGCCCGGGCGCGACGCCGTCAAAGGTCGCAGGCGCGGTTTTTTGGACGTCGCCGAGCGTGACGGTTGCGCCGGAGGGATTGCTGTCGACCTTGACGGTGATCAAGGCGGCCTTGGCCCTGGCTGCGGCGTCCGCGAGTGCTTTTTGCCGCGCTTGGTCGGCGGCCAGCGCGGCCTGGGCCTGCTGCTGCTGCTGCTCGGCCACCAGAGCGCGGTGTTGAGCAGGCCGTGTGACCAGCGTGTACTGCGCGAGCCAGACGCCGACCGCGAGGAAGACGGCGCTCATGATGGTGATGGGCAGCCGGTTCTTCTTCGGCACGGGCGTCCGCAGGCCGCCCTTGGGGAAAAGCTTGCGCTGGCCCTGCGGTTCGTCGGGCATCGGCTCCTCGGGCGCGCGGATGGGGTTCGGAGAACCGCCGCCCTTGGGCAGCGCGCCGCTCGCCTTGCGGCCCGATCCGCCGGGAATGAATTTGCCTGCTCGACTCATGAACGCGACCCGAAAGTAAGCGGGCGGGGCGTTCCGCATCCAGCCCGAAATGGTTTAGTTGACGAAGGGTGCAGAAACATAAGGGCAAGGCTCTTCCTGCCTCGTTCATCGGCTTTGGGTCACGCAATCTTCAGTCGGGATGCGCCGAAATGTCGAATCAGGCGGCGAACGGCCGGCGCTGCCGCCATCGGTCAGAGGCTCAATGGGCGCCTGACGGAGACGGCTGCGGCACGGTCTGGTTTGCCAGCGGGCCCAGCACCGTCGGCTTGGCCGAAGGCTGATCCACATGGTCGTCAAAGTCGGGCCGGGAAAGGCGCGAGTCGCCCCAGCCGCCGCCGATGGCCTTGATCAGGCGCACCGTGGCGGCAAAACGATTGCCGGCCAGCTGCACCGTCTGCTGCTGCGCCGCCAGCGCCAGATTCTGCGCCTGGATGACGTCGAAGTAGGAGACAAGTCCGGAGGTGTAGCGGGCGTTCGTCAGGTCGAGCGCCTTTTGGTAGGACTGCTCCGCGCGGTCCTCCGCCTCGTATTGCTGCGCGAGATAGCGGATGGAACTGAGACTGTCCTCCACGTCCTGGAACGCGACCAGCACCTGCTGCCGGTAGGTCGCGACGTTTTCCTCGTAGGCGCCGCGCTGCTGCTTCACGTTGGCCTCGATGCGGCCGCCCTCGAAGATGGGGAACTCGATGCTCGGCCCGATCGACCAGATGCGGCTCTCCCAGTTGAAGAGCAGGCCCAGATCGCCGCTGTCGAAGCCGGTGCTGCCGGTCAGCCGCACCACGGGGAAATAGGCTGCGATGGCCACCCCGATTTCCGCGTTCTGCGCGGCCACGCGACGCTCCGCCGCGGCCACGTCGGGCCGGCGCTCGAGCAGGTCGGAGGGCAGACCCGGCGGGATCGCAGGCGGCGTGCTTTCGAGCGGGCTGAAGGGAATGGAGAAACTGGCCGGCGGCACGCCTTCATCCACCGCGATCGCATGCTCGAACTCGTCGCGGTTTTGCTTGAAGCCGGCCAGCTGCGCCTGGGCGTTGGCCAGGGTCGCCTTCGCCTGCTCAACGTCGAGCTCCGTGCTGATGCCGCCCTGGAACCGGCTATTCGTCAGGTCGAGGTTCTGCTGGTAGGCCTTGATCGTGTTGAGCTGCACCTGGATTTCGGAATCGAGCGCGCGCAGGGCAAAGTAGTTCGTCGCCACGTCGGCCCGGAGCGAGAGCAGCACGTTTTCCATGTCTGCCAGCGTGGCCTGGGCCTGGTCGGCATTGGCCTCGAACTCGCGGCGCACCCGGCCCCAGATATCGACCTCGTAGCTGAGGTCGAACGGGACCACCGTGGCGCTGTTGTAGGTGAACGGAGAGGATGGCCGGCCGGTACCCGCCGTCTGCGCCACCTGCGCGCCATTATTGGGCGAGGTGCGCTCGCGGCTGCCGTCCGCGGTGAAGTCGATGGTCGGAAAGAAGTCGGCCTCGGCCTCGCGGGCCACGGCACGGGCTTCCGTGACCCGGGCCACGGCGGCGCGCAGGTTCTGGTTGTTCACGACCGCCTGGGCCTCGAGCTTGTTCAACAGCGGGTCGTGGAAGACGGAGTACCAATTGCCGCGCGCGACGGCATCCCGCGGCTCGGCCTTTTTCCAGTGCCCGGTTGCGCCCTTGTAGGCCGGCGTTTCCGGAACGGAGGGCGGAACATAGTCAGGCCCGACCGAACAACCGGCCAAGAAAGGGAGCAGAGCCAAACCGATTGGTACAAAATTAAGCCGCGACATGGAATGCAGATCGTAAATGAAGTAGGGAATTAGTCAACTGAGCCGAGCGGCTGGCCGTGCCTCAGCATCAGGACGCACTTGGAGACGCCGTCGTCGCGGGGGCGCTCATTTTGCTGATCCAGCAAATCGACTAATCGCCGCCGCGCTTGGTCAGGTAGCCGGGGCTCGGAGAGCGCCGGCTACCTGTTATGCCCGCTGGCGCGAGAGTCAGCATCGGAGCTGCTTAGCTTGGCCGTTGAGTTGAGACTTGTGCCGAAGCGTCCTCGACTTCGTCGACGGTCTCTTGAGCTTCCGGCATTTCGCCCGCCATGGTTACGGCATCGAGTTGAAAAGCGACGAAATGCTGGAGAAAGCGACGCTCGTGCAGCAGCTTTGGCCATTGCTCCGCCTTCGGCTTGAAAGCCTCCTTCAGCCGTAGAAGGGAAAGCGCCCTACACCATCCCCAGCTTCTGCTTGCCTTCGGCGCTGATGCGGTCGGCGCTCCACGGCGGGTCCCAGACAACATCGACTTGAGCGTCGGTCACGCCGGGGACGGTCAAAATCTTGCGCTGCGCGTCACTGGCAATGGAGGGGCCCATGCCGCAGCCGGGCGCGGTGAGGGTCATCTTCACCTCGACAAACGTTCCGCCGTCCTGCGGTTTCATTTCCATGCTGTAGATGAGGCCGAGGTCGACGATATTCACCGGGATCTCCGGGTCGTAGCAGGTTTTAAGCTGGGTCCAGATGTCTTCTTCCTTCACGGGTCCGCCGTCGTGCGTGCCGACGCCGACCACGCCGCCGGCCGGCGTTTCGAGCGTCTTGCCCAGCGCGTCGGCATCCTCGGCCAGCACGCGAAAGAGGCCGGCGGAATGCTCGACCACGACGGTGAAGGTGCCGCCGAGCGACTGGGTGATGATGCACGGCGTGCCTTTTTCGAGCTTCTTGGTCAGGCCGCTGGGAATCTGGATCGCCTCGATGTCGCGGGTAAGATGAATGACGGGAGAACCGGTGCTCATGCAAAAATTCTCGCGCCGGGCGAGGAGAAGTCAAACGTGGCGATTAGCGATTGGTTGCTATGGAGTGGTCGTCTATGACGGTCGTCCATCTTGTCTTTGATGTGAGCCGAGCTCCTCGCCGAAATGCAAAAGGTGCCGGCATCGGCTCGATGCCGGAGCGAGCAAAGCGAGCGGAACGGACGCGAGCGCGCGCGTTGCCTCCGCGAGAGATCGCAACTATTGGAAAACGGGAAGGCATTCCGGCCGCAGACGCGGCCTCCGGCATCTGGCCGATGCCGGCTACCTCCGAAGCCGCACCCCCGGCGTTGAGTCAGATTAGGTCTTTGCCACGTTGGCACACGGCGAGCTTCCGGGGATTGCCCTGCGCAGCTTCATGCTGTTAACTGGCCGACTTACCCATGCCTCTGCTCGATACCTACCAGCCCGGCACGTTTTTTGACGAGATGTTCATCGCGCCCGGGCAGGTCCGGCCGCACTACGCCGCGCTTTTCGAGCGGTTCAACAATCTCGAGCGCGAGGAATTCGAGCAGCGCCGCAGCGCGGTCGACGCGGCGTTCCTGCGCCAGGGCATCACCTTCACCGTCTACAGCGACGAGCAGGGCACGGAGCGCATCTTCCCGTTCGACCTCATGCCGCGCATCATTCCGAATTCGGAATGGACGAAGATCGAGGCGGGGCTGAAGCAGCGCATGCTCGCGCTCAATCTCTTCCTGAACGACGTCTATCACGAGCAGCGGATCATCAAGGAGGGCAAGGTCCCGCGCGAGGACGTGGAGTCCGCGAAGCATTTCCGGCCCGAGATGATGGGCTTCAATCCGCCCGGTGGCGTCTATATCCACGTCTGCGGGAGCGATCTCGTCCGCGACGGGAAGGGGACCTACTACGTGCTGGAGGACAATGGTCGCTGCCCCTCGGGCGTCTCCTACCTGCTGGAGAACCGCATGGCGATGAAGCGGGCGTTCCCGAATCTCTTCAGCTCGGTCGGCGTGCGGCCGGTCGATCACTACACGCAGGATCTGCTCACCGTCCTGCAGCACGTCGCGCCGCGCGGCAACCGCAACCCCACGGTCGTGCTGCTCACGCCCGGCATCTATAATAGCGCCTACTTCGAGCACTCGTTCCTCGCCCGGCAGATGGGCATTCAAATTGTCGAGGGCCTCGACTTGGTGGTGGAAAACAAGTGCGTCTTCATGCGCACGACCAAGGGCCTGCAGCAGGTCGATACCATCTACCGCCGCATCGACGACGACTTCCTCGATCCGCGCGTCTTCCGCAAGGACTCAGCGCTGGGCGTGCCGGGCCTCTTCGAGGCTTACCTCGCCGGCAACGTCACGCTGGCCAACGCCGTCGGCACCGGCGTGGCGGACGACAAGGTAATCTATAAGTATGTGCCCGACATGATCCGCTTCTACCTGCAGCAGGAGCCGCTGATCGAGAACGTGCCGACCTACCTCGCCTCCGACGACAAGGAGCGCGAGTACATCCTCTCGCACCTGCCGGAACTAGTGGTGAAATCGGCCAACGAGTCCGGCGGCTACGGCATGCTCGTTGGCCCGGCCTCCACGCAAAAGCAGCGGGACGAATTCAAGGCGCTGATCGAGAAGCAGCCGCGCAACTTCATTGCCCAGCCCACGCTCAGCCTGTCGCGACATCCGAGCTTCTGCGAAGGCAGCTTTGAGGGCCGGCATGTCGATTTGCGGCCTTATATCCTCTACGGCCAGGACATCACCATCGTGCCCGGCGGCCTAACCCGCGTGGCGCTGCGCAAGGGCTCGCTCGTCGTCAATTCCTCCCAGGGCGGCGGCAGCAAGGACACCTGGGTGCTTTACGGCGAGACCTGATTTTCATGCCCACCACCATCATGCTCTCGCGGGTCGCCGACTCGCTTTACTGGATGAGCCGCTACGTGGAGCGCGCGGAGAACATCGCGCGCATCCTCGACGTCAACCTGCAGCTCATGCTCGACATGCCGAAGCTCGATGCGATCGGGCAGGAGGCGCTTTGGCTCCCCGTCCTGCGCAGCACCGGCGACGGCGATTTCACGGAGCACCACAAGCTCGCGACCAGCGAGGCGGTCATCGAGTTCCTCACCCTCAGCCCGAAGAACCCCAACTCCATCCTCAATTGCCTGACCAATGCGCGCGAGAACGCCCGCCATGTGCGGGAGCAAATCTCGCTCGAGATGTGGGAGGAGATCAACCGCACCTATCTGTCGCTCAAGGGCCTCACCGCCAAGAAGATCGCCCGCTCCGGCGCCTACGACTTCTACAACCAGATCAAGAACGCCTCGGCGCTTTTCCAGGGCATCACGGACGGCACCATGACGCATGGCGAAGATTGGGACTTCATCCAGGTGGGCAAGTATCTCGAGCGCGCGGACATGACCACCCGCATCCTCGACGCGCACGACGAGATTTTCATCAACACGCCGGCCAAGTCGCAAACCAGCGGCACGCTGCAGTGGAGTGCCATCCTGCGCAGTTGCTCGGCCCACGACGCCTACCGCAAGTTCTACGTCGCGCAGGTCGATCCCGACAAGGTGGTGGAGTTCCTCATCCTCAACGAGTTCTTCCCGCGCTCCATCCGCAGCTGCGTGCAAGCGATGGACGACGCCCTGCGCCGGGTCTCGGGTGGGCGGGACGTCGCCTACAAGAACCAGGCGGAAAAGCTGGCCGGCCGGCTCGTGGCGGAGCTTAATTTCAGCGCGCTGGAGGACATCAAGACCGTCGGCATGCACCGTTACATGGACGAGACCCAGGTGAAGCTCAACGCCATCGGCGAGGCCATCTATAAGACGTATCTCTTCTGTCCGCCCGCCGCGCAACCCGAGCCGGAGCCAGTCCTGCCCAGCGATCAGGCCGCCACGCTCGCCCCCGCGAAGAAGGACGCGCCCGCCATGTCGCAGGAGCAGGCCAGCATGGGGCAGACCCAGACTCTGGGCGGGATGACGCAGAAGCAGGGGTGAGGGCAGATTCTGTTCGGATTCCCCACGTAGTTGATCGACCTGCGGGCGACAGACGCATGGAGAGACCGCTGCCTCTTGATGCCCCGTTAATCGAACGGCCGGGCCGCTCTTCCGAGCCCGCGCTTTGCGCGCTGAATCGGTGGGAGGCACTCCGTCTGCGAGGGCGTTCCGGGCCCGCAAAGGATATCCGACTAGCCTCGGGACGATGGACCTCGCGAAGGCGGTTGCCTCGTTGAAGTCCGTCGATTTTCACCCCATCCGCGTGCCGGTAATTCGCTTGACGTTTTTACAGGCCATCTCCAAATTCCTGCGCAACACGGAGGTGGACGGCCCAAAAATGCAGAAATGCATTTCCCAAGGCCTTTGTTTTCACCGTGAAAGGGAAGATTTGAAAGAATTTCCAAAACAGCTGCGCCATTCCATTTTTGCTCGTGCCTTGGCGCTGGTTGTTTTGGGCCTTATTCCCTTCAACGGCGCGTATCCTCAGTCCGCGGCGGACTCGAGTGCCACGCCCGCCCTGCCGGCGGATGCCAGCCAAACCTCGGCCCCCGCCACGCCGGCCGCACCCGCGGATACCGCGCCCGTCCCGACGCCTGCCACTTCGGCCACTCCGGCCGACAGTCAGCAGCCCATTTCCGGCGACATGGGTACGCCCGGCGCGCAGGCCGGCACGCCGGCTCCCGACCAGGGAGCGCCCGCCACCCCGGGCCATCGCAATCGCAAGTTGGTCACCGCGCCCGACGAAGCGGTCACGACCGGGACCCAGGGCCCGATTGTTCGAGCGATCGATATTCAGTTCATCGGGCCCAAGACCGTTTCGCAGGCGGTCATTCTTTCCAATATGCGCACCACGGTGGGCGATGTCTACTCGGCCGCCGCGGTGGAGGAGGACGTGCGCAACCTCTATGCCACCGGCTTCTTCACCAACCTGGCCATCAAGGACGAGCCGATGGGCGACGGTGTAAAGGTGAACGTAATCGTGCAGCCGAAGCCGCTGGTCAAACAGATCGTCATCAACGGCTCGAAGAAGGTGAAGGTCACGCGGCTCAAGAAGGAGATCAAGTCGAAGATCGGCGAGCCGCTTTCCGAGCAACAGGTGTCCGACGACGCCGACAAGCTGAAGGACTACTACCTGGGCAAGGGCTACGACCAGGTGCAGGTCAGCTACAAGATCGACACCAACGAGGAATTCGGCCGCTCCGTCGTGACCTTCAACATCGTCGAGGGCGAGCGGGCCTTCGTCACCGCGATCAACTTCGTCGGCAACGACCACCTGACCACGAAGGAACTGCGAAAGATCATGAAGACGAAGAAGAAGGACATCATTTCCTTCCTCGACAAGTCGGGTCTCTACAAGGAGGACCAGTTCCGCCAGGACCTCGTCAATCTGCGCGACTACTATAACAGCAAGGGCTACATCGACATGTCGGTCAAGGACGTGAAGTTCACGCGCGACGCGAAGAACGAGATGCAGGTCACCATCACCGTTTTCGAGGGCATTCAATACACGGTCGGCAAGATCGATTTCACCGGCAACACGGTTTACACCAAGGAGCAGCTGCGGGTCTATACCCCCCCGGGCAGCGACAAGCCGTTCAAGGTCATCCGCATGACGGAGGGTTCTGTCTACTCGCCGCGCGCCTACACACCGGAGGGCAAGGAGCCGAACAAGGAACTGCCGACGCTGGATAACGACGTGCAGCGCATCATGGATCTTTACGGGGTGCGCGGCTACATCGACCGTGAGGTCACTCCCGTCCGCCAGGCGAATGTCGATAGCGGCAAGATCGACATCCTCTACCAGATCGTCGAGAACTCGCAGTCCTACGTCGAGCAAATCATCATCCAGGGCAACAACCGCACCAAGGACAAGGTCATCCGCCGCGAGCTGGCCAACAAGCCCGGCCAGATTTATGACAGCGTGCAGGCCGAGCAAAGCCAGAAGCGGCTGGAGAACCTCCAGTACTTCGAGAAGGTCGACATCTCGCCCCAGGACACGACCGTGCCCAACCGCAAGAACATGGTGGTCACGGTGGAGGAAAAGCGCACCGGCTCGATCACCTTCGGCGCCGGGTTCAGCTCGGTCGATTCGCTGCTCGGCTTCGTCGAGATCACGCAGGGCAACTTCGACTTGTTCAACTTCCCGTACTTCACGGGCGGCGGTGAGAAGTTCCGCGTGCGGCTCCAGTACGGCATCGACCGGCAGGACGTGGAGGTCGAGTTCAAGGAACCGTGGTTCCTCGAGCAACGGCTCTCGTTGGGCTACAATCTCTTCTTCCACAATTACGACTTCAACAACAATCTCCTCGATGCTACGACCGACTACGAGTACAGCCAGGAGAACTACGGCGCCTCGGTCAGCCTTGCCCGCGCCTTCGGCCAGTTCTGGGCCGGGCAGGTCAGCTACACCATTCAGCAGTACGACCTGTACGGCTTCAATCCGCAGTCGTCTCCGCAGCTGTTCAGGGAGGCGGGCGACCGCAGCGACAGCTCCATCACGCTGGGCATGACCTACGACACGCGCGACAGCGTGCTCCTGAGCCGGCGCGGCACCCATGCGGATTTCTCCGCGGAGTTTGCGGGTGGGCCGCTGCTCGGGCAGACGAACATCTACAAGTTCCAGGCCGACGCGCAGCATTACATCCTGCTGCCGGATGATCTCATCCTGACCATCGCCGGGTCCACCGGCGACGTGGACTACTACGGCAGCAGCACCGAAGTGCCGCTCTTCGACCGCTTCTTCATCGGTGGCTCGCGCTCTGTGCGCGGCTTCGCCAATCGCAACATCGGTCCGGTGGACGAGAATGGCATCGCGTTGGGCGGCGACACCATGGCCTATGGCAATTTGGAGCTCACCTTCCCCATCATGGAACGGGTGCGCGGCGCCGTCTTCACCGATGCCGGTTTCCTCGATGCCCGCGCGTTCCACTACGAGGATGCGTGGAACGAACTCGATGCCGCTGCGGGCGTCGGCGTGCGCCTCAACCTGCCTATCGGCCCGCTGCGGCTCGATTACGCTATTCCTTACAAAGACCAAGGTTACAACCACAGCACGGGCAAGTTTAGCTTTGACGTGGGATACCAATTTTGAAAATCTTGCCCGCTCATTATGAAAAAGCTTTTGTTCATTGCGCTGCTCCTTTCCGTCCCTGTCTCCCTGGCAACCGCCGACTTGAAGGTGGCGACGGTGGACCTCAGCAAGGCCTTTGACGGCTATTACAAGACCAAGGAAATCCAGACCCACCTGAAGGAAAAACAGGACGAGGCGCAGAAGGAACTCCAGGACAAGGTCGCCGACTATCAGCGCATCGGCGACGAGGTGCAGAAGCTCGACCAGCAGGCGCACGACCAGACCCTTTCGGCCGAGGCCCGTGGTGAAAAGGCCAAGGCCCGTGACCAGCGCGGCGCCGATTTGCAGGCCGCCCAGCGCCAGATCGAGGAGTTCCGCACCGAGCGCACCAACGAACTCAAGGATGAGCTTATCCGCCGCCGCAAGGAAGTGGTCGACGAGATCACCAAGGTGATCACGGCATATTCCGGCCCGCAGGGCTACGACATGGTCATCGACAAGTCGTCCGCCTCGGCCGCGAGCGGCGTCCCCATTGTGCTTTACAGCTCCGACAAGCTGCCGGACATCACCGACGCGATCATCAAGCAGCTCAACGCCGGCGCACCGGCCACTCCGGCGCCCGGTACGCCTGCGCCCGCCCCCGCGAACCCCTAGTCAGGTCGCGGGACTTCCGCTTGTGATGCCGCACACGGTCGGATCCCTGGCCCGGCAGGTCGGCGGCACCGTCCTGGGCGAAGGCGCCGGGGCCATCATCACCGGCGTCAACGACCTCCGCTCGGCCGGGCCGTCGGAAATCGCCTTCCTGGCCAACTCCAAATACGAGAAGCAGGCGCGGGACAGCCGGGCCGGCGCCATCCTCGTCACGCGCGGCGAGTCCTGTCGGCTAGGCGGCACGCTGGTGCAGGTGGAGTCGCCCAGCGCGGCCTTCGCGCACATCGCGCAGCTCTTCGCGCCGCCGCCCGTGCGCTTCGAGCCCGGCGTGCATCCCTCCGCCGTAGTCGCGCCCGACGCTCACCTCGCGGCGGAGGTAAGCGTGCAGCCCAAGGCCGTGATTGGGTCCAAGGCACGGATTGGCCGCGGCACGGTCATTGGTGCTGGCAGCGTGGTGGGACCGGAAACGACGATGGGCGAGCATTGCCTGGTGCATCCGCTTGTCTCCATTCGCGAGCGATGCGTCATCGGCTCGCGCGTCATCCTGCACAGCGGCGTGGTCATTGGCGGGGATGGTTTCGGCTACGAGCTGCGCGATGGGCGGCACGTCAAGATCGCGCACACCGGCATTGTCCAGATCGATGACGACGTGGAAATCGGCGCCAACACCACGGTCGACCGCGCGCGTTTCGGCAAGACCCACATCGGGGCCGGAGCGAAGATCGACAACCTGGTCATGATCGCCCACAACGTGGTCATCGGTCCGCTGTCGATTGTCGTGGCGCAGACCGGCATCTCCGGCAGCACCACGCTTGGTCGGGGCGTGGTGCTGGCGGGCCAGGTTGGCCTGGCCGGACATATCACGGTGGGCGATGGCGCCACCGTCACGGCGCAGTCCGGCATTACCAAGGACGTGCCGCCGGGCGTCACTTTCTACGGTCGTCACGCCCGGCCTATTCGCGAGGCGCTGAAGATTGAAGTCCTCGAGGGGCGTCTGCCCGAGCTCTTCGAACGACTGAAGGCGCTGGAGGAAAAGGTACGCCAGTTCGGCGGCCCGACGCCGTAACGGCCAGCCTTGGCGCGGGTATCCGCGCCAAGG
>CAZZYY010000046.1:0-3248 GCA_964658475.1 uncultured Candidatus Methylacidiphilales bacterium | reverse complement strand
GGCCGCTGCCACAGAAAAATTTCATGCCGCGCTCTCGCCTCGGCGGGTGATCGGTACTACATTCCGCGCCATGGCTTCCTCGCACAAGGTGAAGCTCGGCCTGTTGCAGACTTGGGCCGACTCCGATCCCGACCTCAACCTGCAGCGCACACTGGCATTGGCCCACGCGGCGGCGGACCAGGGTGCGCAGATCGTCTGCACGCAGGAGTTATTCCGCTCGCCCTATTTCTGCCAGAGCGAGGACCACGCGAACTTTGCGCTGGCGGAGGAAATCCCCAACGGCCCAAGCACGCAGGCTTTCTGCGAACTGGCGCGCGAACGCGGCGTGGTGATCGTCGCCTCCCTCTTCGAGAAGCGGGCCGCCGGCGTCTATCACAACACTGCGGCCATCATCGATGCGGATGGAAAATACCTCGGCATGTACCGCAAGATGCACATCCCGGACGACCCGCTCTTCTACGAGAAGTTTTATTTCACGCCCGGCGATCTCGGCTTCCGAGCCTGGGACACCAGGTTCGGGCGCATCGGCGTGCTCGTCTGCTGGGACCAGTGGTTTCCCGAGGCCGCGCGGCTCACCGCCATGCAGGGCGCGCAGATTCTTTTTTACCCGACCGCCATCGGCTGGCATCCGGGCGAGAAGGACAAGTACGGGCACGCGCACCATTCCTCGTGGGAAACGATCCAGCGCGCGCATGCCGTGGCCAACGGTTGTTACGTCGCCGTGACCAACCGCATCGGCCACGAGACGCCGATCGGGGGTGACGGCATTGAGTTCTGGGGCCAGAGCTTCATCGCCAACACCTCCGGCGAGATTATCGCCAAGGCGGGCGCGCAGAAGGAGAATGTCCTCGTGCAGGAAATCGATCTCGGGACAGTCGACGTCACGCGCACCCACTGGCCGTTCCTGCGCGACCGCCGCATCGATGCCTACGGCGATCTCACGCGCCGGCTAATCGACTGACCGCCGATGAACGCGACGCCGCGCGCCCTGGGCTACCGCATGCCCGCGGAATGGGAACGTCACGACGCAACGTGGCTGACCTGGCCGCGCCAGGCGGGCATCAGCTTTCCCGACGCCTTCGAGAACATTCCCGCGGTGTGGGCGCGACTGGCGAAGACGCTGGCGGAAAACGAGCTCGTGCACATCAACGTCTTCGACGAGGCGCATGAGGTGGAAATTCGCGCGGCGCTGAAGCGGGAGAATGCGCCGCTTGGGTCGCGGATTCACCTCCATCCCTTCCCCGCCTACGAGCCGTGGTGCCGCGATCACGGCCCAATCTTTGTTCGCAAGGCGCAGGGCCTCGCGGTCGTGGACTGGCAGTACAACGCCTGGGGCGGCAAGTATCCGCCCTGCGACCTCGACGACGCCGTGCCGCAGCACGTGGCCCGATTGCTCGCCCTCCCGCTCTTCTCGCCGCCGATGATCCTGGAGGGCGGTTCCATCGAGGTAAACGGCGCCGGCACGCTGCTGACGACCGAAGCGTGCCTGCTCAATCCCAACCGAAACCCGGAGCTCAGCCGCGCGCAAATCGAGGAGAACCTGCGCGAGTACCTGGGCGTGGAGCAGATTCTCTGGTTGGGCGACGGCATCGTCGGCGACGACACGGACGGGCACATCGACGACCTGACTCGATTCACCGATGAGAGCACGCTCGTCACCATCATTGAGTCGGATTCGGCGGATGAAAATTACGAGTTGCTGCGGGAAAATCGCGCGCGGCTCGCGGCCATGCGCACGCCGGAAGGAGAGCCCTGGCGGATCGTGGAGCTGCCCACGCCGGGCGTGATCGAGCGCGAGGGCCAGCGGTTGCCCGCCAGCTACGCAAACTTTTACATCGCGAACGGCGTGGTGCTGATGCCCGCCTTCGGCCACCCGAATGACGCCCGCGCGCAGGCGATCCTGCAGGACCTCTTCCCGACGCGGCGCGTGATGGCCTGGCCGTCTCTCGACCTGATCTGGGGCTTGGGCGCGCTGCACTGCATCACGCAGCAGCAGCCGGCGGCGCAAGTCTGATGCGCTGGCTCCTTTCCTCGTGGGGCTCGCGCGGCGACCTGCATCCCTTTCTTGCGCTGGGCCGCGGGCTGGCCGCGCGTGGGCATGAGGTGACCGTGGTGGGTCACCCGGAATGGGGAGGTGACACCGCCGCGGCAGGCCTCCGGTTCATCGCCACGAACGAGCCGCCGCGGGACGACATCCTGCGCCGGCATCCGCAGATCCTGTCGAGTCGCTGGGGCGGCATCCCGTCGCTCCACGCGCTCATGCGGGAGGTGATTGCGCCCAGCTTCCCGCCGCTGCTGGACGCCCTGCGCGCGGAGATGCCGAGGCACGATGCGGTCATCGCGCATCACTTTGCCTTTCCCGCGCCGATCGTTGCGGAGGCGGCGGGAAAGCCTTGGGTGACCGTGACCCTCGCGCCCGGCGTGGTGCCGTCGGCCTACTCATTGCCGGGCGCGCAGTTTGGCCGGTCGGGCCGCGGTGTGCTGGCGCGCGCGCGCAATCGCATCATTTGGAGCGCGGGGCGCGCGATCACTAGTCGAATGGTCGATCCGCTGGTGAACCAACTGCGGCGGGAATGCGGGCTGCGTCCCATCCACGACGCCGTTTTCGGCGCCCATTCGCGCGTGCTCAATCTCCAGCTTTACAGCCGCCATTTCGCTCCGCCCGCGCCCGATTGGAGCACGGAGAAAAAGCAGGCGGGCTTCTGCTTCTTCGATCCGCCCGGCGCCGCGCTCGCCCACGATCTCGAAGCCTTCCTGGCCGCGGGCGAACCGCCCGTGCTGTTCACGCTCGGATCGACGGCGTCGCGGAATCCGGGGCGCTTTTACAAGGAGGCAGTCGAGGTCTGCCGACGCCTGAAGCTGCGCGGATTGCTGCTGGTCGGCGCGGAGGAAAACCGGCCGCGCGATTTGCCGGACCACGTCTTCGCGGCGGGCTACGCGCCGTATGGGCTGGTCATGCCGCGCGCGCGTGCCGTGGTGCATCAATGCGGGATTGGGACGCTCTCGCACGTGCTGCGGGCCGGGCTTCCCTCCGTGGCGGTGCCCTTCGCCTTCGACCAGCCGAACAACGCCTGCCGCCTGGTGGAGCTGGGCGCAGCGGAACTGGTCAAGCCGGCGGAACGCGATGCCGGGACCTTGGCGCGCGCCTTGGAGCGCGTGCTGGGGGGCGCCGCCCCCACGCACGCGCGCAAGCTCGGCGGCCGCATCAAGCGCGGCGACGGCGTGGCCGCCGCCTGCGCTCTCCTGGC